>JBFLWZ010000045.1:0-13587 GCA_040757615.1 Thermoproteota archaeon | reverse complement strand
AATCTATGCGAGGAACAGCAGCAATTTCCAGATCACTGGCAACGAGATCTATGGCAACACCAGATCAGGGATAGATATTCGGTCAGGATCGAACAACTTTGTTATCAACGGCAACCACATACACGATAATGGCTATGAGGGCGTGATCTGTACTGAATGCACGGGCAGAGTGCTCATCGAAAGCAACAGCATTGAGCACAATGCAGAGACAGGGATAAAGCTGTTCTCGCATACCAACTCTACCAATGTTTCAGGCAACGACCTCAGTTACAATGAAAAGTTTGGTATCTACCTCAGAAACAACAGCACGGGCAATACAGTCGGCAACAATACCGTGACTGGTAGCGAGGAAGGGATAATGCTCACTGGCTCTTCAATCGACAACACTATTACAGGCAACATCTTGGCGGGCAACGATGTAGCGATAGAGTCTGACGAGACAAGCCAGTCAAACGTGTTTGGGAACAACAGGATAATGAACGCAACTCAGCCTAGCTAGACCCGATGTTTCATTGCGCGATGCTCTGCCATGCACTCCCTTGAGCAGAATTCAAAACCGCAGCCATCGTAGCTGCAGGGCACAGGCTCGGAGTGGTTGAATTTTTTGTTGCAGTAGATGCACACTGCTTCGAGGTCGGGAAAGTCTCGATTGAGAAACGGCTCGCACGACCTTTTTTCACGGAACCAGAGCACCTCAAGGTTCATCTTTTCGGCGTGTGTCAGGACAGTGTCATAGGCTTCATAATATCCGGGCGCGTAAAACTGGCGCATAAAGACAGAGCCGCCGGGATGTTTTTTTGAATTTGGGTTCCGGTAGGCCACTAGCCACTTTTCCAGAGGCAGTTCATCGTCTGAAGCCACCTCCTTTCTGCCCTTCACGCCATTTCTTTGCGTTCGCAGGTTTAATTTCTTGCTGTCAGGGCGTTCTGCAGGTACTGACGAAGCTCTGTTGTCTTTACCCTTTCTTGCTGCATCGTGTCGCGGTGCCGGACAGTCACAGTGTCGTCCTGCATAGTGGTTTGGTCTATGGTTATGGCAAACGGAGCACCCACCTCTTCCAGCCTGCGATACCGGCGGCCGATTGATCCGGACTCGTCGTAAAAAGTGTCAAAGTCGTACTTTAGATCAGAATGAATCTTGCGCGCCTTCTGGTCTAGCCCATCCTTTGTCATGAGCGGCAGTATGCCCACCAGCACGGGTGCAAGGTACGGTTTTAGTCGCAGGACTACCCTGTCATCATGCTGCTCGTCTTCATAATAGCAGTGCTCCAGGATGGTATAGATGCTCCTGTCGATTCCCATCGATAGCTCAAATACATGCGGCAAGACTTTGGTCTGGTCGGCGGGATCGACGACTTCAAGGTTCTGCTTGCTTGTCATTCCGTGCCCCTTCAGGTCATAGTCGGAACGATAGTTGCAGGCGACAAGCTCTAGCCACCCTATGCTGGTTTCCACCTCAAAGTCAAACGCGACAGACGCGTAGAACGCCTTCTCCTCGTCAGACAGTCGACGGAATCGGCTGCGCTTTACATCAATGCCCGTCTTGGCATAGAACTCTATCAGGAGCGCAAGGTAGTAGGCAACAAGCTTGTTAGGTATCAGGCCTTTGTTGATCGCCTCTTCTGCCGTCGTTTCGGTAAGGGAGGAACCGTCATGCGACGAAATTCGCAGTATGGTATTTTTTACCTCATCGAACTTGGGCATTTCGTTCAACCTCTTTGGGTTGCAGAACACTTCGATTTCGGCCTGATAGAACTCCCTTAAGCGCAGCAAGCTCTGCCTTGGCGCAATTTCGTTGCGAAAGCTTTTGCCCACCTGAGCGATCCCAAGTGGCAGCCGGCCGCGCATGGTCTTGAAGACTCGGGCAAAGTCCACAAAGATCGTCTGGCATGTTTCCGGGCGCAGGTATGCTTCCTCAGCAGCTGGGCCAATACCAACTCTAAACATCATGTTGAACCGGCTTACACTATCAAATTCTCCCTTGCAGTTTGGGCAGCGCAGGTTGTGTTTTTTTATCAAGGCACTGATCTCTTCGTCCGCCATCCTTTCCGGCACACTCTCGCCGGTTTTTTCAGTAATGAATCGGTCAGCGCGGAAGGTAGAGCTGCACTTTGTGCATTTTACGATAGGATCGGTAAAGTTGCCGATGTGGCCGGACGCTACAAATACGCTCTTGCTCATTATCTGGCAGCCGTCGATCTCCATCATGCCGTCACGTCTTACCAGCTCGCGCCGCCACAGTTCGACAAACTTGTTCTTCATGTTAACGCCTGTTGGCCCGTATTCCCAAAAGCCTGCCGGGGCATCGGAGTAAATTTCACAACTGGGAAAGTAGAATCCCCTCTCAAGAGCGAGTTTCATTACCTCGTCATAATTGGCAACCATCTGTAGGATGCAGACGTTCAAGACAGGCTTTAAATTTATTGCCGAGGTCTTGTCATATGGCGAGCGGGAAACCCGTGTTCTTTGGACGTCGGGGGTAAAAGCGAGCCTTTTGCATGCCCTCTCCTCTTACCCTCTCACTTGCGTGCTCCTAAAGTTAAATGTCAATCTTAAAAATGATGTCTGCCGTGCTCAGCTACAAGTTCCGCCTGTACCCAACAACGGAAGAGCAGGAGCTTGTACTGGAGCAGACACTTGACGGCTGCAGGCGTCTGTGTACAGCTAGATTGCTTGACAGGAGAGTAGACAACTTCGCCATCAATCATTTGCAGAATAGATTGATGAAGCTTTTAGATCTTCTGCTACTACCGCCGGAACTGCGGGAAGTCACGCTTGCAGTAGAGATTGCAATGCAGCAGTCAAAGAAGCAGGAAGAAGAAGCCCGCGGATTTGTTCATGGGTAGTTGACGTAAGACTGTATCGGACATAACATTTTATCTCGGTAAGACTGCCAAGTAGGTGTCTGGCTTGAAAGTATCTGACAGGACTCATGGCGTCGAGTACGCAATCCGCGATATTGCCGCCTATGCGCGAAAATACAAGGCATCTGGCAAGGAGATAATCTATCTCAATATAGGCGACCCTGTCAAGTTTGACTTCAAGACTCCGGACCACATCAAAAGGGCCCTTGTAGACGCTGTCATGCGCGACGAGAACTATTATACCGACTCTGAAGGACTGCCAGAGCTCCGCCAGGCGATTGTAGAGAAAGAGTCCGAGAAAGGGCTGGACGTAACAGAGGACGATGTCATTGTCACAAATGGCGTGTCTGAGGGACTCGACATGACCATGGCGTCCATAGTCGATCCAAACAGCGAAGTGCTGATGCCGGGACCCTACTACCCTCCGTATTCGTCGTATGCCAAATTCTACGGCGGCAAGCCAATAGAGTTCAAATTGCATCCTGACGGCAGACCGGATCTCGAGGATTTAAGGTCAAAGATAACTCCAAGGTCTCGGGCGCTGTGCATCATTAGCCCAAACAACCCCACTGGAGAGGTATTTGACAGAAAAAGCCTGCAGCAGTTGGTGGACATTGCCACAGAGCACGATCTCTATCTCATTTGCGATGAGATATATGACAAGATTGTTTTTGACTCCCAGTTCACAGGCATTGGTAAGGTTGCCAAGGACGCCCCAGTGATTTTGCTAAACGGATTTTCAAAGGCGTATCTGATGAGCGGGTGGCGCTGCGGCTATATCGCCATGAACAGCAACTCGAAAAAGCTCGCAGGTCTGCGTGAAGACATACCCAAGCTTGCACGCGTGCGGATTGCTGCAAACCTGCCGGTGCAGATAGCTGCCGTCCAAGCGCTCAGAGGTCCGCAAACACATATCCCCAAGATGGTCGAAAAACTCAGGTCAAGGCGCGATTACGTGGTCAAACGCCTCAACGCCATGGGGATGCAGTGCAAGGTGCCGCGTGGAGCATTCTATGTCTTTCCAAAGCTCAGCTTTGGAAACAAATGGAAGGACGACCAGCACTTTGTAATCGATTTATTGAACAGCACGGGCGTCCTGACAGTGCACGGCTCTGGCTTTGGCTCGACCTACGGCGCGGGTCATTTCAGAATAGTCTATTTGCCGCCGGAAGAGATGCTGGAAAAGGCAATGGACAAGCTAGAGCACTTCGTAAACAAATAGTTCTAGCTCCTTTCATCAGTTTTTGGCACGCCTGCGCGTGCTATCACAGGAACAGCTTTTCTCCTGCTTACTGCCAAAGCTAAGACAACTGATGCCAGGGAAATCAGCGCAGCTACAAGGAATATCAGGTTGTATGCCTCTGGCGCGGGGAATTGTCCAGGTACTCCATGTACGGTTCCTTGATACGTTTGTTGCAATATTCCGGCAGACGCCGGGCCCACCGACATTCCAACTAGGTTGAGTAGAAGTGTCATTCCCAAGGCAATTCCAGTCATTTGCATTGGCACTGAAAGAAGTATCACATTAAATGCGCCGGTGATCGAAAGCGAAAGCCCAGCCGCCAGTATTGTAAGCCCGAGTGAAACCATCACTTCGGTCGAATGGAACATGAGCAGGATAAAGAATCCCATGGCGCTGATTGCAGTGCCAATCAGTGTAAGCTTGGTGTTCTTGATCTTGTTAAGGATAAAGCCTGACATGATTGTCCCGACCAGCAATACTATCATGAATGGAAGCTGGACACTGGCAGCTTCAACTGCATCTCCGCCGAATCCCAAGGGTTCTGGGCTTCTTACCATGACGGGGATCGTCAAGTATACCATGAAAATTGACATGAATGTCAGCATGAGAATGATGGTCGGCGGAAGGAAATTCTTGTTGGCCATTAACTTGAAATCAAGTAAAGGCGAATGCGCTCTTTTCTCAATGGCGACAAATGCTGCAAGCGATGCCCCGGATGCTGCAAAGAGGCCTGCGACCTGGTACCATGCTCCCGCGCTTTGGCTTTCTAGGAATGTGACTCCTGCCAGAAACGCGATTATTGTAGCTGCAAGTGCAAGAGTCCCCTTTATGTCAATTGTCTTGTCGCTAGGCGGAATACTTGATGCCGAGTTCGGCACGTGGATGAATTTTATTATTGTAAACCATAACCCAATTGCCGCTGGAAGTATCGCCAAGAACGTTGCTTGCCACCCAAAGTACTGGATTATGGTCGCGCCTCCCAGCAGACCGATAACGGCTCCGCCTGAAAACGTGGAACTGAATATGGTCTGGCCTATTGCTAGCTTTTTCTCTGGAAGCACTTCTCTGATGATTCCAAAGGCAATAGGAAACATGGCCATGCCAACGCCCTGCGATGCTCTTGCCATGAGCATGAATTCAAAGTTCGTGGCAAACCGTCCTGCAATGATGCCTATAGTGTAAACTGCCATCACTATGAGCAGTATCTTTTTCTTACCATAGATGTCTGAAAGCCTGCCTCCAATTGGCGTCATGACAGCCGCCGCAATTATGTAGGCAGAGAGTAGCCACGATGACATGCTATATGAGATGTCAAACTCGCGAATGAAATCAGGGATGGCTGGCAGTATCATCGTCTCGTCAAACATTACAATAAGTCCAAGACAACTCAGTATGATGAGCGTCTTCCATCCTGAATGATGAGCATCTTGCCTCTCTACGCTATCCAACAGATCAACAACCTCTACAAGTCCTGTCTTGAAATTCCGCGGGCCGTTCGCTGCTGAAATTGCAAGAAATCCACAGGCAATCTTACGGCAGAGTGCAGCTAATAAATCCAGCAGTTCCCAATTGCTGACTCGGTCAGCATCATTTCTCAAGTAAGGAAATACTTACCGTCTGAATGCGTTTACATACTTCGAACCTCTGGTGATGGCAGACAAAAGGAGGCAAGTGATCACAGGGGAACCTCGAATGCTTTAGCGTCGGGAGGATGTCAGCAAGATGCCGTTTGCCCTCTGTCATTGATTTCTTAACGAAATGGAACTGTTTCAGAAATTGTTCTTCCAATTATACCTTAGTTGAAATCAATACTTGGGAAGTTCTTGGATTTTTTCTGATGAAAATAGACCATTTGCTATATTTCAGGGATTACGCCCTCTCCCATGAATAGCCTCTTTGCTTCGTCTATCGAGAGATCTGCACTAGGAAGAATGATGTCCGACTTGATTATTTCTCTCGAGTCTACGGGCCTGCCGTTTTTCATCACAGTATCATTCAGCTCTGTTAGTTTTTTCTTGAACTCAAAGTCGTCAGAGCGCTCGGCGCGGACCAGCTCGACAATTTCGGTGTCAATGTCACTAAGCTTTTTGAGCGTTCGAGCGTCCACCGCGAATTGGCCTTGGCCCATTATCCTAACAATCTTCTTGCCAGAGCTTTTTGACCTTATCGTGGTGCGCACCTTGTGCGTCTTTGGCTTGCGCTTTGTTGCCTTTCTGGCAGGCAACTTTCCCTTCAGCTTGACTGCAGATCTGCTCTTTACCTTTGCTTTCCTGCTCATTGTTGCGCCTCTTGCTCCACTTTTGTTTCTTTTACGTCCCTTCCCTGACATTAACTTTGCTAATTACACTTTATTTGGGTTTTGTACTATAATTTTTTCTAACTTTATCATAAACTTCGTTTTTATTTTGAATATAGCTCTTGAAAATATTAGATTTAGATGCCCTAGCGGTTCATCCTACGCCATTCGTGCTCATCCGGCGGTCCATAATCCTCTTTTTTCCTGAAAAATCCCCAGTAGAGCAAAAAGCCTCCTATAGCAATCATTGCAATCGCAAATTTTTCATTCGTCACCTGACTGTTGACAAAGTTGTCGAGGAATAGTTGACCGGGATCGCCGACCAAGCCCGCGGAATGGTCGATGTAAAAGAGCACAAAGTTTCTGATCAGGATGATCCCTGCACTCACCATGAACAAGACGCCCATTGCAGACATCCAGTTCCTCCCTCTCTTTGCGCCGCCGATCTCCTCCCTCCACCTCATGCCCGCATGTGTAGGGGCAGGTATTGCTGATAATGTTTGCGCTCAGAGAATACCCGCTCTGTGGTAAAAGATGGATGGACCGAGATGCAGTTGCTGCCGCGATGAACATTGCAAAAAAGGCGCTGCTGAAGTGTTCCAGTGTTCAAAAGGGCTTGCAGATGAAACAATGAATGGGAACGTGGAGCGTGATCCAACAATCCTCAGAATCGATGCAGGCAAGTTGACTTTTGGGCGTCATGAGCCGAGAAGTCAACAGAACCCGCTCAGATCAGCTTGACGCCGGGGTTCTTCAACTTGTTTCTCTTTGCCGCGTTCAGGAGCATCGGAGTTAGGATTTCAGCCTGGTACGTAAGGGCTAGCGGGCCTAGATAGACCGGGCGCAAGCCAGAGATCTCTAAAACAAGCTCGGTTAATTTCGAGACGGCAGCCTGGTCATCGCCGCAGATGAATGTATCGGCATCGAGGCTCTGGCTGACATTCTTTAGCTTTACTTCAGATATTGTATGAAAGGCAGAGACGACCCTTGATCTTGGCTGCAGCTTGTCGGCGACCATTTCCGCCGCCTGCTTTTTGCCCTGCTCCAGCGGTATATAGACAAAACCGGCATCGGTCCTTGTCATGGGCACTATTGGCGACACCACGACGCAGTCGTCGCGGATCTTGCCGGCCAGCTTGCCGCAAGTGTCGTCGATGAACTCGTAAGGGATCGAAAGTATCAGGACGTCAACGTCCTTGCCAAGGGCGATGTTGTCGTCGCCGGTTATGCTGCCTGAAATTGTCCCGAACGCTTCCTTGGCCGACTTGGTATAGTTTTCTGCAGCTTCTCTGGCCTTCTGGGCATCTCTTGATCCAACGACCACATCGTGCTTTTTGCACCAGCGGAGCGCAAAGCCTTCTCCCATGCCGCCAGTGCCACCGACTATGCCTATCCTCATATTGCCAGTCACGGACAATCACGATATTAATGTTGCATTGACTTGTCGTGCCCTTCCTTTCTGGCCTGCTTGGCGTCCTCTCCAACTAGAATCCACTGCTTTGCCTTCAAGAACAAAAGCAACGCAACAGCAGCAACAGCCATGACGCCTGTGATCACTACAAATCCAAAGGGCACGTTCCAGATGTTGTTCAAATCAAGGCCGTTCATGCCAAAGACGCTTGAGATAAAAGTAAGCGGCAACAGCACTGCAGAAAATACGGTCAGGGTCTTGACGGTGTCGTTCATCAAAAGCGAAACGTTTGCAATGTACAGCTCTCGCGTCGAGTTTACTGTATCCTGGTATGATTCGACAAGCTCGATCAGCTGGTTGATGTCGTCATACACTATTTTCAGGTATTTTATGTCTGGCCGCTCTTCCTGCACGTGTATCAAAAAGTTGATGACGTCCCTGATGCGCCAAAAATGCCTGCGGAGCACTATCATCTGCCGAGACAGATTGTCAAGGTGTTCCAGCATCTGCTTTGAAGGCCGCCTGTGCACTGACAGCTGCTCCATTTCAAGCATGCTCAGCTCTATGGCTGTGAGCAACTGCTCGTACTTGTCGACTATGCTGGAGAGGACGCTGTAGTAAAGGGCGTCAACTGATGATTCGATCAGCGGCCGGTTCTTTTCTTCCAGGATCCTCTTTACAATGGCCATCAGATCTACTTCTGAGGAATGGATAGTGACAAGCCAGCCGCGGCCCAGGAATATGTAGATCCCTTCGGTGACGAGCGTTTGGGCATCACCATACCTCATGTCAAGCATCAATGTAAAGACGTGGCTTTCCAGCATCCGCACCTGTGGTCTTTTTGATTTGTTCGAGTACTCTTCGAGCGCTTTGCTGTCCAGATGGAACGACTGCTGGGCCTTCCAGAGCTCTGCAGGCGTCGGGTCGGAAAGGTCAACCCAGACATTGTAGCCTTGGCGGATGTCCTCCTTTGAGCCACCGCGTCTCACCTCACGCTCGTTGTATGAAATGACGTTTTGCACTTGTAATAAAAATAGGCTACATTGGCTATAACGGGTAGCTAAAAAATTATAAGTGATCCAACGTGCAAAGGTTCAGCAATTGCCCCTAGTCATAATGATGCGGCACGGCCAAGCAGAGAACAACGTGAACAGGACGCTGGTCGGCAGGCACATCGAATCGCACCTTACCGAGCAGGGAAGGCAGCAGGTGGCTGATGCCGCAAAGCAACTAAAGAATATCTCGATAGACAAGATTTACGCATCGCCTGTGATAAGGACGATGGAGACGGCGCAGATCGTCGGCGACATCCTCGGCATGGACTATGAAGTTGACGAAAGGTTGTATGAAATAGATCTCGGCAAGCTCGTGGGCATGAACTATGAAGAAGTGACGACAACGTACGGCGACCTTTTCCTGAGGTTCTACGCAGAGCACGACCCTGTGCTGGACAGCTTTGGCATAGAACCCTTCTCTGCGGTCAAACAGCGCGTAAAGAGCCTCCTTGACGATGTCCTGAAGAAACACGAAGACAGTAACGTCCTGATGGTCACACACCTTGATCCTATCAAGGCCGCGCTTGCTACACTCCTTGACCTGAACGCGGAGGCGCTGTACAAGTGGCATATACGCAACGCGTCGCTCACGGTGCTCAAGCACGAGAGCAAGATCTACTCGCTTTCTGGAGTGAACGTGATGGCGATGCACAGGTACCCTAGCGAGTAAGCCAAAACATTAAATAACATTGGAAAACTGAGTGATAACAGAAAAAGGGGACGGGATAGATTGCTTTCAAATTCCGCAATAATTTTACTCCTGATTCCTGTTGTCGCAGTCGCTCTTTTTGGCATTGATTCGGCATTCGCGCAAGAGTCAACCGAGCAATACATACTGCACAGGGTAGAGATATGGTCGTTGTTCTACAGGCTCATGGTAGTCGCGTTCGTGATAGGCGCAGTGGTCATGGGCACCATCTTCTACGTCGTTTGGCGCTTCCGCGAGTCGCATCCAAAGAACAGGGGCGACATCACCCCCGCAAAGACAGGAGGCGCGCACCACTAGATGGGCCACGCGACTATTGAGTGGGTCTACATCGGAGTCGTCATTGCTATCCTAGTCTATGTTGGCGCTGACGCATGGAACATCGAAAGGATTTTAGATCATGCTCCTGAAAATGCCGAGGTCATAAAGGTCACGGGCCAGCAGTGGTTCTGGACATTTGAACACGAAGACGGCACGAGGGAAATTGGCGAGCTTCATCTGGTAAAGGGCAAGCCGTACAGGTTCGAGGTGACATCTCTTGACGTGATACACGCATTCAACATCCCTGACTTTACTACTCTGATAGACGCAGTGCCCGGAAGGGTCAACACTGTTTGGCTTGTCCCAGACCAGTCAGGCGAATACCTCATCCAGTGCAGAGAATACTGTGGTTTCTCCCACTACCAGATGAGGGCAAAACTAATAGTCGAAGAGCCTGGTGCAGAAGGCGGCGAAGTCACCAACGCGGCGGCCGAGTTGGCACCAAGCAAAGGTGCCACCGCGCTGGCGAGCTAAAACCATTTTTTTCTTGGTAAATTTTTACACCCTGGTAGGCGAGAAAGCCCTGGCCATTTATGGCGGTGGTGGTATGAATCGCCGTTTTTATAGAATGTGTCGGCAGAAGACCTCTGGTTTTAACCAGAGGATGAATGCCGCTCTTGTTCACGAATGTATTTCTCTATAGTATCAGCAGACACATGACCAGCTGTGCCTATATAGTATGAGGGTGACCATAACACACCTCTCCATAGCTGCTTTTGCAACTCTGGAAACTTTTTGAACATCCTCAAGCCGGTAATGCCTTTGAATATCTTCACTATGTTCATGGGCGAATCAAACGGGTTAGCCTCAATGAAAAGGTGAATGTGATCAGGCATAACTCTCATCTCCAATATTTTGAAACCTTTTGTCTCTGCTATCAGTTTTTCAAAACTCTCGTCATTCATCACTGGTTTTGCAGGCAGCGCTAAAAACAAAATGCTTTTATTGATATAGTATTCCATGTACGGGCAATAAGAGGGAGCGATGCTAGTTGGTTCTAGAGGTTAAAAAACCCCGTCCAATGTGGGAGATACTTTTTTCGACCCACCATACTGACGTCGGCCTGTTGTATGTCTACCTGTCACTGACTGCCTTCATCATCGGTGGCGCTTTGGCAATCGCGATCCGCACAGAATTGTTTTTGCCTGGCGATGCGATAAACATCATTCCGGACTCTAATACATTCCACAGAATATTCACCGTGCATGGCACAAACATGCTGTTCCTGTGGCTCATCCCGTTTGCCTCAGGCATCGGCAACTACCTGATCCCGATCATGGTCAGGTACAAAGACATGGCTTGGCCAAAGCTGAACGCAGTTGCGTTCTGGATGATTCCAGTCGGCATGGCGCTCATTTGGCTCGGCTTTGCAGACACCACGTGGAACGCCTACCCGCCCTATTCGATCATCAGGGCACCGGGTCCAGCGGCGGAAATGTGGATTTTCGGATTAAAGATACTCGGTATCTCTTCGATACTCGGATCAATCAACTTTATCGTAACCATACTAAGGATGAAGCACCCGGACCTCCCTCTGATGAAGACTTCGCTCTTTGTCTGGTCAACGCTTGTAACGTCGATCATGATACTCGTCGCAATCCCTACATTTGCGGCAGCGCTAATCATGCTGTACACGGACAGGCTTGGCGTATCCGGATTCTTCAACCCTGCTATGGGAGGGGATCCGATAGCCTACCAGCACCTGTTCTGGTTCACTTTCCACCCTGAGGTGTACATCTTCCTTATACCTGCGGTAGGCATGATGTACGAGCTGATACCCAAGTTCTCGAGAAAGCCCATCTTTAGTTACCAGTCTGGGGTTACCGCCTTTGTACTGCTTTCTATAGTGGGCTTTGCATCATGGGCGCACCACATGTATTCGACAGGCATGTCGTTCACTGAAAAGACTGTCTTTATGGTGGGCACCTTGGCAGCAGTGCCAGCGTCTGCCATGCACGTCTTTAACTGGATAGCGACAATGTGGGGCGGAAGGATCAAGTTCTCTGCCCCCATGAGCTTTGCAGTCGGAGGTTTGGTGCTGTTCTTCTACGCCGGAGCCGGAGGCATTGTCAACACGGCCATGCCGCTTGACTTCCTCACGCACGACAGCTACTGGGTAGTCGGACACTTCCACCTGTTCGTCATGGGCTTGGTGACATTCGCATTCATAGGGTTCATCTACTACATGTTCCCGTTCATCACGGGCAGGATGTACAACGAAAAGGCAGCAATGGTGCAGTTCTGGCTCATGTTCGCCGGAGTTTCGTTGATATTCCTGACACAGCACGTGCTAGGGCTCTATGGCCAGCCAAGGCGTGTGTTTGACTATGTGCCGGTGCAGCCATTGATCATACTGAACCAGATATCGACGGTCGGCGCGTGGATAACGGCAGCTGGAGCCGCGATATTCATCTGGAACCTGATCAAGAGCACTGTGTCGGGCAAGCCCGCCAAGATGGACGACCCGTTTGCGATCGGAGAGCAGTACTACGACTATGCAAGGCGCGAGCCTCATCATTAGGAGAGAGAATGAGAAATGTCGCATGACGAACATGGACACGAAAAGGAACCAATTATCCTGACCTCTGGCAGGCGCATGGGCAAGGGATTGCTTATTGTGGTCATCACTCTGGCAGTAGGGGCGGCCATAATCGTGCCGTTCTTTGACGAAATGTTTGCCAACCCGCCGCCCGTGACCCAGATCCGCGTCGAACGGCCTCCGCCTACAGAGCCACCCGCGGCAGGCACAACAACAATTGCCATGCTGGCCGGAGCCGCAACGCAAGGGAATCCAGACTTTGATCCTGACGATGCGCAGGTGCCACTTGGCAACAAGATCGTATGGGACAACCAAGATGCCGTTCCACACACTGCAACTTCAGGAACCGGACCGAGCGACCCCGCTTCGGCAGACCTGTTTGACACCGGCATTGTAAACGGCGGCGAAAAGTCAAAGGCTATCGAGCTGACAGATGCAAGCGAAGGTGACGCCATAGACTATTACTGCATTGTCCACCCATACATGACAGGCAAGATTACAATCACGGCACCAGAGCAAGGCGGCCAGGCAGGCGGAGGGGATGTAGACAGCAGCCCGGCGGCAGGCACCATAACGATCCCGCAGGGTGCGGCAGTTCAGGGCAACCCAAGCTATGAGCCGGCTGAGCTGACGGTCAAGGTTGGCGACGAAATCCACGTCATGAATGAAGACAATGTCCCACACACCGTCACATCAGGAACCGGCAACAGCGATCCAAACAAGGGCAAGGTGTTTGATACCAGCATAATTAACGGCGGAGATTCTGCAGAGATTGTGCTGACAAACGTCGAGGCAGGGCAGTATGACTTTTTCTGCATCGTGCACGAATATATGAAGGGCAAGCTCATAATAGAGTAGCAAATGCTGCTCCGAGCCCTTTCTTTTTCAACCCTTTCCGTTTTGTTTTCACTGATATTTATCGGGGGCTATGTCAGTGCCACTGGCGTTGGCCTCTCTTGCCCCGACTGGCCACTCTGCCCGCAGGGCCTGCTCCCCCACGAGGACTTTATCATAGAATACATCCACAGGTCGGTGGCAGCCACGACCGGCGTGCTGGTAGTCGCCACGATGGCGTTCACAGTAAAGTCTAAAGCTGCACCAAAGGGCATGAAGATTGCATCCCTCATTGCGGCCGGCGCCGTGATCGGCCAGA
>JBFLWZ010000044.1:0-13612 GCA_040757615.1 Thermoproteota archaeon | reverse complement strand
AGCGTTCCTGATAACCGCTTCCGCACTGGCTGCGCCAGCATATTCACTTGGAGTCAAGGAATCTGGCCCGCTCACAGCTTTCAGGCTGCAATATCCCCCGGTGGCAGACATGTCTGCCACCGATTTACCCAGTAATGAAATCCGGACAGATTTCGGTGCGATTGACCTAGGTAAAATGGAATATAATGGCAACATCGGCAGGACGCTGATCTATGGCTCTGGCAATGCTGCAGTGCTTGGTAACAACGCACACATCGTCAGCTTTGGATCTACAGAAAACCAGATGTTGGGAGTGGCGTTATCCAAATCCCCTCTGCTGCCGAACTCTGGTTTTTCATACATGCCTGACTCGCCTTTGCAGTTTGATTTTGCGCAAGACGAAGCGAGCAACCCCGGTAGGCTCTCCGGTTCGTCAATATTAGGATCCGACAAGGTCGCCGAAGAATATGGCGTCACCGGTGAGGGAGTGACAGTCGCGATCGTGGATACTGGCACCGACTTTTCAAACCCTGACATGACACATGCGCTTGCCCGCGACGAAAACGGCATTCCAATAATGCTGGACGCAGACGCCCAAGGCATCGTGCTCACAAAGGCAACATACGTTGCCAAGATAGACGGCAGCGGCAGGGTAGTGAATGGCGACTATACAGTGGACAACCCACCGGAAGACTATACCTCGTGGGTCTATGTCAACGAGACTGGCAAGGTATTTCTCAATACTTCTTTTGGCAATATACCGACATACAATTCGCTCTATCCAATATTTGGTCCGCCAGAGGTTAACGCAACTGCAAGAGTGGACTGGATAATAGGACACAGCCCAAGTGACTATATCCGCTCTGCAAGCGGCATTTATCACTTTGGCGTGATTTATCAGATGCAGCAACAGTTTGGCACTATAACGTTCGGGCTCGTGCCTGTGCTGGTGGTGGACAGCAAGGAGCCCGGCGTGTATGACACGATAATCCCGGACATGTATTCTGGCTGGTACTTTTATACGCAGAACGAGCTTGCCCGTCTTGCAAACGACCCTGACGACATAGCGCATCTTTTCGTAGAGCCGGCGTACGACTTTACCGACGACACGCCGATAAGGTTGGGAGATGGCAACGAGATTCTGAGTTTTGACTACAACGATGACGGCTTTCCGGATTTTAGTGCTGGGACTGCTGGTGCAAGAGTAGTGGACCTGTGGCAGGTTATCACCAACAAAACCAAGCCTGCAGTTGGAGAAGAGACCGGATACGGTGGCGTGGTGATGGCAGACTTGCTGGAGCCACTTGACCCCGCCGGGAACTATTTCGGCGTGATGTACGACGTCGCTGGACACGGCACGAGTACTGCAGCCACGGTGGCGTCAAAGGGCGAGCAAAAGTACGACATTTATGGCAACGGAACTGAATATTCGCTTGCAGGGATTGCGCCGGGTGCAAAGATAATACCTGTCAAGGCGCTGTGGGCTGGAGACTCGCTGTACGCCTGGCTCTACGTGTCTGGCTTTGACCTTAACAACGGCATATGGATCTACAGCGGCAAGCACAAGGCCGACATTGTCAGCAACAGCTGGGGACTGACATCATTTCCTCTCCTTCGGTATGGACCAGGATATGACATACTGTCGGTGTTCTCGTCACTCCTCGTGGTGCCCGGTATCCTTGCCGACGACTACCCCGGCACAATTTTTGTAAACAGCCTTGGCAACAATGGCCTTGGATACGGATCTATTGGTACCCCAAACGCCTCTCCGCTTTCGATCTCTGTCGGGGCAACCACCAACAATGTGCACATTGGCTACAATGGATTCCAGAACGTCACTCGCTTTGGAGGTACGACAGCGTACTATGACGACGTGGCCGACTTTTCAAGCAGGGGACCCGGGCTCTTTGGCGACCCCAAGCCAGAACTGATGGCAATAGGATCGTATGGGTTCACGCCGACGATTGTACATCTGAGGGAGCTGCAGACGACGCCGGACGATCCAAAGAATGACTCGGCCTTTGCTCTCTTTGGGGGCACGAGCATGGCCGCGCCGATGGTCTCAGGTGCTGCGGCGCTTGTAATCGAGAGCCTGCGGGAGCAGGGACAGGAGCCAGACCCGTTTAAAGTAAAGACGGTGCTGATGTCGTCCGCTGTCGACCTAAAGAACGACCCATTCGTACAGGGCTCTGGCAGGGTAGACGCGTTGGCCGCTGTCGACCTCGCAGAGGGTGAGTCGGGGCTCTCCATTTACACGGAAGACACTGTAAGAAACGTCCTGTCAGTCATGTCAGGCGCAATTGAATCGTACAGCAACGCACTTGGCATAATCGAAGGCGGGGGCAATATTGCGCAAAAGCTGGATGCAGAATTTGGAGATTCACGGTGGTTCGCCGGACACATCACACAGGGCCGGTCAGAGTCGACTGAAATTGTGATCGAGAACCACTCGGACGAGACAATCAACGTCGAGGTTATGCCTGTAATAGAAACGCTTATGGAAAGATACGAGATACACAATACGACGCGTCCATTTGAAATGGATCCAGTCTACAACACCACTGAATTTGGCTACAATCCAAATTACTACAATATTGACGAGATCGGAGGCATCCCCGACGGGGCCGACCTGATGGTAGTCAAGGTCAACTTTCCGTTTGAGAGCTTTATGAACACGACTGAGTTTTACGCCGACTACCTCCGCATCGCCTCGATCTATGCATACGACTGGGCGGACGCCGATGACGACGGCAAGATCACATATACGGAGACTTCGATGGTAAACAGGGGGGGCTCGTGGGGCACCCTGCAAGAACTCAGGGTGTCAGACCCTGCAGAAAAATTCTCAAACGTCCCAATCATAGGCGTTTACCCCGTTCCCACGGTCTTTTCATTCTGGCAGGGAGATCGGCAGATAAACTCGACTGCGATGAACTATACGCTCACGATTGAGTTCTACGACAGGGAGCCAAACCATGCAATAACGCTTGACGGCGCACAGGATGGCAAGCTGTGGCTTGAGCTAGAGCCGGAAGACGTGGAAGAGATCGGCGCGACGATTCGCGTTGACGATGAAGCTTTGCCAGGCATCTACTATGGTTCCATACTGGTCGAACCTGAAGGGGGCAGCGCAATTGTCATGCCTGTAAGCTATGTTGTGACAAGCAAGCCTGTACCAAAGGATGTGCCGGTTGTCGCGGTCCCTGCAGATACCGAGGAAAAAGATCTAGGTCTGCGTCCAAACGGCTATGTGGGCGGCACCTTTGACATGACCTCGAGATATTCAGCTGGCGACTGGCGGTCATACTACTTCAATGTAAGGGACGACACGATAACCTCGATGACTCTGAAAATATCCTGGCCGCACAACTCAACCAGTATAAGCGCAATGGCCTTTGGCCCTGACGGCCGCATGATAGCGACGAGCGTGCCCTCGGGCGTGTTTGAGACCTTCTCAGGCTGGCCCAGCAACGACTGGTTGGGCACAACTCCGTTCAGTGAGGGAGGAGCGTTTTACTTTAGCCAGAACGCTGGTGAAAACGCGACGCTTCTCCACGTCCCCGTGAACGGGACTGGCACATATTCAGTACTTCTGCACAACACCGTATTCCACGGGAACAGCCTCTACGAGCCACTGCAAGTGGAAGCCAAGTTCTCTACAATACTGCCAGACAACGCGGCGCCCGCAATAATGATAGACGTTCCGAAGTACATTGGTGAGGGCAAAGAGCACCGCATACCTGTCACAGTCGCGGAAGAAAATCCAGGTGGATTAAAGTATTACATAGATGGCGAATCTTTCATACCGAGACTTGCCAGCGGCGGATTTGACATACTGATTGATGCAAGTACGCTTGCCGAAGGGCAGCACACTCTGCGCATAGACTCGTCGGATCTTGTGGGCCACGTCACCACTTTCCAGTCAATGTTTGAAGTTGACAACACGCCGCCACAGATCGACGCGTTTGTACAGGATCCTGCCGGCAACCTGCACAAGGTAACTGGAAGCAAGGTCGGGATTTCAGAAGAGTCGACACTGATATGGAACGTTACGGACAAGAACGGAATCATTGCGTCTGAATCCGGCGATCCGATAATCGAGCCTTACCTGTCATCTTCAGTGGCAGTTGGCCCCGGATTGGC
Organism: Thermoproteota archaeon; assembly: GCA_040757615.1. GTDB lineage: Archaea > Thermoproteota > Nitrososphaeria > Nitrososphaerales > Nitrososphaeraceae > Nitrososphaera. The sequence continues at coordinate 9,490 of JBFLWZ010000044.1, read as the reverse complement.
AGCGGAAGGCGTATACCCGTACTCTTTTGAAGGCAGGGATGCATCAGGAAACCGCGCCACGCGCAACATTGAAGTCGTTGTCGACACTACCGAACCTTCGCCGTCCCTGTCATTTTCCAACTCTAACCCGCAGGATTTGAGAGGGCTGGCGACGGTTGTGCTTCAAGCAGGCGACCCGAACATCCACAGCATGTTCCTGCAGGTGGGCGATAGAGCGAGCATGAACGTCACGGGTATGTCAAAATATGCACTGGACACTACAGAGATTCCAGACGGAAGTTACGATCTAAAGCTTGTCGCTATAGACATTGCTGGCAACGAAGCTACCGTGGTCATGCCGATAGTGGTGGCCAACAACGCGCCGCAGATAACTGCCGCCATCATTGCGGGCCTTGCTGCTGGAGGCGGGATTGCAAGCATTGCATGGCTTGTCTTTGGACGGCGGGAAAGTAGGCTTGCCAATAAATCTTAAATAGTAAATAACTCAAATTTATGGTGTGAGTGAGGACAAGAAAGCGGCAAGCATGCACGCCGCCAGCAACGGCCTAGTCGAACTCGGAGAGAAAAACTTTGACGAAGTGGTAGGAGGCAGCAAGCCAGTCCTTGTGGACTTTTGGGCGACATGGTGCGGCCCTTGCCAGTTCATGCTCCCGATATTTGACAAGCTGGCCAAGAAATACGGCAACAAGGTGACCTTTGGAAGGCTGAATGTGGACGACAACCAGGGGGTCGCCATGCGCTATGATGTATATGCAATCCCGACATTCATCATGTTCATGAACGGCAAGGCTGTCGACAGGGCAGTCGGCGCAGTAGGCGAAAAGGGCCTGGAAGGCCTGTTACAAAAGTATCAGTGATCACAGGTACCCAAATGCCGGATCGCTTTTTCTTTTCATAGCCACCAGCATGTTCAGGATTTCTTTTTCATTTTCGTTCAGCCTGTGGTTGAACCTCTCCAGCAACTGCTTGGCCTGCCTGCTGTTGAGGTCAGTGTAAAAAATGTCACCTTCGTTTATCTGCCTGCCAATAGTTGGCTCTTTTATCGACACGGCTACCTGCATGCCTGCTGTCGCTTCATCGATGGCCTTGCCACTGTCCTGAATCTGGTGCACGGTCCCCACCTTTTTGCCCTCCTCGTTTATCACCTGCACCTTCTGCTTCAGCCTGCCAATCTGGATCTCGGCTCCAAAGACGGCAGGGTCGTTGCGCCTGAAAACAAACCCTTTCATGAACTGGAACTTGCATATCGGCGGCAACTCGTTGAACAGTATCGATTCTTCGTGCTCTCTCTGGTATGTGACCCAGTCAGTGTAGCTGCGAACAAGGTTGTAGATTATCTGCTCGTTGAAAATCTTGACATCGCGGTCCTGCGCTTCCTTTTGCGCGTCGTCAAGCACCCTGACGCTAAAGCCTAGCACGACTCCGTGGTACCTGTCGTTTTCCTTCACTGCTGCCGCTTCTATGATGTCGCGCCTTGTGATGTTACCGATGTCTGCCATCCTGATCGGCACCTGCGCCTTTTTCAGAAGGTCAGTTATCGCCTCAAGGGAGCCTATCGTGTCGCATTTCAGAATGACTCCGCTGGTCTCGGTGTTGCTCACAATTGCGTTCTTTACCTCTGATTCTACGAGCGATTTCAACCGTTCAAGCTCTTCACTCCCTTTCCTCTGGTCGTAAACGTAAAGTGGGCTTCCAGCAAGCACGCCTTCAAGCTCGGGAGACGTTATTTTCAGACCCGCAGCCGCAATGACTTCGCTGACCGGCTTGAACTTGTCGCGCGGGTCGCGCATCTCGTCAAGTGCCTTTGGCAACAGCAGCGCCTTTATTCTGGTTGCAACAGCTCCGTCGCGTTTGCCGACTACGATGGTATCGCCCTGATGGAGTGTGCCATCCAGAAGGATGATGTTCGCAGAAGGCCCAAGCCCCATCTCTTCCTTGAACTCTAGCACAATGCCTCTTGCAGGACCTTCGTGGCGCTCTAGCCTCTTTGCAAGGTATTGTTGAGTCAGGCCGACCAGCACCGCCAAAAGCTCTGGTATGCCGACGCCCGACCTTGCGCTTACTGGGACTATCGCGACTTCTTTTGTGAAATCTCGGACGCGCCAGAATGCCTCTGAGGGAAATCCAAGGGTCGAGAGTGTGCCTACGACCGTGTATATCTTTTCGTCCAGCAACGTCTGGACGCTTATCTCCTGCTTTTTCACGTCTTCAGAAATGAACCTGCCACCAGACCCGCGCCAACCTGCAACCATGTCAACCTTGTTGAGCGCAACCACAAACGGCACCCTGCGCTTTTTCAAAATGTCTATGCTCTCTACCGTCTGCGCTTCAAAGCCCTTGTTGACATCCACTACAACGATCGCAATGTCCGCCGCAGATCCGCCCCGCACGCGCAGGTTGGCAAAGACTTCGTGCCCCGGCGTGTCGATTACCAGCAAGCCCGGTATTGGAGTCTCTGATTTGGCAAGTTTTGCGTACAGAGGGCCGGTTATATCTTTGATCGTTTCAACAGGGAAAAAACTGGCGCCGATGTGCTGCGTTATCCCGCCAACTTCTCTGGCCTGAACAGCCGTGCCACGAATCTTGTCCAGTAGGGAGGTTTTGCCCGAGTCTACATGACCTAGAACGACTACTACCGGCTGACGGAGTACCACAAGCGTCAGCTGAAAATGACGCGCGACTCTTTTATGAAGCTTTCAGGCGAGTCAGAGGCATGTATGATGTTGTCGGTAAAGCCTAGGCCAAAGTCTCCCCTTATCGTGCCCGGAGCCGCCTCAAATGACTTGGTTGCCCCGATCATGATTCTTACGGTGTTGACCGCGTTGTTCCCTTCCAAGATGCAGGCGACGACCGTGCCTGAACTGATGAACGAGACTAACTCACCAAAGAACGGCTTGTCCTTGTGTACCGAGTAGAACTCCTGAGCCTTTTCCTTGGTAAAGTTGTACGACTTTAGGTTCTTTATCTGGAAGCCTTTTTCCTCGAACCTTGCCAAGATCTTGCCGGTCAGCTGGCGCTTGAACCCGTCCGGCTTGACTACTATTAACGTCTGCTCGACTGCCATTTTGCATCTACTACTGCTTTCTTACGCGTAGGCCGCCCTTAACGTATTTAGAAGTCCATTTTAGCTTCCTTGGGTCGCGTGTCAAAACGCGCAGGTTCTTCTTGCACTTGCTAGAGCAGGTCCACTGCACCTGGCCGTCATTCCTTACGAGCATGATCCCGTGGCCTGTAGTAATGTGCCTGCCGCAGAAGAAGCAGTTGCGCAACGATGTTGCTGTCTTGCTCATATTATTATCACCTTATTTTGCGAGCCTCTCGCTCGGTTTCTCTAAGCATCAGGACGTCGTTCATCCTGACCGAACCCTTGACGTTTCTGGTCAAGATGCGGCCCCTGTCCTTGCCTTCCAGGACCTTGACGCGGACTTGGATGACTTCGCCGGCGATGCCAGTCCTGCCTACGATCTGGATGACTTCGGCAGGAACGACCTTTTCTTCAGCAGCCTTGCTCATCTGTCAGCCACCGTCTCTACTCTTTCTTGGCGCCCTTTAGGTTGGCGATAGAAGTGACGACCTGCTCCACGATGTGCTGCGCTTCGCCTGCGTCGATAATCGTCGCAGCAGCAGAGCCGACGTCGATTCCAAGCGACATGCCGAGCTGCTGCTTGCTTGGGACAAAGATGAACGGCGCGTTCCTTTCCTCGCACAGGATAGGCAGGTGTGCGACCACCTCTGGAGGCTCGACGTCTTCGGCAATGACTACAAGCTTTGAAATGCCGCGCTCGATCGCCTTTGTGGTCTCGTTTGTGCCCTTACGCACCTTGCCGCTCTGCTTTGCTACGCGCACCGCTTCATAAACTGCATTTACCAGATCCTTAGAAACTTCCATCTTTACGTAATATGGTTTACTCAATTTTGGTATCACCCATCGGGATCATCTTTCTTCTGTACGATAGTAGGCGTATTAAAAACGTTTATCTGTATACTTTTGAAGCCCAGATTAAGCGCGACCTCAGTTGTATGGGCAAGTTCTAATTCGCTACAAATAGTTGTAATCACATATTGAAAAACTTTAGCCTGTCTTACTCTGAACGATCCTCTTGTACTCATCCACCTTCGAGTCTAGGAGGGACTTGTCTGTTGACTCGGCATACATCCTTATGAGGGGCTCTGTCCCGCTTGGCCTCACCATCAGCCATGTCTCCTCGTCTATCCACACTTTTGCTCCGTCCAGTGTTTCCACCTTTTTCGGGGTGCCGTGGCTAGCACATGCCTGAACGACCCTTTCGACTACCTCTTTTGAAGGGCATGAAAATTTTGTCTTGTACTGGAATGTCTGCGGAAGCTCTGCAATGTGCTGCGAAAATGACTTGCCAGAGGCTGCAAGCATGTCAAGCACCAGTGCGGTTGCCATAGCTCCATCCCTCACTTCGTTAAGTGCGCCGTACATAAATCCGCCGTTTTCTTCAAGCCCAAGTGGCGACCCTCGCCTTACCATTTCACGTGAAACTTCGACGCTGCCTACTTTGGTGTAGATTATTCTGGAGCCGGCCTGCTCTGCCACCTTTGCAAGGACCATCGAAGTGTTGACCGGGCAGACGACCTCTGCGCCTCTATGTCTGTTCGCAAGCAAGTGCTTTACCAGCAGTGCCCCGGTCTTGTCGCCCATGTACACCGAGCCGTTATCGTCGCAAAAGATGCTCCTGTCTCCATCGCCGTCGTACGCGACTCCAAAATCTGCATTGGCTGACCTGACGGTCTCTGACAAAACGCCGACATTGTCCGGCGTGGGTTCTGAGCCGCGCCCGGGAAATTCGCTATCAATCTGACCGTTTATGACTATGACCTTGCAGCCCAACTTTTTTGCGACAAGTGGTGCAACCACCGCCTGAGCTCCATTGCCCGTGTCCATCGCGACAGTGAACTTTTTCTGCCTTATCCTGTCCGTGTCAACAAGTGCAAGCACTGCATCAATGTATCTGCTAACTATGTTTTCATCGACATAGTCGCGGCCTGTTCCATCAATCTTGCCAAATCTTTTGGAATAGTAAATGTCCTCTACCTTTAGCTCGTCTTCACGGGAAATCTCGACGCCGTCTGGAGCAGTCGGCTTGATTCCGTTGTACTGCGGAGGGTTGTGAGATGCAGTTATCATAATGCCGCCTGCATAGCCTAGGCGCTTTGCAGCGTACTGCAGACACGGAGTCGGCACGAGCCCTGCGTTTGCTGTGTCAAGCCCTGCAGAGTTCAGGGTGGCCCTCACCAGTCTTGACAGCACGGGGCTTGACTTGCGGCCATCGTACCCGACTACAATCGGACCCTTGCCAAAATAGGTGGCAAGAGCGTAGCAGAGGTCGATCGCCAGATCGTTTGTCAGTTCCTTGCCATAAACGCCTCGCACGCCATTTGTCCCAAAAAGCCGCGGCCTAGCTGTCTGCATCCGCTCTTCAAATGCAGTCAACCTATAAATAGATAAATTTGGCTGCTGGCTCTTGCAACTTGGGCGGGGGTTGCCAAGCCCGGTCAACGGCGCAGGTCTCTTTTTCTTTGAAAAAGGGTGCGAAGCTTAGAATGAGCCGGACTGGTTCCTACAACCCTGTTCCTTAGGGATTCGTGGGTTCAAATCCCACCCCCCGCACCTTTTTTCACTAACAAACATTTGAGACTACTCAACAGCGTTTTGTAAAAACAATTAAAGCATGTTAGGCAATGGATGATGAAAAGTAAAAGTTGCTCAAGTCTATTACACTGTCAAAATCTTCAGCAGTATATTTTCTCCTGATATTTGCCCCAATAGCTGTTGCACTGGAATTCGCCCATGTCGACCATATCGTACTTTTCGTAGTGGCGGCAATAGCACTCATTCCTCTGGCAAAGCTCATAGGCGACTCTACCGAGCACCTTGCCACCCACTACGGCGCCACCGCGGGATCACTCCTGAACGTTACGTTTGGCAATGCAGCTGAGATCATTATCGCAGTCGTCGCGATCAATGCGGGGCTCATCGATCTCGTCAAAGCATCGATAACAGGCTCGATAATCGGCAACATCCTTCTCATTTTCGGCCTGAGCGTGGTCGCCGGCGGCTTCAGGTTCAAGGAGCAGCGCTTTAGCCGGGAGAACATTGGCTTCCAGTCGTCGATGCTGTTTATCGCGATAATTGGTCTTGCAGTTCCTACGATACTTGCGTTCACTGTGCTGCCGGAAGCGGAGAACGAAGGCGCGGTGCAGCTGCTCAGCGACTCGCTTGCGGTAATTCTGATAATTGTGTATGGGCTTGGCATCGTATTCACATTCTTTACTCACAAGCACCTGTTTGTCACCCAAGAAGAGCCGTCTACTGCAATGGGCGGAGATGCACCCAAAACGGAGATCCGTGACACCACTTTCCATAACGCTCACATTGGTCACTGGAGCAAGAAAAAGTCGTTTCTGCTGCTCGCAGCCAGTATGGCCGGCGTAATAGTGGTGAGCGAGATACTTGTCGGCTCTGTGGAGCAGACTGGCGAGGAGCTCGGCTTTGGCGAGCTGTTTGTCGGTGCCATAATCGTGGGTATCGTAGGCAACGCAGCAGAGCACAGCAGCGCGATCATGCTTGCAAGGAAAGGCAAGATCGACCTATCGATTGGAATTGCGGCCGGCTCGGGCACCCAGATCGCGCTCTTTGTCGTCCCGATCTTGGTGTTCGCTGGAGTCGCGCTGGGCCAGCCTTTCACACTCGTGTTCACGATGCTCGAGCTTGCAGTGCTGTTCTTGGCAGCGATAATCCTGAACCTCATTGTGCATGACGGCAAGAGCAACTGGTTTGAAGGGGTGATGCTGACCGCGGTCTATATCATCATCGCAATAGCGTTCTTTTTCGCTGGCTAGTCCTTCATCTTGCTGATCTGCATCATGACTCTGTCAACGATGTCTTCGTGGTCATAAGGCTGCTTTACCGCAACCGCCATTAGGCGGAGCTTGCGGCTCTTGCCCATGGGAAAGAGAAACATGTCAAGATGCCTGCTATGGAACATCAGGTAGCCAAGCTCGCCAAAGAAATCTTCATTATTCTTAGCCATCGAGATCATCAGTTCAGCCTGTATCCGGAGAACCTTGAAGCGCTGCTCGTTTGGCGGGGCCATCGGCTTTTTGGAATAGACGCCCAACAGGTTGGCGTTTTCAATTATCGCGGCGAGAAGGATATTGTCATCGAGCATGCACACTTCCTTGCAGTGTTCTGTGCCCTGCATTTCCCTGAATTCACGGAGCAACAGCCCGTAAAAATAGGTTTACCCAGACCTCTAATTGCTATTCCGACAAGCTTTCAAGTTCTCTGTACATTCTTTCAGTAATTATCGTTGACCCTGACCCAAGTATGCCTTTCAAGGCCCCCTCGATCTCGGACATTGAGCATTTGTCAAACGATATGCCGCACTGCCGGGTCATGTAGAATATGAGAACTTGCTTAGAAGACTCGCCCAGAATACCCAATGCCCTCTCAAGAGAGGTCCTAAGCCGGTAATTGTAGCCGTGCGTGGGCATCATTGCGACTCTGTATAGAACTTGCTACTATAAGAAAGTATCTGTTTTTGGGAATTGATGCCATTTAACGCCTATAAAAGGCGCAAGACTTAGTTGCCATTTCTATTATTAAAGTCCAGAGCCATCTTTACGAGATGCCTGTGCATCCTAGAATCACCTGAGAGCTCTGGGTGGAACGCCGTGCCGATGATGTTCTTTTGCTTTACCGCAACTATCTTGTTGTTCAGCTTGGCAATGACCTCGACGTCCTTGCCAATCTCACTTACCGCCGGCGCCCTGATGAACACGCCCTTGAACGCTTCCATGCCAAGCATGCTTATTGCAAGGTCTGCCTCAAACGACTCGTTCTGCCTGCCAAAGGCGTTGCGCTCTATGGCAATATCGAGATTTCCTATCAGCTTTTGTTTTGTGTCTCCTACTACCCTGTCAAACGCTCTGCGAGAAAGCATTATCATGCCTGCGCAAGTGCCCAGCACCGGCATGCCCTCAGAGACTCGCTTTTTGATGACCGGCAGCGACTGCTGTATGGCTGCAAGCGTGCTCTGCACCGTGCTTTCGCCGCCAGGCATGATTAGGCAGTCTACTTTTTCGATCTCTTCTGGGTGGCGTACGAGCTCGACATTTCCATCAACCTGCATTTCGCGGAGTGCCTGCTTTGTAGCTGAGACGTTCTCTTCAATATCGCCCTGAAAGCCCAGAACTCCTATTGTAATAGATTTCTTTTTGCTGCTCAAGCGTGCTGGCCCCTTTCCTGCATGCGTAGCTCAAGGTTCTTGGTGTCCATGCCTAGGAGCGACTTCTTCTCGTTGACCATCTTTTGTGCCTCCATTACTATCTTGGGGTCATCGTGGAAAGTCGTTGCCAGCACCACCGCCCTTGCCCTCTGCGCTGGATCGTCTGACTTGAAAATGCCTGACCCGACGAACACGCCGTCGCATCCAAGGTTCATCAAAAGCGCTGCGTCGGCTGGCGTGGTAATGCCGCCTGCTGCAAAATTGACCACTGGCAGGCGTCCAAGGCGCGCTGTCTCTTCGACGATGGCATACGACACTTTGAGTTCGCGCGCGGCCTTCATCAATTCCTGCTTATCGTTATCCTGGTAAAGGGATCGAAGCTTGCGGATCTCGCTGTTGACCATGCGGATATGCGTGACAGCTTCAGCCACGTTGCCGGTGCCCGGCTCGCCCTTTGTCCTTATCATGGCGCATCCTTCTTCGATTCTGCGCAGTGCCTCGCCAAGGTTCTTGGCGCCGTTGACAAATGGGGTAGTGAAATCCCACTTCCAGATATGGCGCTCTTCGTCAGCCGGCGTTAGTACTTCGCTTTCATCTATCATGTCGACGCCTGTCACTTCAAGCACCTTTGCTTCGTCTGTGTGGCCGATCCTGCATTTGGCCATTATGGGGATGGTGACAGCGTCCATTATCTCTTGGATTACCTTGATGCTTGCAGTCCTTGCGACTCCGCCGGCTTTCCTGACATCATAAGGCAGCTTGTCAAGAACCATGACTGCCACAGCGCCTGCTTCTTCTGCGATTACTGCCTGCTCGACGTTTGTAACATCCATGACAACGCCGTGCTTGCACATGTGCGCAAAGCCGCGCTTGAGCAATGTTGTGCCGCGAACCATGCGGGCATTATCTACAATTTCAACCCTGACGCCCTTGGGTTTTGGCTCGGTAGCCACTAGGGATATCGTCATTATATGCAACTCATGAGGTCAAATGCTCTATATATTTTCTGTCAGACGTACCTTTCAATGATGTCGTCCAGCTGTGTTCCAATGTTCCTCACTATGGATGGGACAGTCTCCTCTGAAGCCTCAAGGTTGACCCATGTCACTGTCTTTGAATTGTCGCCGGATGTCAACGTGAGCCTGTATTTTGTTACATTGGCAAGACCTTCCCTTTGAGAATAGTCGTCGCCCGGCACCTTCATAAAGCCTGTTTCGATTACCAACCCCTTC
>JBFLWZ010000043.1:0-13683 GCA_040757615.1 Thermoproteota archaeon | reverse complement strand
GGAATAAGATTCCATACTATACAGTTCAACGCCTTTCTTGGCGATCTTGATAGCATCTATCTGTCCTACTAGATCCTTGACAGAGATGTCTGGCGTAGAGAGGATGTATTTGTACCTGTCGACGCCTGACACCCAGTCGATCTTTGTTTCAAGTTTGTTCGCGCGGATAATGTCTTCGCATTCAGGCGACACGGTGAATTCCGGCTGCGTGCGGACTACTTCTGAACCAGTCAAGAGCGCGATCAGTTGGTCTTCAGGAATGGTAGTAGGAATGTCGTTTGTTATCGTACCCCTTACAACAGGGATGGGCGAAAGGAGGTTCTTGGCGATTGCCTCTGCAATCTTGGTTTTTGCTTGGCCGATCTGTCCGACAAGCAAGATATCATGACCAGACAGGATTGCCCTGTTGACTGCAGGGATGACATCGTCGTCATAACCGATGATTCCGGGATATGGGTGCTCGTCTTTTTTCAGCCTGGCAATCAGGTTGCCGCGCATCTGCTCTTCGACAGTGACATGCTTGTAGTTTATCTTGAGCAGATCGCCAAGCGTCTTTACCTGCTTGTAGTCTTCGGGGACGCCGGGCATCACTTCGTCATATTTTGGTTTTGTACCATAAGAACGGCGGACCGCTTCTTCCATTTTCGCGCTCATATCTCGAGATGGCAGCCTCGCGGTCCTGTCACAAATTTAAAGTTTCTATAAAGTCAGTGGTTCTCGATTGCCAGTTCCAGCTGCCTCTGGTATTCCTCATAGACCAGCTCTTCGGCAGTCTTTTTGCCTGCAACAAGTTTCTGGACGCCGGCCTGCTTCTTGGTCGTCATTTCTTCCAATAGCTCTGCCAGCAATGAGCTTATAATGCTTTACATGAATCAAAACGCACCATACAATCAAAAAATTTGACAAAATATGCTTTTCAGATAAATATTGAGTATTACGGGCTTGCGTGCAGAGGCCTTTGTTGAAAATATTGCAGTTTTTCTGCGCGCTGCATCCAGATTGGTTTTTATTGCCGAATCTGTTTCGTGATTACGTAATTTGTCCGCATCCGAGTATAAACACATCCTCAGAATCGCCGGCAAGGACATTGAGGGCAGCAAGAAAGTGATTGTTGCCGTCAGTGAAATCAAAGGCGTAGGTTACAATTTTGCTCAAGTTATGCTGCAGGCACTCAACATCAGCCCAGAAAAGCGCGTCGGGTTCCTATCAGACGGCGAGCTCCGCGAGATCGAGCAGGCTATCGCCAATCCAACTAAGGCAGGCATCCCGCAGTGGTACCTCAACAGAAGGAAGAACATGGACGACGGCTCGACTCACCACATGATTACTTCTGATCTTGATTTTGCTTCTTCAAACGATGTTGAACGCGAAAAGCTCGTCATGAGCTGGCGCGGCTACCGCCACATGTTCGGCCTCAGAGTAAGGGGCCAGCGCACAAGGACCACAGGTAGAAAGGGCGGCGCAGTGGGCGTCAAGAAGGTCAAGATGATGCCGGGCGCAGCACCGGCGGCAGGAGGCGCGGCAGCACCGGCAGCTGGTGCGGCGGCGCCAGCGGCTGCCGCAGCACCAGCGGCAGGAGGCGCGGCGAAACCGGCGGCAGGAACGGCTCCGGCAGCTGGAGCCAAGCCAGCGGCGGCAAAGGAGCCCGCAAAGAAATAGGTGGGATAAATGGGAGATCCTCGAAAGTCAAAGAAACTATATCGCCGTCCAAGGATGATCTGGACCACCGACCAGCTTAACGCTGAACTCTATATCATGGGTTCTTACGGCCTCCGCAACAAGCGCGAACTGTGGAAGGCGCAGACAGAGGTCGCAAGAATAAGGAACCAAGCGCGTGCACTGCTCGCACTGTCCACAGAAGCGAGATCAGAGAAGGAGAAGAGACTGCTGAACTTTTTGAACAGGCTCGGCCTGGCAAAGGAAGGCGCGACGCTTGATGACATTTTGAACCTAAAGGCAGAGGACCTGCTTGAACGCAGATTGCAGACCATAGTTATGAGAAAGTCCGGAACAAAGTCGCCATACCAAGCAAGGCAGGTAGTAAGCCACGGCCATGTCTCGATAGGCAATCGCAAGGTCAACATCCCTGGCTACCTGGTCAGAACTGAAGAAGAGCCCCAGATCATGATCCACGTCGAGATCCCAAGTTCTGCTGCTCCGCAGCCAGCGTCATAGGCCGCTGACCATATCCACATGGTCTATTTTCCCATCAGAGTTCATGTCGAACCCCTGTACAACCAGCGCCCACTCGTCTTCGCCAGTGTACTTTTTCAGGACCTCTTCGCTGTAGTTGGTCAGCGCGATAACCGCAGACTTTGTCCCAGCCGACCGCACGCCGGCGACCACAACAATGTTCGAGTTGGCGTCGTACGGATTCTTTATTTTGGCGATAAGCCCGTGGTTGTCCAGGCTGTATCGCTTGCCCGAGTTTTCCACGAGTCCTGACCAAAAGTTCTTTTCGTCAAACCGTATTGGCAGATAGCGGTTGAATTCCGCAGTCACGATGTTTGTCCCCGGTCCACCGATGGAGATCAGGTTATTGCCAGTCAGCATCTTTTCCGCCTTGGCGTCGACGTCCAGCTTCACCACAAACTCCGAAGGGATCGCTCCTGTGACGTGCCCGAGAAAGAAGGCTAGGTGAACCGCATAGTGTCCGTCCCGCGCCGACGACTTGTAGGGACCATGCGGATCGGGCGCGCCCACTACCAACAAACCCTTGAACTCTTTGCCTGCTACAAAGTTTGAAAATAACTTTGATGCGCTTGGGTGCCGGCTGCCAAACGACAATGAGCCAATCTTGCTCTCGCCCCAGTCCATTTCGATGCCAAAAGCAGGGCTTGAGGCCTGGTAGAGACGGGCGGTGCCTCCCCTCACAAAATCCTTGCCTACTTCCTCTACTGCGTTTATCTTGACCAGCTTGCGGATGTAATAGTAGGCGCTCTGCTCATAGATTCTCAGTTCCTTTGCAACCTGCGCAGGATACATCGGCCCCTTTGAGAGCAACTCCATGATGCGCCAAGCAACAGGATTCGAGAGGACACGCATCCGCTCAACGTCCCTGAATACAATGATCTTTTTTGCAGATGCTTGTCCGTTCTTCTCTGAAACGAGCTTTTTTTCCAACGCCTGTAAAATAGCATTTACCACTATATAACATTATGTAGCGGTATAAAGCTACATTGGATCCGCCATGCATAGACCATTATAAAATATTCTTGAACGGTGTTCATGAAAGTTTGATAGTAGTTAAATTCCTGTTTGATCTGTTTTCGGTCGATGTGCTCTATAATAGGCTACAAGGGCAAGAATGCTGCTGCCCCAATCTTGGTTGACAGCCTCAAGAGGATGGAATACAGGGGATATGACAGCGTAGGGGTCGCCACATTTGACAGCGGCAACATCTTGGTGCGCAAGGGCACAGGCAAGGTCCTTGAGGTCAATAAGAACATGAACCTCAGCCAGATGGCAGGCAGGATCGGAATCGGCCACACTCGCTGGGCCACCCATGGCGGCGTGACCGACAGCAACGCGCACCCACATTCAGCCTGCAAGAACGACATTGCAGTGGTGCATAACGGCATCATTGAAAATTATAAGGAATTAAAACAAGAACTAATTTCTTCCGGTCACTCTTTTGCAAGCGAAACCGACAGTGAAGTCATTGCGCATTTGCTAGAGTTCCACTACAGCAAGGGTGTCAAGGAGGCAATGATCGAGACCTGCAAAAGGCTCAGGGGCAACTACGCGTTTGTAGCAGTCTTTCAGGACGGCACCATCAGTGGCGCAAGGTACGAAGAACCGCTTGTGATAGGCGTTGCAAACGACGGTTATTTTGTGTCTAGCGATGTGCTCGGCTTTCTTGAATACACCGACAAGGCGATATTCCTTGAAAACGGCGACATTTGCATCGTAGATAACAGCAAGTTAGAAGTTTTCGATTTTGAAGGCAAGGCCGTTGCTCATCCGATAACGCAGGTAGCGTGGGAGCTAGGCGACATTGACAAGGGCAAGTACGCTCACCATACAATCAAAGAGATAAACGAGCAGAGGCTGACCGTTGTGCATGCAGGCAGGCAGGACGAAGCGACGATAGTCAGATTCTGCGACATTTTGGCAAATGCAAAGGACATTTACATTACAGGAAGCGGCACGAGCTACCATTCGGCTTTGATCTTCAAGCATATGCTTGCAAGGTTTGGCAAGATAAGAGCGGAGACGGTGGTGTCAAGCGAGTCGCAGTACGCACTTGCCTCGATGGATGACAAGTCGGTCCTTGTGGCGATTTCACAGAGTGGCGAAACTGCGGATGTTCTCGACTCGGTAAGGCGGGCCAAGAGCCAGGGCGCCAAGATCCTTTCGATAGTAAACGTCATGACTTCATCGCTGGCAAGGGCGAGCGACGCGTGTCTGTCTACAAACTGCGGACCCGAGATCGGTGTCGCAGCTACAAAGAGCTTTACAGGTCAGCTTGCGCTGATCTACAGCATTACAGACAGGCTGTGCAAGAATTGCCTTGGGACAGAGAAAGCAGAGTTTGCAATAGCTGTCGAGAACATTGTTGCAAACCAGGCAAGTATCACAAGAGCTGCAGAACACATGAAAGATGCTACAGACATTTACCTCCTTGGGCGATCCCTACACTACCCGATCGCGCTTGAAGGCGCGCTGAAGCTCAAAGAGCTTGCATACGTTCATGCGGAAGGCATTGCGGCCGGCGAACTAAAGCACGGGCCGCTTGCTCTGATGGAGAAGAACACCTTTGTCATAATGATAAATCCACACGACGCCACGTTCAACGACACGATTTCAAACGCCCACGAAATAAAGGCCCGCGGCGCTACAATCATCGGGATCTCTGACCGCAAGGACGACGTTTACGACTATTGGATCGAGATACCGCACCTGAAGGAAGAAGCGTATTACCCGATAGTTGAAGTGATACCATTGCAGATAATCGCATACCAGCTTGCGCTTGCAAAGAACGTGGACCCCGACTACCCGAGAAACTTGGCAAAGTCAGTAACCGTAAGATAGGCGGAAATTGACAAGACGCTCCGACAACATCGATGCCGGCTAGGCTTTTTGAAGTCAGGGAGACAGGTGACAGGGGCAAGGGACTGTTTGCCAAAGAGTTTGTGCCCAAAGGCACCATAGTCTTTTTCGAATGCCAGCGATGTGTGAGGATTTCAAAGGGCTCCTTTGCGCTCCTGTATGAAGAAGAAAAGGCATTTGTGTTGAAATACGGATACACAAAGCCGGACGGATCGTATCTTGTCCCCTGCGACGGGATCATCTACCTCAACCATTCGTACAACGCCAACATACTTGATTCTGGCTGCGGCTTTGACATAGTCGTCAGGGACATTTCCAATGGAGAAGAAGCAACATACGACTATAGGTTGTTCCATGACAGCGCCGAGCTTGCACCCAGTGCATTGTGAAGAAGATGTTTGCTGCGAGACTGTCCAGCGCATCCACCCTCCACCTAAAGAGCCGAAGGAGTTCTGGGAGAAAAGGATTGGTTCTGCCTTGAAAACATGGATAAAGTGGACCAGCCGCTTGGAAAACTATTAAAATGAAAAAAGGAAAAAAGGAAAAAGAGGGAACTCTTAGAACTGTGCGTTCTCGCTAGTTGTTCCTGTCCTGCTGCCTGAGGTGCCTACTGGCACGTCTGGGAAGCTGTCAGTCATCCTCTGCTCTGCTACCGCGCCGGCCTCTGCAAGGATCTTGTCCACTTCTTCGCCGCTTGCGTCAAAGGCGAATGAAGTGTTGCCCATGCTTCCTGCGCTCATCATGATATCGCTGAACACGCCGTTGATCTCTCCCAGTTCCCTGTCTACTTCTGGCATTACGCCTGACAGGCCGGACCTCACTCTTGTGAGTGCACCCATCGCAGGGCCAATTGCGACCATCACATCTCCGAGGTCGATTGTCGATTCCAGCCTGAGCTGTATCTGTTCCAGTGCCATCTTGAGCTGTGAGATCATCTTGGTGGTCTTTCTCACTTGAGCGATTTCGTTTGATAGCATTTTGCCGTGTTGAGTGTCATGCCTCTGAAGGGCGGAAACTACTTGGTTGAAGAGCGACTTCTCCTTGCTCCTTAACTTCTCAAGGATTGTCTCTAGCTTTTGGTTCTGTGCTTGAATCTTGTTCTTGGCAAGCTCGATTCTCGGTTTCAGTGGTTGCTGAGGACCTATGTTCTGCTTGATCCTCTCGGACATGTTCGGTGTATTGTCCTTTACCCAGTTACTGCTGAAGCTCGTCATGTCAACTAGCAAGTGAAAACGGCGTTAAACAGAAATGTCATAATTGAATAACCAAGTGGTAATATTTTCTAGACATGCATTCGCTGCCAATAGAAGCGAAATTGGAAAAGCTATTAAATGCAATCCATACAGGCTAGAGTATCATGGGGAGGGCAAAGGCTGCAAAAAGCGAAGGTAGCTCTCAGGATGAGGGACTTCCAAAGTGGGCCGAGGACGAGATCAAGTCAGCCCAGTTCGGCAAGCCAGAGACGATAACAAGGACAGGATACATCCTTGACATTTACGAGGGCGACTATAAGATAGACATCCAAGTATACGAGCCGATGCCCGACGGCAGGTCAATTGTTGAGGGATTAGATGTCCCGAAGACTATGAAGATTTCAGATTTCATGAAGGGCTTTGTTTACGAGTTCAAGGTAAAGGTGTTCACTGCCCCCCTGAGCGCCAAGGTGGTCGAGCTCCTCAAGACGAAATTTGGTCTCGATATGAAGGCGATATACCGCTTTGAGCTTCAGGAGCTCCAGATGATGGACGTCGAGTCCGACCTCCCTACAGCATCTTCGTCGGAAGAAGACGGCGACGAGAACTAGCTTCTGCATCTGCCAGCGCGAAATCACTGATATTGGTTGTACATTGACGCTTCTATTTTGTCGCACTGCCATCTTCGGGCCTGCCATCACCTGCCTGCTGGCTCAGGCTTGCCGCAGATACTTTGCCAATCGCCAGCTTCATGAGGGCAACCCACATGATTACAAGTGGCACATGGTATGTAGCGATTCTCCATGCGATGATCACCTTCAGTTGGTCATCGTTCACGACTTCGTTGATGGTAGGTATCCCGCTCAGATTAGAAATGTATGCCCATATGCCAAGCTCGGCCAAGCCCGAGCCCCCTATGGTTATAGGCAGGGCGGCTACAGAGTTTGACGCTGCGGTTGCCATGAGCGAATCAAAGAACCCGATGTCCGACCCGACAGCGTTGGCAAGCACCATGAATGATATTCCGTAGAAAAAGAAGGCAACGAGCGTGATTGCCATGCCGATCGCAAATGTTTTGATCGACCTTTTCGAGTTGAAATTCTCCCGGCTCATCTTGCACAGGTCGGCTATGGCAGCGTTTGCCGAGCTAATCAGGCTCTCTGCCTTTTCCTTTGCAAGAAACTTTTCTGCTATCTTTTGTGAAAAATGTGGAAGCCGCAGGTTGCGCTTTGCGGAAAACAGAACGAGCGCCAGCCAAACGCCAAATGTCGGAATGGTGAGCAGTATGACTGCCACTCCGACCACAGTCCCGCCACGGTAGATCGCAAACGCGCCGGCAATGAACGCAAGCATCGAGCCTACAAAGACATCTGCGATTATCTCCATCGTCGCGACCCATGCCGCCTTGCCCGGCGGCACACCGTTCCTTGACAGCCACGCTATCCTAATCAATTCTCCCCCGACGTATGAGGGGGTGGTCTGGGTTACAAATTCACCTGCCAGCCTCGCAGACATCGTCTTGCCTGTTGACGCCACGTCGTAGCCGATGAATCTCTTTATGAAATACTTGAACCTGTAAGCCTGTAGCACAATTCTAGTAATTGCGGCGGCAGCCGATGCTACGAATGGTACAAAGCCAACTGCAAAGACATCTTGTGGAGAGACATTAGTGGTAAGGAACAGGATTATGAAGGGTACCACACTTGCAGGAATGGCAACAAGTCGCCAGTTCAACTATAACGGCACTTGTTGCGGCTTGGTACTATAATAGTGTAAAGAAGATATAGACCGGCACGTTTTCTCAAGGAAGTGCACGCGATATTCGTCACCGGCACGGCTGGCTCTGGCAAGTCGCTCCTCACCTCTAGGCTGCTTCAGTGGTACAGGGACAACAGCGCGTACCCAATAGCTCTTAACCTTGACCCCGGCGCGCTCAACCTACCCTATGACCCTGACATCGACGTGCGGGACTATATTGACATTGGGACTTTGATGGAGAGTTACGGTCTCGGCCCGAATGGATCTCTCATTATGGCAAGCGACATGATAGCAACCAAGATGGACGAGATACAGGGCGAGGTGGACGAGCTCAACCCCGACTATGTCATTGTGGACACGCCAGGACAGATAGAGCTGTTTGCGTTCAGGGCAAGTGGTCCGTATTTCGTCACAAACTTTCATTCAGACTCTAAAGCTACGATATTTGCGTTCGACGGTATGCTCGTGTCGTCTCCGATTAACTATGTGTCAATTTCGCTTCTTGCTTCGTCTGTAAGGCTACGCCTGAAAACCCCGCAGGTAAACGTGCTGACAAAGCGCGACTTGGTGATAGAAAAATTGAAGGATATAATGGAGTGGGCCGGCTCGCACACTGCCTTGGAGCACGCGCTTGATGGTGAAAAGGATACCGAGTACTCGCTTCTCAGCAAGGACCTTGCGCGCAGCATGAGCAAAGGGGGCTTTGCGCCAGGCCTGGTTGCGGTGTCAAGCGTGACCATGAACGGCATCGTCAACCTTGCGGCCGCGCTTGCGCGAATCGTTAATCAGGGAGAGGATGGCTAGGATGGCTGTGGAGTCCTGCGTTGCAGTCGCGCCGTGCTCTACCGCAAACCTAGGGCCGGGCTACGACGTGTTTGGCCTTGCCCTTGATGCACTCAAGGACAGAGTAAAGATAACAAAAGAGCCGGGTAGAAGTACGATCACAATCAAGAGCGGCGACCAGACGATCCCATCTGTGGCCGAGTTCAATTCCGCAGGCCGCGTGGTAAAGAGCATGATGCGCGACTTTGGCGTTCATGACAGCATCAAAATTAGTGTGACAAAAGGAGTGCCTGCAGGCTATGGCATAGGCTCCAGCGCAGCTTCTGCGGCAGCTGCTGCAATAGCGTTTAATGCGCTCTACAAATTGAAGATAGACAAGAACAAGCTCGTCGAATACGCCGCCGAAGGAGAAATAGCAAGCGCAGGCACAAAGCACTATGACAATGTCTCTGCTTCGCTCTTGGGTGGCTTTGTGATAGGGCACAAGGGTCAGTTCATCAGGATCGAACCTCCAAGAGACCTGTTCCTAGTAGTGGCAGTCCCGCTTTCGATGCAAGTGCCGGAGAAAAAAACAGAGGTCGCAAGAAGCGTGCTTCCAAAGGAGGTCCCGTTGAAAAGCGTTGTGCACAATGTTTCTGGCGCGTCCACCATAGTAGCGGGCTTTGCGCTAAAGGACGTGGAAATGATAGCAAAGGGGATCGACGACATCATCGTCGAGCCGGCAAGAAAGCACCTGATACCAGGCTATGATGCAGTAAAGCAAAACGGATTGTCAGCGGGCGCGCTGGCTGTCACCATAAGCGGCGCCGGGCCGTCAATGATCGCTTTCCTAAAGACCCGCAAGAACGCAGGCAGGGTTGCAAGCGCAATGTCAGAGGGGTTTTTGGAGGCAGGTGTAAAAAGCAGGACGTTTGCCTGCCGTCCCAGCAGCGGCGCCCGTCTGGCGTAGCTACTTTTTGTTCTTGTTCAGGAAGGCGGACATCATCTTTTGCCGGTCTTCGTGGGCAAAACAGAGCGCCCAGCCATAGATCTCGAGCCTCAGGCCAGTCTCGAGGTCCGAATCCATGCCCCTGTTGATAAGCATCTTGCTCACTTTGACTGCAGTAAAGCTGTTCTTCGTGATCTCTTTTGCAAGTGTCATGCAGTCGTCCATCAGCTTTTTGTTGAGGATCTTGGCCACCTGACCCGCCCTTTCTTTCTCCTTCGCTGGGTCCCCCTTGACTTCTGGTGGCAGGTTGTCTTCCGGCCCCACGCTTACAACCTTGTTAACAAGGCCGATCTGTAGTGCCTCGTCTGCAGTTATCATTTTGCCTGTGAATATCATCTCCTTTGCCTTTGCAGGACCCACTAGGCGCATCAGGCGTTGAGTTCCGCCCCAACCCGGAGGGATGCCTATTGTGACCTCAGGCTGGCCGATCTTGGCGTTGCTTGAAGCGATGCGGATGTCGCATGCCATGGCAAGCTCGCAGCCGCCTCCGAGTGCAAAGCCGTTGACTGCAGCAATCACAGGCTTTTCCAACCGTTCTATCTTGTTAATGACTGCCTGTGCGGAGGTTGCGTATCTCTCTGCTTGCATTGGCTCGATGTTGACCATGTATGAAATGTCTGCCCCTGCGCAGAAAGAGCGCTCACCGGCGCCCGTGATGATTACAACCTTGATGCCTTCGTCTGCGCCAATGATGTCTATCGCCTTTGAAAGTTCGGAAATGACATCCGTGTTCATGGCGTTTAGCGCTTCTGGTCTGTTTATCTTTACTATCGCAATGTCGCCTTGCGGTTCTAGCTGAATATACTTCATGCTGGACATGTTGAGTGTAGGCAGGCTCCTTTTCAATAAAATCTTATTGGTCTGTTTGCAGGCCAGGGTTAAAAAGCAGGCTCTAGCTGACTGCTAGCCATGGTTCGGCTCAGACGCGCAAACACCGACAGCTTAGACGAAGCAGACATAGTAATCATTGGCGTTCCTGATGAATCTAGATCGCACGCCAGGCGCAAGGGAACCAGCAGGGCGCCGGACGTGCTGAGGATAGCATCAAACGAGTCAGAGTTCTTCGAGCGCGGGGGCAAGATCATTCCAACGTGCCCTATGCGCGGCACCTTGGAAGGCAAGCGTGTGTATGACGCCGGCAACATCGCAGACAAGCGTGAGCTGTACAAGATCGTTTCAGGCGTCGCTTCTGCAGGCAAGCTGCCGATAATGATAGGCGGCGACCACTCGCTAACAACAGAGACGATAAAGGCAGCCTCTGCGGGCAGAAAGCTGTCGCTCCTGTATTTTGACGCCCATCCTGACTTTGTGTCGTCAGTCAGGGACTACTACGGATCCGTGCTGACGGATTCAGCCAAGTCGATCAACTTCAAAAAGAGCATGCTGATAGGAACAAGGGCGGCTGAGCCAGAAGAAATCGAAAACGCAATGGCTGCGGGACTAAAGATCGTGACTCCGCTTGATGTCGCAGAGCTTGGGGTAAAGAAGGTGGCGCAGATGATAAAGGCGCACACGGCAGGCTCTAGGATATACATCTCGGTAGACCTTGACTGTGTCGATCCGGCGTCTGCGCCGGGCGTATCCGTCCCATCGCCGGCCGGCCTATCGGCAATAGACCTGATCTACCTGCTCAACAGAGTCATAAATGGCGGAAACGTCGCAGGGATCGATATCGTGGAACTTGCGCCTGACTATGACATCAACGGTATGACTTCCATACTCGCGGCGAGGATACTGTCAGAGTGCATTGCATCAGTGTAGAAGAAACGCACTCTTTCTATATAAGCTTCTTATAGAGTATTACATCTTGTCAAATTTATTTGCGTTCATTCGAATCAGGTCGTTGTCTGTGGGCAAGACAAAATTTTCCAAAAATAGCATAGCATTGCTGGCTTTGACAGCGGCAATAGCGTTGTCCCTTTCAATCGTCTCTTTCCAGTATTCAAGTTTCACTTCAAGTGAAATCCTAAAGATCGCGGCCGAGGACATCAGATCCAACGCAAGGATTCAGGCGCACGATCTGGAAAATGTATTTGTAAACAGGATAGAGTCAGTATCTGCAAACCTACAGATAATTTCAAGCGCCAGATCCCTGCAAAACAGCGAATTTGAAAGGGCGCAGACACTGTTCAACGCGGCCCAGAATTCCACCAGCGACCTGACCAACTTTTACATGTGGCTTGATCGCGACGGCAAAATGGTCTGGCTTAGCAACATCAATCAAACCGCGTTTGAGCAATTCAGAGGGACTGACTTGAGCCAGAGGTCATACTTTATAGAGTCTGAGAACAGGCTTGACAGCTATTACAGCAGCGCGATGGACTCTAACGACAATGTCACGAGAATCTATATATCACATCCCATAATCAGCGCGGAAAACGGCGAATTTCTAGGAGTTTCAGTCGCTGGAATAAGGCTTGATACCTTTGGAAGTTTTTTGCAGGAACAGCTGTCGCATGACACTCAGAGTTCTATAGGCATGATAGACAGAAGAGGCATGATACTGTATTCCAATTCTGAAGAGCTGATAGGCAAGGATGTCTTTGGACCAGAATTGCAGGCGCGCCTGCCGCCAGAACTTGAGAATTCCTTCCTCGAATTCATCAGAAGATCGCTTCAAGGCGAGTCCGGCTTACAGGACTTTTCCGCGGGAAGCGCAACCGCTACTATTGCCTACGAGCCCATAATAATCCGGGGCGAGCAGTTTGGCACACTGTACATAATTACACCACACCAGTTTGCATCAAACGTCAGCTTACTCGTGGACCAGCAGAGAAACTTTAGCACGATCTTGACGATTGTCATCGGAGCAGCCGCCGTCGGCGTGGCAGCCCTTGTGCTTGTATGGAACACGAGGCTGACGCAAACAGTAGATGCCCGGACTACAGAGCTGCGTTCCAAGACAGAAGAGCTGAAAAGGTCCAACGATTCACTTGCAGCCGCAAATGAGCAGCTAAAGATCCATGACAGGATGCAAAAAGAGTTCATCAACGTCGCGGCCCACGAGCTCCGCACGCCTACGCAGGCGATCCTCGGCTATGCAGAGCTCTTGCAGATGGATCCAGACGAACGCGACGAAATGATAAGGGCGATCCACCGCAATTCTATTAGGCTGCAGCGGCTGACCAGCGACATACTGGATGTGACGAGGATAGAAAGCGAGGCGCTAAAACTCGACAAGGAAAAGTTCAACCTTAAGGATGTGGTTGAGGGAGCAGTGCAGGACGCAAAGAACCAGCGAGCAGATGCCAAGGTCAAGTTTGTATATGAGCCAAAGGACATTTTTGTGGAAGCAGACAGGGGAAGAATAACACAGGTCTTGGCAAACCTGCTGGACAACGCAACCAAGTTCACAAAGGAAGGGATAATTACGATATCCACTGATAAGAAAGATGGACAAGCACTGATCAACGTGAAGGACAGCGGGACTGGCATTGACCCAGACATCATGCCGAGGCTCTTTAGCAAGTTTGCGACAAAATCAGACAAGGGCACAGGCCTCGGCCTGTTCATATCAAGAAGCATCATTGAAGCGCACGATGGCGGGATCTGGTGTTCAAATAACTCAGGCGGCAAGGGTGCGACTTTTGCCTTCAGCCTGCCAGCTATAGAGCCCTAGATCTCGTTGCACTCCGAATTAACAAGGTTGATGTAGAGCGGACAAGCTTCTGCAGAACTTCCCGTTATCTCTGGCGCTCCTCTTTACCGGCGTCAGGCAATGCAGGGAAATGGAGGCCGACGCTTATGAAGTAACATAGTAGAATTTTCAGTAAGACTAGAGATTCTCGAGGATCGGCTTCAAGTGCTCCGGCAGCTCGGGAAGCTCGCCAGTATGGCTTACGTTGTTCTGGAGCACGTCTGCGCCTATCCTGCGTACCTTCTGGGTGCCGATGAGCGTGTCAATCGCCC
>JBFLWZ010000042.1:0-14250 GCA_040757615.1 Thermoproteota archaeon | reverse complement strand
AGGGTGATGCATTTAGAAAAATCCTTGACGTAATAGAATGCTTTGCCCTTCCTTGTCCAGAACGTCCCCGCCATAAAACCTCTTGGCACGTGCGTCCCCATCTTGAAGGATAACCAAGACGGCTTTGCCCTTTCAGTCGAGATGGAAGTGATGCTTTTCTTTGGTATCGTTATCTTGCGCCTGATCGCCAGAAGCTTTTCCTTTGCATCAAGCGTTATGATTACGTCGTCTTTGCCAACTTCGATCTTGACCATGCCGTCTAAGAAACCAATTCAAGATAAATGCATTATATCAGCCGCGGATTCTTCTCTTTGCGCTAATAGACGCAGCCATATACAGAACAAATCCGCAAGCCACCATCACGACGCCAAAAATTGCGACAGCTTCTCTGCCGCCGTACTGTCCAAATGCGGCAAGCAGGGCCCCAACTATCAAAAGGCCGATGCCAATGCGGGCAAAGCCTGACATCTGCATCTTCTTTTTTGACAACGGCAGAGCTAGGCGCAACTGCTAGATAATGTTATGTTTTTATGGCATTCACTGGCAGGATAGTTAAAGATGAAGATAGCAGTTGTCGGGATAGGAGTCGCTGGCGCGTATCTCATGAACAGGCTGAGCGACGACCGCGACAACCGGGTGGTGGGTTTTGAGCGCATGCCGCAGGACCAACATGACGCAGTGTGCGCTTGGGCCACGTGCGAGAACGTGATGGCCGGGCTTGCGAAAAACTGCGGCCTGAATTTCGACGATTATGTTCTCCATGACGGCAAGCACATGAAAGTCGACCTAGGAAACAACGACAGTGTCGACATCCGGCTCAAGGGCATGGTGAGCTATGACAAGCTCAAACTCATTCAGGATATGATAAAGGGGACCGATATCAGGTTCGGAAGGGCTCCAAGGAAGGAAGAACTCGAGCCTGACTTTGACATCATTATCGACGCTACCGGCTTTCACCGCAACTATCTGCCAAGGGTTGAAAACGAGTTGTGGATACCCTGTGTGCAGTACAAGGTGAAGTATGCACCGGGCAAAGAGCCATTTGACGACTTTTACCTGCGGTCATTCCCCTCGATGTCAGGATATTTCTGGTATTTTCCACTAGGCAACGGCTATGCACACATTGGCGCCGGCGACTTTATGAAAGATCACAACCGCTTTGTAGAGGAATTCCTGAGGAAATACGGCTGCGAAGTGATAAAAAAGGTCGGCAGGCCAGTGAGGCTCACACCACCGGTCAGCTGCGAGCCCTTCACCGACGGCAAAAAAACTGTGGGTGTGGGCGAGTCGATAGGTACGGTCTATCCTCTGCTTGGCGAGGGCATCATCCCGTCAACTTGGTGTGCCGAACTCTTTGTGAAAAACATGTGCGACTTGCAGGCTTACAGAAATGAGGTGCTTGAAAGGTTCAAGCTGTATGCACTCGTCTTCAAGTTTATACAGCTGAAAATAGCGGGCAAGTTCAGCATGGTAAAGCACGGCATGGACATGCTAAAGATTTACCGGCACATGAAAAGTGAGGAGGAGCGCTATGGCATGGAAGTCCGGATGGCTGACATGCTCAAGGTTAGCCGAGTGTAGTCGCCTGCATTATTCACAACAAATCTAAAGCTTTAAAAATCGAACAGGCGCAGTGAGGTTGATATGAGTTCAGCCAGCGATCCGTCCAAGCAGCAGGAATTGGCTGCGATGGAGCAGAGGATCAACGACATGGTCCAGCAGTCGAGGGTCCTTGAAGCATACATGAACGACATCATGACCCGGCAGGTGACGGTTACAAGGTTGATGGAAGAGGCCCGGCTAGCTTCAACCACGATCCAGAACATCAGTTCAGACTCTGAGGTCGAGTCGCTGATGCCAATGGGAATCGGAGTCTATGTCAAGACGGTCGTGCCCCCGATAAAGAAACTGCTTGTCAACCTCGGGGCGGGCGTCGCGGTCGAAAAGAGCAGGGAAGATGCTCTCAATTATGTTGAAGCGAGGATAAAGGAATATGAAGTCGCGGCCAGGCAGCTCGAGATGCAGAGGCAGGAGATAGCGATGCGCATGGATCAGCTGCAGTCTCAGATCAACCAAATGATACGCGCTGCACAACAAGGCTAGCCTGGCTGAAAAACCATGTTTGACAAACTGAAAAAGGCTTTTTCCAGCGCGGCAAAAGGCATCGGCCAAAAAGAGCTCACAGAAAAAGTCCTTGACGACGCGCTGCTTGACCTTCAGATCGCGCTCTTGGAAAGCGACGTGGCGCAGGAAGTCGTTGAAGATCTCTCTACAAAACTGAAAAAAGAGTTGCTCGGGCTGAAACTGGAAAAAAGCCAAGACGCGACGCAGATTGTCCAATCAAAGCTGCAGGCTGCAGTCGCAGAGATATTCGCCCGAGCCGGTAAGCTTGACCTGATCGAAAAGATAAAGGCGAAAAAGGAGAGCAAGTCAGGACCTTTTGTCATCGTGTTTCTTGGCATCAACGGCACTGGCAAGACTACTACTGTAGCCAAGATAGCAAACCTCCTGCGCAAGGCCGGGTTCTCTGTGGTGGTAGCTGCAGGCGATACGCACAGAGCCGGGGCAATAGAGCAGCTTGAGCAACATACCAACAGGCTCTCGCTGAAAATAGTCAAGCAGCGCTACGGGGCCGACCCATCGTCTGTAGGCCGTGATGCGTACGAGCACGCAAAAAAGAATTACATCGACGTAGTCCTGATGGACACGGCAGGCAGGATGCAGACGTCCAAGAACCTGATGGATGAGATGGGCAAGATCGTGAGGGTTGTCAAACCAGATGTCAAGATCTTTGTCGGCGACTCGCTTGCTGGAAACGATACCATAAACCAGGCAAGGGAGTTTTTCCAGTATACAACTTTTGACGGCGCAATATTGACTAAAATAGACGCGGATGCAAAGGGCGGGGCGGCAATGTCAATTGCGCACATTACATCAAAACCGATAATTTATGTCGGAGTCGGACAGGGCTATGACGACATTATCCCGTTTGATCCTGACAAGTTCATCGAGTCTCTGTTTGGAAGTGTCGGCGAGGTAAGAGTCGAGAACCTGATCTCGATGCCTCGTCCAGAGCCGGTTGAAAAAGCTCTTTCGGAAGAATTGCCAAAAGTCGAAGAGAATGAAGAAGAAGAGCCTGCTCCGCCAATAAAACCTGCCGAACAGCCGCTCCCTTCTATTGTAGCTCCGAGGGTCGAGCCAAAGCCCATTGAAGAGAAACCTGCACCAAAACCAATCGTGCGTGAGGAACCAAAGCCTGCTCCCAAGATAGAGTACACGCCTCCTCCTCCGTCACCACCACCGCCAAAACCGGTGGAACCCGTGCCAGCCAAGGCCGAAGAGCCGAAGGAAAAGAAAGGAAGGTTTGGGTTGTTTGGCAAGAAAAAGAGTGACGAGGATCGCAAGAAGGAAGAAGCAGAAAAGCGCAGGCGCGAAGAAGAGCGTGCTAGGGAAGAGGATGAAAGGGCAAGGCTGGAGGAAGAAGAGCGCCAAAGAAGAGAGAAGGAAAAGGAAGAGAAGAAGAGCAAAGAAGATAAAGAGACTGATGAACAAGAAGACAAGGTAATATATCTAACAGATGAAGACATTGAAGACCTCCTTAAGTAAAAAAGACATTCTCAGCATCACAGATCTGAGTGCACGCGAGATCAACTTGATCCTGTCGCTTGCAGGCAAGCTCAAGCGCGAGCAAAAGAGGGGAAGGGCGCGCCCGCTCTTGCGCGGAAAAACACTCGGCATGATTTTCCAAAAGCCGTCAACGCGCACCCGGGTCAGCTTTGAAGTTGGCATGTATCAGCTTGGCGGCAACGCGGTCTACTTGAGCGCCAGCGACATTCAGCTTTCACGTGGCGAGACGATCGAGGACACTGCCAAGACTCTTTCGCTGTATCTGGACTGCATAATGGCGCGCGTTTATGATCACAAGGATGTCAAGACGCTTGCAGATTATGCTTCTATCCCTGTGATAAACGGCCTTTCCGACGCTTTCCATCCATGCCAGATTCTGGCCGACTTGATGACCATACAGGAGCACAAGAAAAAGCTAAACGGACTGAGCCTTGTATGGCTGGGCGACGGCGACAACGTCTGCAACGACCTCCTGCTTGGCTGCGCCAAGACTGGCATCAGCATGACTGTCGCCTGCCCCAAGGGGTACGAGCCGCTTGAAGCGGTCGTCAAACTTGCAAAACAAGAAGGGAAAAAGACTGGCGCAGACATTGCGATAACCGAAGATCCAGCTGCTGCCGCAAAGGACGCCGACATTGTGGTGACAGACACATTTGTGTCGATAGGAAAGGAGGGCGAGCGTGCAACGAGGGAATCAGCCTTTCTTCCAAAGTATCAGGTCAACTCTGACATCATGAAGTTGGCGAAAAAAGACGCGGTGTTTATGCACTGCCTCCCTGCAAAGCGCGGCATGGAAGTGACGGCCGACGTTATAGACAGCCGGGCATCGGTGGTGTGGCCAGAGGCTGAAAACAGGCTGCACGTGCAAAAGGCACTGCTCTGCCTCCTCATGAAGGCGGTCTAGTCGCTGTTTTTTGCATGGGCTTTTTTGCGCCTAGTGTACAATATTCCGATGCCGGCCAAAATGCCTGCAATGACTATGATACTGACAATGGTAAAGGCCGACGAAGCCTGCTCTGAAAATCTGCTCCAAGCCTCACCAAGGTAATAACCTGCAAGGGTCAACGTGACGGACCAGACAAGCGAGCCGACAAAAGTATAGACAATGAATTTTGCAAGGTTCATCTTGCCAATGCCCGCAGGGATTGAGATTATTTCGCGTATGCCCGGAACCATTCTTGCGGTAAATACGGCAAGTGGACCATACTTCGCAAACCATCTTTCTGCTTTCTCGATTT
Source organism: Thermoproteota archaeon (assembly GCA_040757615.1). GTDB lineage: Archaea > Thermoproteota > Nitrososphaeria > Nitrososphaerales > Nitrososphaeraceae > Nitrososphaera. Next base: position 9,385 of record JBFLWZ010000042.1, on the reverse strand, counting down.
CATGCTCGCTCACCCTTATGCGCCTTCCAAACCGTATGACTGCGGCACGGCCAACTTTCATCGAGATGAAATAGATGAGGACCGCGCCCACCGTTGAGCCAAGTGCTCCGGTAGCCGCCATGCCAATTGCATTTTCAAACCCCAACCCCTTGCTCTGAACTGTAAATCCGACGAGGGGAAAGACTATCTCGCTTGGGATCGGGGGAAAGATCACCTCAAGGAGCGCTGCCGCAAAGACGGCGGGATACCCATATTCGGTTATCAGACCTGTTATAGCATCGATTACGCCGCCCAAGAACCCGGCCGATGCCAGCACAATGACAATGGCAGCGCGCATTGCTGCTTCCTATGGATGCGGGAATATATGTACATCCCCCTCCCCCTTAGGTGCTGGTCTAGTTATAAGCACCGCTGATGTCTATTGTGCTGTTTGACCTGCAAGAACATTTGTGTCAGGCTGGTCCCGGGTGGCGGCAGGATACAGAACCCGTACCACCAAGGGTTGAGATACTGCCGCAGATGCGAAGTGTACTTGAAGAGCTCTAGCAGCCATTGCCCTTGCTGCGGTCTGCACCTCAGGTTCACGCCTGTGGACCCGCTTGCCAAAGAAAAGCTTCGGCTTTTCCTCAAGGGCGACTGAATTTGCAGAGGGCTCCTTTCATCAACCTTCCGCTGCATACCGGCCACGCGCCAGCATATCTCGTGCGCAGGATGATCAAGCTGTCTCATGCAATGTCAAAGGTGATGATCGACGAGTATGGGCAAGCTGAATTCCTGCGCAGGCTCTCAGACCCGCTGTGGTTTCAGGCGTTTGGCTGCGTCCTTGGGTTTGACTGGCACTCGTCAGGCGTGACGACTGTGGTCGCCGGCGTCCTAAAGCAGGCACTCAAGCCGGACATACATGGCATATCCATTGCCGGTGGTAAAGGCAAAAAGTCTACGTCTGCCAAAACCGACGTTCCTGTTCTGGCACAAAATCTCGGCCTCTCAGATGCCAAAATAGACTCGATCCTCTATGCGAGCAGGATGGCGGCCAAGGTGGACAGCGCTGCTATTCAGGATGGATATTCACTTTACCATCATGTCATACTGTTTGACGAGCGCGGTGACTGGGCGGTCGTGCAGCAGGGAATGAACGCGAAGAATAGGATGGCGCGCCGTTACCACTGGCTTTCAGAAGGCGTCCAGAATTTCGTGCGCGAGCCGCATGCCGGCATAATCAGCAATGGCAAGAATGCGAGAACTCTTGACATGACTTCGAAAATGTCGGATGAAAACCAGAAGGTGTGCGTCGACCTCGTCAGGGACAACATCAACAACCTGAAATCGTCGGTTTACCGGCTGACTGCAAAGGACACTCTTGACCAGTGGCTTGGCAACAGCATAATTGACGCATCAGGATACGAGATGCCAAGGCGGCTTGACTGGGATCTCTTCAAGCGGATCTATGACATCCAGCCGAGGAACTATGAAGAGCTTCTCTCGATTCCCGGGGTCGGCGGCGCGACAGTAAGGGCGCTCTCGCTGATAGCCGAGTTGATATATGGGTCGCGAACTTCGTGGAACGACCCTGTAAAGTACAGTTTCGCCCACGGCGGCAAGGACGGTGTGCCATACCCTGTGGCCCGGAGGGTGTACGACGAATCGATCCGCTATCTCTATGGCGCGATTGAAGGCGCAGAAATGGAAAGAGAGGAGCGAGCTGACGCGCTAAAAAAGCTCGCCCAGTTTTCAGAAAGAATGTTTCCCGTGAAATTAAAATAGCGCCACGCGCGCAGCTGTGCATATGGCAAAGGTCTTGGTTGGCAAAACTTCGGAAATCGGGGAGGGCGAGATGACCCACGTGACTGCAGGCGGCAAGGAGATACTGGTCGCAAACGTGGGAGGTCAGTATTATGCCACCGGCAACATCTGCAACCATGCCGGCGCCGAGCTCCATGAAGGCGAGCTTGAAGGAAAGGAGCTAAAATGTCCATGGCATGGAGCCAAGTGGGATGTCACGACGGGTAGCCTCATTTGGTTCCCACAAAAACTGAAGGATCTTGGCAGCTACAAGGTCACGGTTGAAAACGACATGGTATATGTCGAAGTCTGATCATTTATACGCGTGGGCCGACTATATGCTATAAACGTGCAGAAATGTCGTCGATTCTAGGGCCTTGATGCAAGCCCCTTATTTCTTCAGCTTTCGCCTTACGGATGTTACCTTGTCCTGCAGCGTCTGGGTCTTATCACGGCGGTCATCTATTCTTACATTGGATATAATGCGCTTGGCGCCTGCAGACCTAGCCGCCAGATGAGCTGCCTCCACGGCCTGAAGCACACTGGCAAGATTTTTTGCCTCAACCTGCGTCCCAAGCGCCGTAAGATCCGCTTTGACATTTTTTATTTTGCGAATAGCATCAAATGCAGCGGCGATTTGCTTGCTCATGCTGGTGCTTTTTCCACCTGTAATGGACACGATGCTGATCTCCGCGTGCACCGTCATGACACATTATATCTGGCAACAGGATATAATAATTGATAAGGTGTAGCGGCTAGAACTTTACTTTTTATTATAGGTCGAGAACCTACATGCAAGTTGGAAATACACGAATTCCTCTCGACGCTGCCGCAATCAGTGGTCACGGGAGAGAATGTATCGCTGCCTGACAGCGTCGTCCGCAAGGTCTTTGAGTTTGCAAAGCTGAAAAGAGGCGACGTGTTCTATCATCTTGGCTGCGGAGAGGGGAACACAGTCGCAATTGCCGCGAAGGAATTCGGCGTCAGGAAATCAGTTGGAATCGACATCAACAAAGCGGCGGTTTCTAAAGCACGAAAAAATATCGCCGGATTAAAAAATGTGGAGATAGTGAATGCCGACATACGCAAGGCAGACATTTCTGATGCGACTGTCATCCTCTTTTGGTTCAACGACCCTGATATGGTTGATGCAATGGAAAAGCGATTCAAGAAGCTAAAGGACGGAACCAGGGTGATAACCATCTGGGCTCCGCTTGGCATGACGCTGCCAGATAAGATAGACTTTCCCTTCTTTGTGAGCAAAAAGCCGTTCAAGCGGGCAAAGTCGATCCGGCAGCAAATAAAGGCAATCTATAAGACAGACTGCATCGACTTTACAGCTGCGTGGCTCCTTGCAGAGCGCTACATTGATGCGCTCGAAGTGGTTCCAGGCGAGTACCGGCGCTTTGTCAACATGCTGCAGGGCATGGTGATATGGATAAATGCCTGGAACATGGGTGTGGCCTGCGAAGACGAGGTGCCTCCTCCTGTCCAGACCTATATTGGAATACTAAAGACCTTCTTTAGCATCGACCTGACAAGCATGATTAAAGAGCAAAAATAGCCTGCACATCAAAAGCCTGTTACAGGATCCAATTTGCCTTGCTAGGGATTATTTTAATAGTGCAGGCAGGAATCTCCTCTCATTGGACGCCAAGGTGAGAAAGGCGGTGCTTGATAAGATAAACGAAACGGTGTCAAATGCCGGTGAGATCTCGCAAATTGTACAGAGCCTGAACATATCTGTTGAAAACAGAAGCGACTTTGCACTTGGCGTCGCTATCGGAAGGATATACAACTCGTTTCATTACCAGACAAGGCGCACGCTAAAGAGGAACGCTACTGAAGAAGAGTTTGACGAGTTTCTTGGCATTCTTGCCAAAAAGACTGAGGGGATAAAAAAGGCGTTAAAGCAGCAATAGCTGCGCCCGCCCACATTTTGGGCAGCTAACAGCTAAAACTTTGTCTGAGAAGCTCAAACGGAGCATGAAAAGCCTGAAAATCTTTTTAAGCTACCAGCTTTCACTCACACAAAGCTTGTCTCCAGATGTAGAAATGGTCCTGCTGACGCCTGCTGAAATCAACCGATTCATTTCAACGCTCAGATCACGTTATGGAGCTGCGCCCGTCGCCAAGAAAAAATCCGTCAAAGCCAGATCTGCATAAAAAGTAGAAAGAAGCAGAACTCGCTTCTATGACTATTGCACTAAATCGATTAAATTAGCAGCTCATGTTAAAGTTATATGATTGTGGAAGACAACCCAAAGATTATAACTACAAAGTCTATGATACAGCTCGCAGAGATGGATATCAAGCTTGGCAGAGTTCATCATAATCTGTCAGTTCCGTCGTTAGTCGAAATGGTAATCAGCCGGAATGAAGGCATCCTATCTTCCACCGGTGCTCTTTCTGTCAAGACCGGCAAGTTCACCGGCAGGTCGCCTGACGACAAGTACATCGTCGACGACGAAGTCACCCACGATACGGTGGACTGGGGCAAGGTCAACCACCCGATATCTGAAGAGAACTTTGAAAAGATATTCCACAGGATGAAGACGCACATAGAAGACAAAGAGTTCTTTGTCTTTGACGGCTTTGTAGGGGCAGATCCGAAAAACAGGCTTCCAATAAGGGTCATCAACAACAGGGCGTGGCACAACTTGTTTGCAAGGCAGCTGTTCATCAGGCCGACTCTGGACGAGCTTGACAGCTTCAAGCCGGAATTCACGCTCATCTCCTGTGACGATTTTGCTGCAGTCCCTGAAGAAGTCGAGACAAGGACAGAGACCTTCATCATAATCAACTTCAAGAAAAAGCTGGTGCTCATTGGCTCGACGTCTTATGCAGGCGAGATCAAGAAGGCAATGTTTTCGATAATGAACTTTGTCCTGCCAAGAAAGAGCGTCTTTCCGATGCACTGCTCTGCCAACGTCGGCAAAGACGGCGACACCGCATTATTCTTTGGGCTGTCTGGCACTGGCAAGACAACGCTTTCTGCAGATCCCGACAGGCGGCTTGTAGGGGACGACGAACATGGCTGGTCGGACACCGGAGTGTTCAACTTTGAAGGCGGTTGCTACGCAAAGTGCATCAACCTGAAAAAGGAAAAGGAGCCACAAATCTGGAACGCGATCCGTTTTGGCTCTGTGATGGAAAACGTGATAATCAACAACGGCACTAGGGAGCCGGACTTTGACGACGGCAGCCTGACCGAAAATACGCGTGTCGCCTATCCATTGGACTATATCGATGGCGCTGTGATACCGAGCGTCGCCGGCCATCCAAAGGTGATAATTTTCCTGACAGCCGACGCGTTTGGAGTCATGCCGCCGATTGCAAAACTGACAAAGCAAGGCGCAATGTATCATTTCATGTCTGGCTATACAAGCAAGCTCGCAGGGACAGAGCGTGGCATAACCGAGCCAAAGGAGACTTTCTCTCAGTGTTTTGGAGCGCCTTTTATGCCGCTCCACGCTACGAAGTATGCTGAGATGCTTGGCAAGAAAATGACCGAGCACGGAACGCGCGTTTACCTTATCAACACAGGCTGGACCGGCGGACCATACGGCATCGGCAAGAGGATGAACCTCGCCTACACGAGGGCGATGGTAACGGCCGCGCTCAACGGCGAAATTGACAAGGCGCCGATGAAACACCACGCCATTTTCAACCTTGATATTCCGACATCGTGCCCTGGCGTTCCTGACGAAGTACTCGACCCTCGCAACACGTGGTCAGATAAGGACAAGTATGACACAGCTGCAAAACGGCTTGCTGCGCTCTTTGTCAAGAACTTTGAAAAGTTCGGCAGCGTGGCAAAAGAGATAGTCGAGGCGGGCCCAAAAGTATAAAGAAAATGGTAGCCCGGAGCAGATTCGAACTGCTGTCTCCAGGTTTCTTCTCTGTAGTAAGATCCAGAGCCTGAAATCCCTAGCCCTCAACCTTGGAGATTGGCCACTAGACGACCGGGCTAACCAAAAAACCGATTACTTTTCCTCTATTTGACTCTAACGTTTTGTGTTGACTTCCCTTATGACAAGGCCGTATTCGAGCGGCGCCTTTTTCCTCATGTAGGGTATAAGGCGGTAGTGGATGGAATAGCCGTTCCTGTCCCTTGTGATGATGTTTTTTATCAGGAGCGAAACAAAGCCGCCTGCAACCTTTGAAGGGGCGATTCCGCTTTCTCTGCAAAAGGCATCTCTCTTTGCGTGGTATTCCGTCAGAGTGAAATAAGATCTGTTTATCTCGAGCACCAGCGGCCAGACGACGTTTTCCCAGACCATCCTGCGGTTCTCGGTGGACGAAGCGTGCTTGCCCTTCCTCCTCGGGGCAGGCTCATCCACGCGTCGCTCGTGCTGGGAGCTGAGCAAAGTGGAATAAGTTTAAACTCCCGGGTTTATAATTGATGTAGGTGCAGCCCGACAGCTCTGTCAAGGATTCGCTTGACCTATTGGCAAAAAAGTGGAAGATAGATCCACAACTGTACGATCTGCAGACCGGCAGGCGCGACGACGTAGTTGACACGCCTGTCAGCGTCGGTGGTGTGATATTCCACATACCCAAGCTGGCAAAGGGCAATCTTTACGTCCTGTGGAAGTGCCTCTGGCCGGACTGCCACAACTGCTGCGACAGGCAGGGGAGGCTGCCACTTACAAAGGACGACATCACGATAATCTCCAAGAAAATAGGCTACACTTCAGAGCCGGAGTTCGTTAAAAACGAGACGCTTGTATCAACATGGGAGGAGCGCGGGACGCTTGACAACATTATCACCACGCTGACAATGATCTCGCTAAAGCGCAGGATGGACGAGCGTCCCGAACAGGACGGGACTCCGCTACGCTGCAGGTTTCTGGACGACAAGGGCGCCTGCGGCATACACCCGGACAAACCCGGCGTGTGCTGGCTGTATCCCTTTGCATCATGGCTTGAATCAGACGCTAAAGGGAGGCCTGTAGTTCATGCCACGTTTCAGTTCACTGGCGACTGCCCTGGATTTTATCTTGAAAAATCGCTTGACAGCATCATGCCTGTGTTGGAGGAATATTCTGCCAAGATCTATAGCTACAACATGGCAGTCAGCAGGACGACAAGGGAGTACTATGGATTTGTCAACTTTGTCGACCTGCAGAAGGGCTAGTCGCGCACAATCCTGGCTTTCATCCGCAGAGCCGGCTCGTTGCTATGATCCTTGAGGACGTGACTGATGAATTTTTCATAGCTGGGAAAAGAATCACTGCAGGCCGGACAAACAACGCGGTACGGCATAATCAGACATAAAAGGAAAAGGGAGGTTACCTGAACCTCTTGGCGACTTCATCCCAGTTGACCACGTTCCACCAAGCTGTGACATAGTCGGCACGCTTGTTCTGATACTTCAAATAGTATGCGTGCTCCCATACGTCAAGCCCAAGCAGTGGTGTCAGTTTTTCCTTGTTCCACCTAGTCCACGGGCTAGTCTGGTTCGGCATTGTGATGAACTGCACTCCGCCGGAGGAGTTCTTTACCAGCCATCCCCAGCCGCTTCCCTGAATAGCGACAGTGTCAGTCTGGAATTTCGTCTTGAAGTCGGCAAAGCTTCCAAACGCCTTCTTGATTGCTTCCGCCAGCTCGCCGCTTGGTTCGCCGCCCCCGCCCTTTTTCATGTTGTTCCAGAACAGCGTGTGGTTGTTGTAGCCTCCGCCGTGGAAGTTGACTGCGCCCCTTGCACTTTCTGGGACAGAATCAACGTTCTTTAGGATCTCTACAACGTCGTTCTTGTTCTGCCACTCGGGGCCTAGATTGCCAAGCGCCTTGTTCAGGCCGTCGGTGTAAGCCTGGTGGTGCTTGGTGTAATGGATTTCCATTGTTCTTGCGTCGATGTGTGGCTCCAATGCGTCATACGAATAAGGCAATGGAGGGAGTGTAAAGTTAGCCATGAATGAGGAAAGGTCAAGGGAAGAATATATTGTTTTTTTGCAAGGCCACTGCTTTCAGCTTGCCTGAGGTGTGATCTTTGACAGTGAAATCGCGTGATCGTCGATCATTGTTCCGACGCCTACACCTACTCCCTGTATCTCTATTTGCAGGCTGGCAAGCTCTTGCTCTGACAGGGCATATTTTTCTGCAAGAGCATTTCTAACCTTTGTTTCAGGATCGGATATTTCATTCACCAATGAAGGGACGGTGATGTCCAGAGTCCTTCCTATCATTTCTGCGGGGATCTTGTCGCCCGTGTCGTTTGTTATCACAAAAGTGATCTTGTCGACCAGCACAGAGTGTGGAAGCTCGTCAAGGGCATTTGCAGTGTAGAACGCCTGTACTTCGAGGATGTTGATGTCCTCAGAGCGGCCGAGAACTGTGGTGCCCTTTGAGAGAGAACCAAGAAGCCCCGGCTCGACTGGCACGTGGATGATCACAAACCCTTCTACAAAGCTCTGGTTGTTTCCAAGCACCTGCCGAAGATCCTTGCACACTATTCCAGTCACGCCCTGCGGCTGCAGCGTCTTTAGTATCGAGTTTGTGTTCCTGCCGTCGTTTGCAGTGGTGCTCCACTGGATCTTTACAGGAAAGTCCTGTTTGTTTAGGATGCCAATGTCTGTGTCATAGTGCCCCGGCCTGAGCGGTCCCTCATCCCCGCGAATGGTGCCACACTCGAACTTGACATTGTAAATGATGTTGTTTATCTGGGTGCTGTTATCGCTCTGGCCTGCGGCAGAACTGTTTGTAGCCAGAGTCGCCGTCCTGTCCTGTTCCGACAGCATGACAAACGCAGCAGCTATGACAACTGCCCCCGCTGCTATCGCTGCTATCGTGGCGGTCTTTTCCCTTGACACCTGACAGATATAGTTGTCCACGAGATAATTAAATCATTGGTGAGCACGCATCAAGAATTAAATACACAGAAAAAGAAAATACTGATGTGCAAGCAGACAGGCTTAAGATTCTAGCTTTTGCCTTCATGTCCGTCCTTGCGCTACCAATAATAGCGATCGGACTTCCAGCGCAAGAAGCGTTTGCAGACGGGCTGACCCAAGAAATGTTCAGCGCTTCGCTTGGCGGCAGGGAGGCACAGCTCCTAGTCAAGGTGAACCCTCCTATCCTGACTGACGCAAGCAGGGATGAGGCATACATGCTGTTGCGGCTGTATGACGCAAATAACAACCAGACAATCCGGGCCACATCATACATCCTTACTGTAGAAAAAGGAGTCGGACAGAATGCCGAACACCTCTTTACGGATACCTTCTATTCAGACAACGGCCTTCTCCAGCTAAAGATACAACCTACAGAAGGTGAAGTGCAGTTCTTTGGAACGCGCGAGCAATTTCTGAATGCTTGGGTGGCTGATCCCGGCGGAACCGTAAATATCCGAGGGCCTATGTTCCTTGAGGGTGGCATATACCATCTTAGAATAGATATCCTTGGAATAGACAACATCCGCAACCTCTTCCCACCGGATCAGATCCCGAGGTTTGATTCGTGGCTCAGCGTGGGCGACATATTTACAGAGCAGGTAGAATACCAAGGGCAGCCCTACAATACGACAATAATATCATACTATGACGAAGTGCGGGACTTTAATTTCGACGCCGCCAGGCAGCAGCTCTCGTGGTCGATGCCG
>JBFLWZ010000041.1:0-14492 GCA_040757615.1 Thermoproteota archaeon | reverse complement strand
AAAACGGCTCTGCAGGCCTCATAGAGACGGTATACACTATAATCAAGAGCAAGAGCGGCAAGATCACGAGCAAGGATCTTGACCAATTGATCGGCAACAAGCAGGACGTAAGGTTTGCCATAACTCGCCTTACGGTGCAGGGTCGGATCAAGAGGATTAGGGGCTTTGGTAAGGTAGGGATCGAGTATTTCTACAAGGATATTGCTTCAGAGCCGCAAAAGGCGAGGCCGAATGAAGCGGCTACCCTGTATTAACGTCCAACGCCTTTCTCAGTTCTGCGATGTGTTGCGGGTTTGTTCCGCAGCATCCCCCGACCATTCTTATTCGCTCGTGTTTCCCGACAAACTCTGACAGTGCATTGGCAATATCCTTTGGAGCCATCTTGTAGACAGCGCGACCGCCCTCGTTGTGCGGCATGCCGGCGTTTGGCATCACCAGTATCGGCAAGCCCTGCTCGCTCAGCCACCGTACGCTAGGAGCCATTTCTGCCGGCCCGGTGGAGCAATTGAGCCCGAACGCGTCGATCTTCATGTCGCTCACAGTCGTATATGCGGCCTGGACGTTTGTCCCAAGGAGCATTTTGCCGTACTGGTCCAGAGTCACGTTTGCAATGATGGGCACTTTTTTGCCGGCCTTTTCCATCGCCATGTGGCAGGCCTCTATAGCCAGTTTTACCTCCAGGATGTCTTGGCTCGTCTCTATCAACAATGCATCTACTCCCCCGAGGATCAGCCCTTCGGCCTGAAGCGCAAATGCTTCCCGTATCTCATTAAGCGGCTTTTGTCCCAAGTCAGGGTCGTTTGAGCTTGGCAGGTAGCCGGTCGGCCCCATCGAGCCAATGACATAGCGCGGCCTGTCTTGGAACTCGTTGCAAACCTCCCTTGCAAGCTGGGCGGCCTTTTTGTTGAACTCGACTGTCTTGCCACCATAGCCGTACTCGTCAAGTTTCAGTTTGTTCGACCCAAACGTGTTTGTCTCGATGCAGTCGGCGCCGGCCTCAAGGTAGCTTCGGTGGATCTGTTTTATCCACTCCGGCCTTGAGAAGATGAGACCGTCGTTAAAGCCGTCCTTGCCGTCAGGAAAGTCCTCCGGCTTTGGGTTGAGGCGCTGGATCTCGGTGCCCATGGCTCCGTCAAAGAGCAGGACCCGCTTTCTAGCAGCCTCAAGAAACGACTCTGGCATCGAGGGATAAATGCCCGCCATAGAGTTTAAAACCTTTGTAATATTGGACAACATCCATTGACGCTGGGTCTCTAAACTGCCAGACAAGATTACGAGGCTATATGATGACAGCAATCGTAGAGCAGAAGATCCCGCAAGACTCCCAGGTTAAATCGCAGATCCCACCTTCGGTACTTCTCATTGGCAAGAAACGCACGCTGGACTATGTCGCGCCGGCGCTTTCTAGGATAAACAACACAGGCGAGCTCATAATCAAGGCTACAGGCAGCCTCAGCATAGTGACTGCAGTCGATGTCGCGGAGATAGTCAAGCGAGACGTGACAGACATCAAGACAGAGTCGGTAACTATAGGCACTGACGAGCTACGAGTATCGACAGGCGAGCTCAAGCGTATGTCGTGCATCCAGATCCACCTTATCAAATACAGCCCGATAGCCGTCGCGCAGCCTGAAGTCGACGTGCACGTCCCCATAGAAGAAACAGCGGTACCATCTCCGGTGATCGAGATCCCCATTGAAGAGGCTATATCGCCTGTTAAAGTCGACGTGCCTGTGGTCATCACAGAAAAGGCGAAAAAGCTAAGGGTAAAGAGAAAGGCAGCTGCTGCAAAGAAAAAGACGACAAGAAAGAAAAAGTCAATAGCCTGATTTACGGCGCGACCCGCGACATTGTGCGCGGGAACAGCACCGTATCCTTTATGTCTTCAACATTTGTTATCCACCGCACAAGGCGCTCTATTCCAAGCCCGAATCCGCCGTGCGGCACAGAGCCGTACTTGCGTAGGTCAAGGTACCAGTCGTATGCGGTAGGGTTGAGCCCCTCTTTTTTGATCCGATCTGTTATCGAGACAATGTCGTCTTCCCTCAGACCTCCACTTGTAATCTCGCCAAAGCCTGATGGCGCGAGCATGTCCGCGGCCAGCCCCACTCCTTTGTTATTTGGATCTTCCTTTACGTAGAACGGTTTGACTGCTATAGGGTAGCCCACTACAAAGATTGGCTTACTCACGTTCTTGGTCAGCTCGCGCTCTGAATCGATGTTGAGGTCGTCTCCCACCATGATCTCGCGCTTTGTCCCGTCTTGCTCTGTTACCGTGAACCCTTTTGATTTCAAAATTTCAATTGCCTTTTCGTAGGGCAGTCGCTCAAACGGCGGCTCGACCTTTTTCAGATCTACCACGTCGCGCTTTAGGTAAGCCAGTTCCTCTGATCTTTGCTTTATTGTATTCTGGATAATGTACGACACAAGCTGCTCCTGCACCTTCAATATGTCTTCTAGCGTGACCCACGGCGCCTCGGCTTCAAGATGCGAAAACTCGGCAAGGTGCCTGACGGTCCGGGACTTTTCTGCCCTAAACGATGGCGTGAGGCTCCAGACAGGCCCCAGTGAAAATATCATGGCTTCGAGGTAGAGCTGCGCGCTTTGTGACAGATACGCCTCTTCGTCGAAATATTTCAGCTTGAACAGGGTCGATCCACCTTCGACTGCGCCCTTGACTATGGTTGGCGCGGTCACCTCCAGCCAATCGTTTTCCACAAACCACCTGCGCCCAAGATCGAGCACGGTCGCCCTTATCTTTGCAATCGCAACCATTTTCCTAGTGCGGAGCGCGAGGTGCCTCTTATCAAGCAACAGCTCGTCGCTCTGGTATTCGCCAATCGGGTAGTCGGTGCCTGCGATGTTGAACACCTTGATGCTCTTGCCCTTTATCTCGTAGCCTCCTTCCGGTGCCCTTGCGTCCTGACTCACCGTTCCAGCGACCTCTACCGAAGACTCGATTGTCAGGTTTGCAACCTTTTCGGCAGGAAATACGCATTGGATGACTCCGCCCCTATCGTCCCTGACAAGTAGAAACGCGTTCTCTTTTTGCTTGCGCAGCCGGTAAACCCAACCCCTGATCGTGACTTCTTTGCCGACATTTTCTGACGACTTGACTTGGCTTGTCCTGAGGGGCATTTGCAAAAGTAGGTTTCCGGACTGATTCTTAAGTGTTAGGCCGCAGCTGTGTCAGATGCCGGTGCCGATACTGCCTTGCCAAAGTACGCCTTGACGTGCGGTCTGTAAAGGTAATAGATTATCACCCCGTTTATGATCAGGCTCACAATGCTTCCAAAGTTGCCGGTCACTATTGAAACCACGGACATTATGATGCCAATGATTGAAAGTACGACTGCCGCAGTCCAAGCCCACGACCGGCCTTTGAAAAGTCCGTAGGCTATGATGAGTGAAGCAATTCCAAGTGCGAGCATGATTGCTCCGGACGCCACTGCAAATCCGCCAAGCATGGCAGACGATATGCCCATTCCGAGGTCCTGGCTATCGGCAGCCATTGGAATAAGAGGAGCAAGTGCCATGGAGCTTATGCCAGCTATGATCATTACAATACCGGCTATTGCCATCAGGACCCCAATAATCGTGACACCTAAGGGCCTGTCCATGGGTAGGCGCGTTCAATTTGCTATTTAACAAGTATCCAACATGATCATATAGAAAGATACAGGGGTTGCCGGCATCATAATATGGTGGCTCGCTTTACCGGCCTTGTCCTCAGGCGCGTCCTACAGCAGGGGCACTGCCTTCCATTCCATTTCATAAAGACTGCGCAGTAGCAGCACCACTTGTCGCCAAACGCGTAACGCAGTCTTGACTCTTCCAGTTTCCTTGACCTGTACTGCACACAGTCGCCGTTGCAGCACGTCATGATAACCGCCCTTGAAAAATAATTTAGGCAGGAACCTGCCTTTTCTTCCTGCCAATCACGAAAAATGCTGCCGCAACGCCGCCAAAGACCGCGCCAAGTGCGCCAACAAAGCCGGCCATCTGGACAGAGTCAGTGGCGATCATTGATGTGCCCGATCCTTTTTCTTCACTTCCTTTTATCAGCTCTATCCTCTCAGCCTGCAAGATTGAAGCTTGGTTACACTGGATCCTAGAAATGTTCAGCTCTTCGCAGCGCTGCAGCATATCTGCCGAAATAGCACTTCCAGTTGATCCTACCGGTAGGCTATCCCCGTACTGCGCGTTCGCTTGTTGAACCGACAGCACGGCTAGAATGCCGGCTGCTACCGCCATTATGAATAGATGTTGTTTCATGCAGAAATTATCGTACAAAGCGCTGATAATCCTGCGTTCCGAACTCCTAGTTCCAACCCTGTTCTGATGTCAGAACGCCTGCGTTATTGCACCGGTACCTGACCAACACATAGATGAGGAATCCTGTCACGAACACTCCTCCAAATAAAAGCACGGTTACCTGCATTGCCGAAAAGCCAAGCAAGGGCGAATTGCCAGAATGCCGCATCGACACATCGTTAAAGTCGTCTGTCACTATGGGGCTTCCTGGGCTTGGACTGTACGGAGGGCTGTTTGGATCGACGGGCGGTGGTGCCGTTACTACCGTGCCGCTTGGCGCGACATAGTGGAATAGAAAGAACGCAGCAGCTATGAACACCCCAAGTGCTGCAAGGCCAGGCACAAGGGATGCCCAGAAATAGTCCTTTTCAGTCGGCTTTTTGGCGGTCTTCTCAGTCAGGCTGTGCTTCCACATCTTCCACGTTTCAAACCAGAATATCGCCGCGGCTCCTGCAGGCACTGCCACGCCGTATGGGCTCAGCGAATCATAATTGAAAATAACATAGAGTGCGGCAATTGCAGTAAAGACGCTGGCATAAAATGCAAGGCGTGGAACCATGAACCGGCCGAGGTTGATATACGACTGCATGGCCTTGACCTTGACTTTCTTGGTGACATAGACTCGGGCGTAGCTGTCGCGGCTTGCAAGACCCATTTCCACCAGCTTTTCAATCTGGTACTCGGCGACGCTTGGAGACGACAGCCCAAGATCGCGCTGAACCTCCCTGATGCCGGAAGGGTCTTTCTTTTTCTGAAGGTAAAGATAAACCTGTAACGTCCTGCCAGAAAGCCTGCGCTCAAGGTCCGCGTTCGGGCTGTCGCTCATTGCTGCCAGTAGTCTATGGCCAAGGCAGGATTTAAGGTGCTCTCCTCTGTCCAATTGCCACATGGATGTTCTAGTGCCAGAACATGCAAATTTTACACGATTGCCGACGATTAGGGTTTATTATTAGTACTATGCCAACTACAGCGTATGAAGGGTTGGAAGGTCCTAGAGAGCAAAAAGGTGTTCGAGGCGACTGATGGCAAGACCGTCTTTATCGACCTGCATCAGGATATGGTAAAGACTCCAAAAGGCAAGGTAATCACATATACAAGATATCATGCTTCAGACGTGGTCATAGTCGTGCCTTTCCTTGACAGGCAGACGCTCTTGATGATCAGGCAGTTCCGCTACCCGATAGGCAAGGTGCTGCTAGAGTTCCCGGCCGGCCACGTTGACAAAGATGAAGATCCTTGGGACACCGTGGCGCGGGAGCTAGAAGAAGAGACTGGCTATGTCGCAAAAAAAATAGAATATGTGTACCGCTACCACCCTGCCGTGAGCCGGACAAGGCAGCTGGTGCACGTTTTCAGGGCGACTGGTCTGTCAAAGGCAGGCGCCACAAAGCACGACAGCGGCGAGCAGATCAAAATGAAAAAGGTCGCGGTGAAAGAGTTGGGCCAGCTGATCAGCAAAGGCAAGGTGGAAAACGCGGGTACATTGATCGCGTACCTGCTCTGCTGCGCTATGAAGATAAATTCAGTGAGGCGGCGATGAGGGCGATGGCAGAAAAGATGCGCGCAATGGTGCTAAACAAGCTCGCCCCTGTAGAGACCAGGCCGCTCAAGATGATGTCGATCGACAAGCCGGCGATAAAGGGCAAGAACAATCTTGTCTTAGAAATAGAGGCGTGTGGCGTCTGCAGATCAAACCTGCACCTTATAGAAGGGGACTGGAAAAAGCACGGTTCGCCTTCAACCCTCCCGATCGTGCCCGGCCACGAAGTGGTGGGAGTAGTAAAGCAGGCCGGCAGCGGCGTGAAAAAGGTCAGGATAGGCGACAGGGTTGGAATCCAGCCGCTTTTCAGTTCTTGCCTCCAGTGCGAATACTGCGCTGTGGGCAGGGAGAATCTCTGCGAAAACGCCGAGATAACCGGCGAGTCGGTGCAGGGCGGTTATGCTGAATACATTTTAGCTGTTGAAGACTTTGTTACGCCAATCCCGGACAACCTTGACTCAGAGCATGCGGCGCCGCTCTTTTGCCCGGGCATTACTGCATACAAAGCAGTCAAGGCAGGTGAACCGGTGGCAGGTAGGACAGTAGGCATCTTCGGCGTGGGCGGCGTGGGCCATCTTGCGATACAATTGGCCAAGATGCAGGGAGCAAGGGTGGTGGCAGTGTCAAGGGCTAAAAAGCACCTTGACTTGTCGAAAAAGCTGGGCGCGGACAATATTGTCGTCTACCAAGACTCGCAGGAGCAGTTCCTGAAGAACCTGAAAAAGGAGGAAGGGCTGCTTGACACTGCTATCGTCTTTGCGCCTTCCGACAGGGCAATAGATTCTGCCATAAAATCTGTGAAAAAGGGCGGCACCGTAGTGCTAGGTGTTCTCGGGAACATAAGCAACTTTCCGACGTTTGAAGAGAAAATAGTCAAGGGGAGCGTCATTGGCACGAGAAAAGACATGGCTGACTTGGTAAGATTGGCTGGCAGCTCTGGATTGAAGGTGGTCGTTGAGACGCACAGGCTTGAGGAGGCAAACGAGGTGCTTGCCAATCTGAAAAAGTCACAGATAGAAGCTAGAGCTGTACTTGTTCCCTAGATTAACACAATGAACGCGTAATAGACTGCAAGGTTGGCGGGAGTCACGATGCTACCAACTTTAAAGAATTCAAGGAATGAAAACGCCTGGACGCCGCGCGATTCCGCAGCTTCTATGATAATGATGTTGCTTGCTGCTCCAAGTATGGTCAGGTTGCCGGCTATTGTGCTCGCAGCGGCCAGCATCATCCACTGGTCGACATGCTCGCCCGTAAAGCCGCTGTCCAGCATGACAAAGTTGTAGAGTGCGACGAACGGCACGTTACTCAATACTTGGCTTATCCCGATGTTTGCGGCAGATATCACTGTGCTGCTTTGTATAGGGTCAGCGGGGTCAGGGGCAGGGATGTAGTCCATGAATAGAAGAGATACCGCGCCCGAAGACCAGAGCGCAGATGTCACAACAAACATACCTCCAAAGAATATGAGTACAGAGTAGTCGACGCTCTTCATTATCTCCCTTCGCTGGCTGCTGAGCGCATAGATCGCGGCGGCTCCTAGCATTGCCACTGCGCTCAGGCTAAAGTTAGCTAGGTTGAGAAAGTGCAGCACTTCTGACACGATAAAGCCAGCAATGGTTGCGATCAGGACGGCGATTGAAATCTTGGCAAGGCGCGAATTGTATACCCCGTCCGTTTCTTTCATCAGACCGACTGTGTTCATTTGATAGTCCTTTCGGATCTCTTTCCTGTAATAGACCCTCAAAATCGCATATGTCACAAACAGGTTGGCTATTGTGGGCGCGGCCAGCTGCGCAAGAAAAGTGGTGAACGGCATCGGGATGCCACTCTGGATCGCTATCAGCAGGTTCTGCGGGTTGCCTATCGGAGTCATGACGCTTCCGATTGTGATGCCAAATGCAAGTGCTATGAGAAGCATCACCGGCCTGATGCCAGCGTGCCTTGCGACATAGATGACAAGCGGGATTCCAAGCAGCGCTATAGTGTCATTGACCAAGAATGCGGCCAAAAGCCCCATGCCCACCACAAAGATCATCAAGAACCTGTCAGGAGTTTTCGCTAATGAGAGCATCCGGATAGCAATGCGCCTGAGGATGCCTGCTCTGTCGAGCGCCGAGACGATGCTGAACATACCAAACAGAAACGCAATGACGTCAATATTGACCGACATGAACGCGGCTTGTACCCCAATGACCTGCAGGCCGATCATGAGGGCGGCGCCTATCAGCATCGCTGCCCATATTGGGACGCCAAAGCGCTTCCGGCCTATTACCAGGGCGTACACTACCGCAAAGACCCCTATGGCAATGTACTCCTGCATGACGCTGGAAGGCAATCACTGCTTTATTTGCCATGAGTCAAGACAGTTGCACTTAATAATTCACCATCGCAATGCCAGCCCATGGAAGAAGCAAGCAGGATAGCCGAGGTGGTCAACAGCCTGCACGACCTCATCGAAAGCAAGCAGGTCGGGGCAAACATTGCCATAGCCAGCCTTATCTCGACGGCTGGCGAGATTGCCCTGAGCCTCATAGTAGCGCACCCCGAGCTGAAAGACGCCTACCTCAAGGTATTCAATAGCTCTGTGGAGCAAGTGAGGCGGCAGTTAAAGCAGGAGCTGAAGGCGAGAAAGGTCTAGCTGTCACTGCCTTTCCGGACAAGATACGGTTGCAAAAAAATCCGGTAGCCGATCCTTTATGCGATCAGCATTTCACAGTGGAGGTAGTTTCCTAACAATGGAAGAGAAATTTCTCATATACCCCTTATATTGCAAAGATTCATGCCATGAACGATGAAAGCCAAACTAGCAGTGGCGGTCATTGCAGCTTCATTCGCAATCTTTGGCACAGCGTTTGCGCTGTTGCCTACGGCAACTGCAAGCTTGTATAACGGCACGCCCACTTCAAATACGACAACATCTTCCGGCACGAACATGACTACACCCGGCAACATGTCTGACACAATGACTTCTGGCACTATGGGCGACAGCATGCACATGTCTTGGTACAATCAGACGGGTAAGATGTTTGGCATCATTTCAAGCATACAGAACAACGAGGATGGCGAACCGGCCTGGGTTGTAGCTGGCCATTGGATGATGACAAACGACACTTCTGGCACTAACGCGACCGGAGGTCCCAGCACCAACATTACCGACTTTTACGCAGGGTTCTACATGACGATGCTCGATGGCACTGCCCAGCACACACACGAAATATCCAACTTTACGCAGCTTGAACCGAGCACGACAGAGGGCAACGAGACGACTATCACAGGGACGACTACAGTCACCTTGAGGGAGGGCCCGGTACATGACGTAGATACCGAAATCACAATATCTGGCGGAAACATAATCGCCATATCGCTGGACCCAGAGCAGACCGACAACCACTTTGGAGACACGCCAATCTATGGAATGGTGGTAACGCCGGAAATCATACAACACGTCATGAGCCAGATGATGAACTCGACACATGCCATGATGGGAGACATGACAGGAAGAGGCCACATGATGCAGGGCAACACTACTGCAATGCCTGAAGAATTGGGAAACTAGATCTTTCCCTTCTTTCTTTTTGTCAATCGATAATCGTTGGCGGCTTGCTCATCTTTGACAGCATGATCCTGTCCTTCTGGCATTCAATCGTGTGCGCGATCTGCATGCCATCCAGCGCCCTGCTGATGTAGTCAACTGCCTGTCGAATTGCTTCTGTTGAAAGGTTCTTTTCGTTTATCTTTACTGTGATTTTGTAGGTCACGTTTCAACCCATCTCTGCAGAGGGTGCATATAAGGAACGCTGCAACGATCGTCGAATTGACCTTTTACCAATTTTGCGGTAGGTTTTCACTAATGCTTATATTGTTACCAAGCAAAATCAGCTGCAGCTTGCCCGATCCAGACCGGCACGTCAGAAAAAAGCGGCTACGCGACCTGAGCTACAAGATACGCAAGGTGCAGCTGCGGATGCACAACAAGAAAGCCAAGCGCGACATCCCAAGGCTGCAGGCCGAGCTGAACGCGCTCAATAGGGCGTACGACGAGACGCTGCGGGGAAACTTTCCAAAGCCGCCAAGGCCGGCGCCGGTTCCAAAGCTCTGCCCTGTGTGCAACGGAAGAATAGGAAAGGGCTACCACATTTGCAAGCCCGGAAACTGGAGAAGATGAAAATTATTCGCATTGTGACAGCAGCCCCGCACAGTTGTCGTTTGTAGCCGGGAACAATGGCACGCGTGCAGCTATGCAGGAATCACAATGCGAATGCATGCACTGTGTTTGATGATAATATAAATTGTCAAGCCTTTGCTTTTCCTAAAGCTGTTTCTTTACCTCTCAAAGGGAAATGAATATAAGATATTTTTTGAGTATGATCCTTAGATCATCGGCTCTTGAAGGTGATTACATTGGAAATCTCTTACAAGACTCGAAAAAATGATCTCAATGACTTGCGGGGACACAAGTATGAAATTCTTCAGCAGTTAGCAAGGGATGGCGGGCAGGAACGCAGTCTCCCAACTTATACAAAGATCGATGCATTCACAACAAAACTGCTGCTTCTTACAATGCGGTGCGAAGGGTTGATCAAAAAGACTGAATGCGGCTATATCCTCACGAATAAGGGCAGAGAAAAGATCATGAGTGGAATGGCTGACTCGGTGGAAAATAGAGAGAGCAGAAGGAACGCTACGATAGGGAACAGATGATTGTGCTCCGTTAGAGATTTAGAAACATAATAGAAAATAAAAGTTCAACTTTATTTTTTCATTTCTGCGCAAAAGTTAGGTACTACAAAGGCTCTGTTCAATCTCCTGTCGATGAAACCAAAATCCGTGCTCAATATCACTGGCGAATATCAGATGATTTGATGCTGTCAGCTCCCGATTCGGCAAAGGTTCTGCTAATAGGGAACAAGCCCTAGATGGGATTCGGACCCATGACCTAAGGTTTACGAAACCTTCGCTCTGCCAGGCTGAGCTACTAGGGCAAAACACACGAAAATTCTGGCCGCTCGTTATTTAATGCTTGGCGCTAAATTAAATACCACCGGGGACAGTTTTTCGTTGTGAAAGTATCGATCTCGGGCGCCAGGGGCATCTATGGGCAGGATCTCAACTTGCACGAGGTGAACAGGTTCGCCGGTCAGTTTGCCAGCATAATAAAATCGGGCAAGTGCGTCGTGGCGAGGGACACCCGGCCATCCGGGAGGATAATTGCCCAGACGGTTGCTGCAAGCTTGATGGCAGGCGGCATCGACGTTTACAATCTTGGTGTTGCGCCCACCCCGGCGGCGTTTCGGGAAGCGCGCAGGTATGGTGCCGGCGTAATAATAACTGCATCCCACAACCCGCTTGAATGGAACGGTCTGAAATTCATAATTGAAGGCAGGGGGCTCTTTGAACATGAGCTAGATTCGATGCTAAAGGGTTCAAGCGAACATAAGGACAAGTTCGGAAAAGAGTACAGGATCTCTTCAAGATATGTTGATGAGGTCGCCGAGATCGCAAAGGGTGGTGCAAAAGTCAAGGTCGGCATCGACGCCAGTGGCGGGGCAGCATGCGGCTATAGCGAAAGGCTGTTCAAAAAGCTAGGGCACCAGTACTACAGTATCAATGGCGTTGCAGGTGTGTCGTCAAGGGGGCCCGACCCGACCGCAGACGAGCTTGTAGATCTGCGCGCGCTGGTGACTGCAAACAAGCTTGACCAAGGCTTTGCGCTTGATCTGGATGCCGACAGGCTGGTGGTGGTCAATAATAAAGGCGAAAAACTGAACCCAGACGCGACTCTTCTACTGTGCGTCGCCCGGGCGGTCGAGATGGGCATGAAAAAATTTGTGACAAGCATAGACACCAGCGTCGCCATCGAGAAATACATCAAAGATCACAAGGGCAAGGTTTCCCATTCAAAGGTGGGTGAGGCAAATGTGGTGAGAAAAATGTTAGAGACAAAGGCAGAGGCCGGGGGTGAAGGCAGCAGCGCCGGCTTTATCATGCCCGGCTTTAACATGTGCCGCGACGGCCTGCTCGCAGCAGCCACGATTTCTACGCTTGACAAAAAGATGATTGACAGCTGTTTGAAATCCGCATCACAGTTTGTTCAAATCAGATCAAAGATAGCTGCCGACTCTTCTCTCCACAAAAAGGTGATAGAAAAGCTACTCGATGTTTTCAGACGCGATTCGTCCTCAATAATGACAGAGGACGGCGTTAAGGCGATAATAGACGAGGACTCGTGGGTGCTCATCAGGCCGTCAAACACCGAGCACGCGATCAGGGTGTCGGTTGAATCCAGAGCAGAGAATGCACAATCCCTCTACAAGCAGGCAAGTGAAAAGGTACAGACAGTCTATGACCAAGTTAGATGAAAAAGAGATCATTAGCATTATTGCCGGCGCACTTGGTATAGGCGACCTTGATGATGTCGCTGTAACAGGCAAAAACATTGTCTTCAAGGCGGACATGCTGGTCGCAAGCACCGACGTCCCACCTGGCATGGAGGCGTGGCAGGTGGCGAGAAAGAGCATCGTCTCGTGCGCAAGCGATCTTGCCGCAAAAGGCGTCAGGCCGCATGCGGCGCTAATCTCGCTTGGACTGCCAAAAGGATGCACCCGGCCCTACGTTGAAGGCCTTGCAGAGGGCTTTGCTGGAGCTGCAAAAGAGTTTGGCGTGAAAATAATCGGAGGCGACACTAACGAAGCCAATGGGCTTGTAATAGATTGCAGCATGATAGGCTTTGCAGAGGGCAAGGTGCCCAAAAGAATCGGGGCGAGGCCGGGCGACTTCGTAATAGTTTCTGGAATGTTTGGCTTGCCTCCTGCAGGGCTTGCGATCCTGATGCGCGGCGCCAAGACAACTGGCATATTCAGAAAGCAGGCTGCAGATTCCGTGCTAGAGCCAAGACCAAGGCAGTGCTTTGGAATCGCACTTGCGAAATATTTTTCATCATCCATCGATTCAAGTGATGGGCTTGCGATATCGCTTTACGAGTTGGCAAGCCGGAGCAAGGTCAACATCGTGATTGACAATATCCCCGTAGCTAAAGGGGTGGAGCAGTTTGCACGCGAAAACGGTCTTGACGCGCATGAGCTGGTGTTCCACGGCGGCGAGGAATACGAAATCGTTGCCACCGTTCCAAAGGCAAAGCTAGGGCAGGCGCATGCCGCTGCGAAAAAGGCAGGGCTGCAGCTGTATGTCATTGGCAGGGTGCAGAAGGGATCAGGCTACGTTTTCGTCGGCAAAAAGCTGCTTGAGAACAGGGGCTATGTCCACTTTGGCCTGCGATAACGTTTTTAACCCTCTAAAGGGGCGAAAGTAAGTGCATGTCAGAAGCGAAGGATGAAATTACAGAGTTAAAATGGGGAGTAGCCCATATCTTTAGCAGTTATAACAATACCATCGTTCACATCACCGACCTAAGCGGGAGCGAGACAATCGCGTTCAGCTCTGGCGGCAGGCACGTGACGGCCGACAGATACGAGTCTTCCCCATATGCCGCAATGAAGTCTGCCATGGCTGCGGCAGAAGTCGCCAAGGCAAAGGGCATCACTGCGCTCCACTTTCGTGTAAGAGCGGTTGGCGGAGTCGGCCCGAGAATTCCCGGCCCCGGCGCGCAGGCAGCCATCAGGGCTCTTGCAAGAGCAGGCTTTAAGCAGATAGGCAGGATTGAGGATGTTACCCCGATACCGCACGACACGACGAGAAAGCCCGGCGGAAGAAGGGGACGCAGAGTCTAGATCGATTTCATTTCCGGCGCCATTTTTATCTGGGCGCCGCAGCCTCTGTTTTTCAACTCCTTTTGCAGCCACGCAATGAACTTGTCCTCAAACTTTTTGCCCTTTGACGCGTTGACCTCGTACGAATTCATTGCGTACATCTTTTCAACGAACTGACCTGACATAAACATCTTGGCAAATGACCAGCCGGCGCTCTGGACCGGCGGGTCGAGTGCAAATGCGTTTTCAAGCTGGCACGCCTTCTGCCACTCTGATAGCATTTCGACTGCCGCTTTGCCGTCAGGCTCAAAATCGGTCGTCTGAAAATCAAGAATAAAGGTTCCGACAATCAAGTCAATCATTCTGCTGCTTGAGCTTGTCAGAGAACGAGATCAGTTTGCCCTTGTCTTCTACCTTGATGGTCGTGTTTACGCGCACGTTGAGGCCAACTGACCGGAATAGTGCGAGAAGCTCGCCTCCAGAAATCCTGCTGGTTATTTCGCCGGCCAGCATCAGCTCGGCGATCCTTGAAATGATAGCTTCCGTCTGCGCAGGATACTGCGCGTATGCAAGGTCCAATACCTCCTCACCCCTGTCGTACAAATAGCCCGAAACTATTTCGCGAGCAGTCCTCCTTTTTGCCTGCGGCTCCGACTTGGCTTTTTCAAGAGCGGCCGCCTTTTCCCGCAGCTCTTTCAGCTTGCGGGCCTTGATGATTTCAATGTCGGGATCTTCGGAGGTCAGCCCTTTATCACCCCTATCGGCACAAGCCTCACGACCTTGGTGGCTATGCCAAGCGAGTGTGACACGTTGGCAACAGAGTCGACGTCCTTGTAGGCTTCAGGAGTTTCTTCAACGACGCCCTCCCTCGTGAGCGCCTTGACATAGATACCCTTTGACTCTAGGCCGCTATTGACTCCTTCTGGAGT
>JBFLWZ010000040.1:0-14643 GCA_040757615.1 Thermoproteota archaeon | reverse complement strand
TCGAGCCGTCAGGCATCTTTACATTATAGATCACTGTCTTTATGCCGATCCACCTTCCTTCAAGGTCGTCAGTCGAGCCGTCTATTCTGTTTGTCACGGCATATCCCTCATTGTGCCACAGCTCTTTTACTGAGGCTGTGTTTCCGTTGTAGTATATCCTTGGCTTGACTCCAGTTCCTTCGCATTCCTGGTTTTCTCCGTTTGGCGCCTCGTCGTGCGTGTGTCGTCCGCTCCTTGCGTACCAGCTAAAGTAGCCATTGGAATCAAAGTCATTCAGCTTTACGTAGCCCGTGATCTCCACGTTCTTCCAGTCGTTTGGATCCTGCATGTACCCTCGCTTGGCAAGAACTTTTTGGTCGTATGTGTCGATGCTGTCTGGATCGTACCCGCTCTTTGTGAAGACGTTCATGCGGATTTGATCGTCCTCAACCTTCCAGGAACCATCCGAGTTCTTTGTGATAGAGTCTTTGGTGGTGAACCTGTCCTCGTCGACGTTTGGATCGTTCATGTCCATGAACCATTCGTCGCCTCCAGACTTGGTAGGATACAGCTCCTTTATTCCAAACTTGTCCGTGCCAGCATCATCCGTGCCACTGTCGCCGCTCGTGTCGGTATCTTCGTCCGTGTCGCCATCACCTGCGGTTGACGTATCATCCTCTCTGTTCACGTCTAATTCAGTTATGCTGGCCCACTCGTTCATGGTGTTGCCGTTGACAGTTACTTTGACGTATCGCGCAGTCACCTGCTGGAAGGAGTATTTCTCAAATGCAGTTGTCTCTCCGCTGCTTTCGCCTGAATAGACGTTGGTAAAGGACGTTCCATCAGAAGAGACCGAGATTACAAAGTCGTTGACCCTTTCGTCTCCCCTGTACCACGCGATGTCGACGCTGCAGATTGCTTCCTGCACTCCTAGGTCTGCCGTGATCCACGAACCTACACCCTCGTCAGACCAGCGGGTGCCAAGGTTATTGTCGAGAGTATTTGACGGGACGTGGCCGTCATCTCCACTTGCCCTGACGCTTGCTATTGCAAGATCTTCGCAGCCAGAGTTATCGCCACTGGCGGAATCATCCTCGCTGATTACGGTAGAGGAGGATCCATGCACGTCAATCTCGGTTATGCTTGCCCAGTCGTTGTTTGAGTTGCCGTTGACGGTTATCATGACGTATCTGGCTTCAGTCTCCGGAATGTTGTAGCTCTCCGGGTTTATAGTTGTGCCAGAACTCTCGCCGGTATAGACGTTTGTGTAGCTTGTACCGTCAGCAGAAACGGCGATTACAAAGTCGTTGACTCTCTGGTCGCCTTTGTACCATGCGATGTCGACGCTGCAAATGACCTTTTGCTCTCCAAGGTCAGCCCTGATCCACGATCCAATTCCGTAGCCGGACCACCTAGTTTTCAGATTGTTGTCAATCGTATTTGCAGGGATGTTGCCATCATCGCTGCTCGCGCGAAGACCTGTTATTGTCAGGTCGTCGCATGTGGAACTTGCAGCATTTGCATGTTCGCTGGCAAAAAACGATGTCATGCCTGCAAAAGACGCTGCAAGCAGTGCTGCCAGAGAGAGGGCTTTAATCTGTTTCCCCTTTCTCGATTTTTTCTCTAGATGCTTCATCTCGCACTAGACGTCAGAAAAATCTTATTTAAAATTGCGCCAGATAGTAGACATTAAAGTCAGAAACTTTCCTGATTGTGCATTTCTCTGATGTAAAAAGCCTCTAGCTGTTCCGCGATGGACGACCCTATCTCACACCAATTTTTTACTGGAGGCAATTATGTTAAGCAACACTGCAAGTTATTTTCTTAACCCATTAATACTTCAACAGAACATCGATCTCATGATCTGTCTTGCTGCTTGCAATTGTGGTGACGCCAGATGAATATGCAGCGGCAAGAGGCATATCAACATAGAGAGCTGGATAACAAGCGCTGGCTTGTCAGGTATCTCTGTCTTGCCGCGCTGGGCGCAGTATTGTCGGTCAAGGTCTACCTTTTGCTTTTCATCTTTGACTTTACCGTGGGAGTGTATAGCTTTATCACGACTTTTGTCTTGTTCGCCACACTCTTCTTCTCCTATACAAAATTCAGAGATCCATATTTTGTTACCCAAGAAAAAACCGGGGGCAGTAACGACTATGCCCCGCTTATTTCCATAATTGTGCCGGTAAAAAACGAAGAAGGCCACATTGCAGACTGCGTCAAATCCTGCATAAACTCGACATATCCAAACAAGGAAATCATCGTAGTCAATGACGGAAGCACTGACGGCACGGCAAAAGTTCTAGACGATATGCACAGGACAAATGCAAATCCAAAACTGCACATCATCCACCTGTCAAAAAATGTGGGAAAAAAGAAGGCCATAGAAGCAGCCGCAAGCATGGCCAAAGGTGAAATCTACATTTTCATGGACAGCGACTGTGAGATGGCGGCAGATGCCGTTGAAAAGTTTGTCAGGATCTTTAATTCGGACCGTACTATTGGCGCGGTGACCGGTCATGGCAGGGTGAGAAACGTAAGTGATGGGAACACGCTTGAGAAAATTCAAGATGTGTGGTATGATGGCCAGTTCCGCATCATAAAAGGGATGGAGAGTTCATTTTCATCGCTGACATGTTGTTCCGGTGCCTTGAGCGCGTACCGGAGGATCGCGGTCCAGCCGCACATATCTTCATGGGCGCATGAGAAATTCCTTGGCCGGGAATTCAAGTTTGCAACAGACAGGCGCCTCACCGCATATGTTCTGGCCGGCAAGCCTCCTGTATTGGAGCAAGATACAGCTGCTGTAGAGCAACACCATCCTATACTGCAGACTGGCAGTGACGAGCTGGAAGCAATGAGAATGTCCGTCGATCCCGATGACGAGATTACCAGAGAACCTTCAGGCTACTGGAAAGTACAGTATAGCCCAAGCATACGCGTCTCAATTGGTCCCCCGTCCACATTTCCCGCGTTCATCAGGCAGCAAATCAGGTGGCGCAAGAGCTTTATCAGGAGCATATTTGCCACAGGGAAAGTGTACTGGAAGAGACCGCTGCCCGCAGCAGTGCTGTATTATTTGCAAATGGGCCTGAAGTTCTTTCGCCCCTTCATAGTGTTCAAGACCCTTGTACTACTTCCACTTACAGGAGATTACTTTACTGGCGCGCTTTTTGTTTCAGCCGTTCTTTTTACCGGCATGATTTATGGTATTGATTTTAGACTGCGCAATCCTGGTAGCAGTCTATGGTTGTACAGGCCGCTAATGACATTGCTTTCAACTTTGGTTCTAACTTGGCTTCTCATCTATGCTGCGATCACGATCAGAAAGATGTCGTGGAGGTAAGAGGCGGGAAGGAATGAGATGAATAAGCAAGCAATTCTCAGCAGGGTCGATGTTATGTTGGTAGGAACAGGAATGATAATTGCCTTCTCGCTCATAATACTCAGGCTGTTCAGCTACATTGATTCGCCCGACGCGAATTCCTCTGAAATTATCGCAAGTTATTTCCATCGCCTTTGCGCCGCAATGCATTTTGAATCTGGCATATGCAGATAGATCAGATTACATTTGTTTGGACTAATCGTGAACGACATCACAGTTGTTTATGCTATCTTGTTAGGGTAAATACACTTGCGCTTCCATATTCAGATTAATCTTGGGTAATGGAGAAAAGCCAAACACAGAATCTCTTTCATTGGAAAATGAAGCATAACTTGATCTTTTTTCGTACAAAGTTAGGGACGATGGCCATTGGTAGTGTTTCTTTTCTGCTACTTTTGTACATTGCATTTGGCAGCCAGCTTGCCAGCCAAGATAATACAAAGGGTGGCGACAATTCTGCTACCGCTATCTTTATCCGCGCCTATGCGCAGTCGGATAATTTCGATTTGAATGGCACTTCCGAGGGCACAGATAATGGAACAATTTCATCATCAGGTATTGATGATGGTAGAGACGCGAGCCAGCTTGGGAACACTTCGGTATTCAAGGAGGTGAGGGGAGACGTTGGAGGTATGATTGTAGATTCTGCCGGTGGGGCAATAGAGAACCAGACCACTCAGGTTACTGGAGAAGAATATGTGATCACAGGGAGTTGGAGAATCATTGTCAACCAGAGCATCTTGGAGAGATTCGTTACAAACCTAACTATTGCACGCACTGACGGAATGGAATCCCACAATATCATAATGGAAGACGTGGGACCGTACTTTGATCTAAGCAGCAATGGCAATATCGTGACATCCGAGTTTCCAGCTACAATTTATCGTAACAACTTTAACCTTACAACCCTTTCCGCATCAGTACAGATAGAGATCAAAGGCAACAATATCGTGCAGTTTGCTGCAGACATTGACGACAATTCTTTGCCGGCCGGGCTACAGATACTTCGACTACTTGATGAAAAGCCTGTGTATGGAACTGTGCAGATAGTCGCAATAGAGAGTGAGAAGTGACTCTGCAAAGACATATCTGCTACGTTAATTCCGATGCAATATGTTTCAGTAAAATGTCACGACAGGATTTAGCGGAATGCTCAATAATTCAGTGATTCAAGAAAGTCAAGTGGAGGACATTCAGTGGGGTTGCAGCTGAACTTCTTTGCCAATGATCAGAACGTTACTCCTTTGCTGGAAGGAGCTGAATGCAATGGCTCAGCTGCCGCTTGCTTGAAAATAATGAACAAACCGCTTATCGTCCACAACATAGACGCCTTGAATAAGATCTTAAAGGGAAAGATAACCGGCGTGGCAATTCCAAAAGACCTCAAAGAAATACTGGATGCAATAAATGAGCACTGCCGGGACATCAACATCAGGGAAGTAGACTCCAGCGGAAAAGAGTCGGCCGACAACTGCCATAGTGCAATTGATTGGTCGGAAGACTCGGTTAGGCTGCCTATTAATGCCGTAATACATTCATCGCCTGAAAACATAAAAGTGGATCTGATAACGTATCCGTGGAATTTTCTGGCAGCAATTCAGGGCTTGCTCAAAGATAATGTCACAACCACATACATCTCCCCCAAGGCTCAAGTCAGCAAGACCTCGGTCATTGAAGGACCATGCATCATTGAGGACAATGTAGTCCTAGATGACTTTTGCAAAATAAAGGGACCTGCCTACATATCTGCAGGTAGTGTTGTAGGCATGTGCTCTCTGATCAGAAGCTCGATACTTGGAAAGAACACCAGAATAGGATTTAACTGTGAAATCGCCAAGAGCTTTTTTTGCGGTGACACTAAAATGCCTCATCAGAATGAGATACTAGATAGCCTTATCGGCAGTAATGTCTGGTTTGGTGGATACTCTGCAACAGCAAACGTCCTATTAACAAAGGAGAAAATCAAATTTCAGATTAACGGGAGCCTTTTGGATACAGGTACTGATCACTTTGGGGCCGTTGTTGGCAATAATAGTGCTGTAGGCGCTAATGTTCTGATCCTGCCAGGGCGCCAAATTCCTCCAAACAGCAGGATTCAGGCAGGAACGATTATCCGCAAATAAAGTTACAAAGTTGCAGATACCCCCATGATATTACAGTCAGGAGGATACTACCCCATAGACCGGCTGGCTGGAAAAGGCCTCGTCAAGCTCCGGCTCTCCAAAACTTATCGATAATCCTCTTCCGTTTACTATCACTATTGACACTGAGGCGTTCGCCCATGTCTGGTTTTGGCTGCTCTCTGACACATTCGCCGTCCCGCCAAGTGCCACGTGATCGTTTACCAGCTGAAACGAGTTCATTGCAAAGTTGTCAATCCTGTAGTGCATTCCCCCGGTCCCGTCAAAGTCTGCCTCAAATGACGCGTTATTGATGCTGCGGACCTGAAGCGACCAGTTTCCAAAAAACGTCTGCTCAACTTGGCCGCTGTTCAAGTTAAAATGGGCGCTTGCAATGTTGCCCGATAGCCGCATGTCAGCAATTCTCCCTCCTGTATTGTTTGTAACAGACGCAATTAAATCATCTATGCGCTTTTGGACATCAATGCGGTCCTTGATTCTGCTCAGGGTATCGTTTTCTGCCGGATCGCTGTTATCGATTATGATGCTTGTTCCGTTCTGGCTGCTGGTCCGCTGACTTGTGATTATAGTTGTAGTTGTAGAATTGGTTGCCTCTTCCACTGCTGCACTTGATGAAACGGGAAGAAAGACCACCAAAGCGCCAGCAACTAGCAAATTAAAGATGTATACCGCGTCGTGTCCGCGCATTGTGATGCCATTGCGCTTCCTGTGCGTTTATGGGTTCTCTTCTTTTTATCTGCATTCAGCCATGCTATCTTGGATCGAAAGTGCATCTTTAGAATTAGAAACTGGTTAGCACGCTTTGTTTCTAGATTCCAGATTGTAATGCCATAATAAAATAATGATCAGGCAAACCAGATTACAGTGGTGGATGCCATAAAAACGATATGTGTAACCACTCAACATGAACGTTCGCAGTTCAGGTATAGCAGACGACAATGACACACGCCCAAGACGTTCAAGCGCCATTCTGCTGGCCGCTGTTCTGTTGTCTTCGGTGATTTTCGGTGGCTTGTTTGTACCGCAGCCGCTGTATGCACAGACCGAGGAGACAGAGCAGCTGATCGCGCAGATTGCCGAACAGGTGGCAGAAGACCAGGATGCAGATGAAGGAGACATTGAACAGGTTATTACACAGATCGCTTCACAGGTAGCTGACAGCGAAGACGACGAGACGGCCGAACAGGCCATAACCCAGCTGGCGCAACAGGTTGCAGAAGGAGGAGACGTTTCCCAAGCAATAGCTCAGATTGCAGAGCAGGAAGCAGAGGATGGCGACGAGGCTGAACAGACAATCATGCAAATAGCAGATCAGGTTGCAGAAGGAGAGGACATTTCTCAAACCATAGTCCAATATGCAAGCCAGACTGCAGAAACAGAACCTGATGGTCAGCCCACAGATGAAACCGACGGCACAGACAACGTTACTGACACAGCACCGGATAATGTAACTGACACAGCACCGGATAATGTAACCGACGCTCAACCGGACAATGTTACTGGTGGTCTGGAAGACAATGTCACCGAAGCGCAGCCAGAAAATGTCACAGAAACTGTAGGAGTCGAACAGGAAATTGTCCAAGTGGCCCAGCAGGTTGCAAATGCGACAGGAACTGACGAAACAGTTGTCGAGCAGATAATCGAGCAGATTGCAAGCCAGACAGCAGAGGCCGGAGGAAACTCTTCTCAGGTCATTGAGCAGATAGCCCAGCAGGTTGCAGGGACGCCTGAAGGGCCGGTTTCCCAATCTATAGCCCAGATTGCCGAGCAGCAGGCTGCTGGCAACAGCACTGCAGTAAATCAGGCCGTTACGCAGATTGCAGAGCAGGTCGCAACTGCCCCACCGGCAGCAGGTCCTACAACAATATATCAGACAATAGTTCAGGTCGCAGTCCAGATAGCGATAGGCCAACAGATCAACCAAGAGATCACACAAGTCGCGCAGCAGGTGGCAGAACAGACAGGAGCTGACCCGCAGTCAATAGAGCAGGTTCTCCAGCAGATAGCAATCCAGACTGCAGGTGAGGGCGGAAATGTAGACCAGACAATCACTCAGATAGCAGAGCAGGCTGCACAGGGAGGCACAGTTTCTCAGTCTATAGCCCAAATAGCAGAGCAGCAGGCCGGCGGCCAGTCGCAGGAGGTCGCCCAAGATGTCATCCAGATAGCAGAGCAAACGGCTCAGGGAGCAGATGTTTCGCAGGCGATATCTCAGGCGGCCGAGCAGCAAGCTACCACGGCACAAGCAGCTGACATCAACCAGCGCATAACGCAAGTCGCACGTCAGGTGGCAGTAGCAGTGGCGGAGCAGACAGAAGCAGCGGCAGAATACAGCAGGGTGGAGCAGGTGATACAGCAGATCGCACTTCAGTATGCCGCATCAGGCGGTGGACAGGACGTCAACCAGGTAATAGACCAGATTGCATCACAGGTGGCTGAAAACCCAGGTGGAGTTGTATCCCAATCCATAGTCCAGCTTGCGATGCAGCAGGCAGGCGGCGAAGACATCGACCAAGCAATAACCCAGATAGCGCAGCAGGCCGCAACCGGCGAAGACATCGACCAAGCAATAACTCAGGCGGCCGTGCAAGAGTCAGCCGGCAGCGAAGCGCAGCAACAGATCACACAAGTCGCGCAGCAGGTGGCAGAACAGACAGGAGCTGACCCGCAGTCAATAGAACAGATAATCGAGCAGATTGCAATTCAGGTGGCTGGAGAAGGAGGGAACAGCACGCAGACCATTACACAGATAGCAGAGCAGGCTGCACAGGGAGGCGAAGTAGCGCAAGCAATAACCCAACTGGCAGAGCAGGAAGCAGCAGGCGCCGGAAGCGAGGTAACCCAGGACATCACTCAAGTGGCAGAACAGGTGGCAGAAGGTGAAGACGTGGCTCAGGCAATAACTCAGGCTGCAAGCCAGACAGCCGGAACCCCGCCTTAACATCTAGGGATGCCGGAGGGCATCCACCTATTCTTTTTGTTCGCATCAAACTCTATAAACGTCGATACCAAGATAGTGGTATGAATTTTGAACAGCTTTGTGGCAAAGTGTTTGGGCTCAATGACGACATCAGGTATGCTGGAGTCATTGACAACGCTGGCACCCTAATAGCAGGAGGAATGCGCAAGGGCATCGATTCAATAGTTACAGAGAATGACGAAGAGCTGTTTCTTACCCAGACTGCACTTCGCAAGTCAATGAGGGAGCGTTTTGACCAGGAGATGGGAAGAGCAAGGTTCGCCTATGTCGAGCGAGAAAAGATATCGATCCTGACCTTTTACATGGAGGACAAGATATTGCTAATCACGCTAGAACCAAACGTGGAATCACACACAGCCATGGACATTGCTGATGACACGCTCGAGTTGTTAAATGGCAGCTCCTGATGCATAGTTAAATACGACGCGCACATATAAAATAGCTAATGGGATTTTTAGATAGGTTCAAGAAAAAGACCGAGACTCAGGACACCCAACTTCAGCAAAAGGAATCAGATCAGCCGCAAACAACGGGCAAGAGAATAAAAAAATACACGTCTGAGGGCAAACCGATCTATGAATAAAGCATTCATCCACAACTTTTTAAAACCAGTACGCCCAAAATGAAGTGTGCGGGGATTCTTTAACATACGCCGTGCGAAATCCTTCCAGTGCGACATTTGTAATGAGAAGTTCAAGGAGCTGGAAACAATGGAAGAACACAGGCGTAGGATGCACCAAGACGCCGTGCCGTCGGTGGGCAGCAAGCAATAGATACGCGTAGAGCAGCTGGTTTTGGACATTAGCTATTGGTGTAGCTTGAAGAATCCTTGTGTAAGTCTATTGTCGAGTAATTGAGACTCTGTATCATAATTTTGAAAGTTTATGTTAAAAATGTTAATTAACAATTGCTGATTTTTAGCCCTGAAATATGGCAGAAGTAGGACTGATCACGGCAATTTCGACCGCAGGTGCCTTTATTTTTCTGGCCGCGATCTGCGGATCATACAGAGCTAGACGTCACGGCTCAAAGGCAAAGATAGCCCAAGTGGCAGAGTAGCCGAACAAAGGCAACATCTCTACATTTTCTTTTCATTATAGAAATCTGGCGAGAAGACCACCGCCGGACAAGTCCGGTGGATTGATGATGAATCGCCATCATATTTTTTAGACAGCAGTATCTGTGAAATAGATGTACCAGTACTACTACGGCTGCTATCGTCACTATGCTGAACTTCAAGTTCCGCCTCTATCCAGCAAAAGAACAGGAGCTTCTGTTAGAGCAGACCTTGGATGGCTGCAGGTGGCTGTGTACAACTATTTCTGCAAAAAGCCAATGTCAGAGTACGACATGAACTATGTCCTTACTGAATTGGAGGAGCAGCACCCATGGCTGCGCAATTACAATAGCAAGATGCTTCAGCAGATGTGGTAGCAAAGCAGGTTGCAGCAGCAAGAAAGATGGCAAAGGCCGGCAAGCTTTCGTACAGGAAACATGATGATTTCAACACCTTTAATGAGTCGGTGAAGCAGGAAATAGAGTAGAGGCTATCGGATTTGTCCGATAGTAGTTCACTACTCGAAAATCTTATCCAAATCACGATAGTCCTCATAAGGATGTTCATGCATTATAGTAATTGCTAATGATTGATTCGAGTCTACTGAGCAGAATCAACGGCAGGCGGGTAATCATAGATGCCTGCGTGTCAAGGGACCTAGCTAATGGCCTCAGAAATGCTGGATTGGTGGTAAGACACGTGGCAGACATCAACTCTGCGCTGAAGGATCAAGAAATCGCCATGATGATGCATGCAGACGAAGTGCTCATTACGCGAGATCAGAGGTTCTACAGGATGCTTGGCCACTCAAGAGCGATACTCCTTGCTTCAGGGTCAAATGCAATCGGAAGAGGTGATAAGCAGGCAAAGAGAAAGAATCAGGTGCGCAGAAAAAGCAGGCTGCCGTCGCATATACGGATGGCGCTCAAGGAAAAGCTGGCAGAGGAAGCAAGGACCGGCCTGCTCTACATGAAGATCTTATGGGGCATCGTCTGGCTGATGCTGTAAAGACGGAAAGGTGTTTTAGATGATCATTATGCACGACATTAGGCGGCAGTGTTTGTCCTTCCCTCATGCTGCTTTAGCTCCTGCATAACCGTATTCATGTACTCTTTGATGTCTTCTTCCAGTGGCGGCTGAACACCCGTTTGCTTCTCTATCAAGCCCCTCTCCTTCTTTATGACGTTGAGGACATTTTTTTCAACTTTGTATTCTAGCTGAGCTGTTGCTATGCTGCTTATCACCTGAGACCCTGTCACTGCCTTTATCGATCGCCTGAGGCTCCTGTCCTGAGCGACTGATACCGCCGCAAGGTAGAATCCAAAGGCCAGCATAAATGATGCAAGCATCATGAGGGACCGGCCGGCGACACCAAAGGTTTGCTGTTGTGCAGAGGGTGAAAGCGTGAGCCCTATCATGGCTGCGCCTATCGCAGCAATTATCAGGAAATCCTTGATCCTGTTGTCCGAGGCCACGGCCCTTGCAATTACAAAAAACGCGACACCAAACATAATGCTTCCTCCTATAGCGCCTGCCCTAAAGATGCTTTTGAGGAGAAACGGGTTTGCAAAGTCTTCCCAGTGCCATATCCTGCCGGTTATGACAGTATACAGGTCGACTGTCCTCCCAATCATGTAGAGTATAAGTGGAAGCGCGATCAATGCTATGTACAATATCGAGAGTCCGCCCTTCTTCTGGTGGTACTGGTGCAAGAGAATACCTGTAATGGCCCATGTGAACCCAAATGAGACGGTTATCGGAATCCAGCCATTCACATAATGGTAAAGCATCCTGATAGATGACGGCACTATGTACAGAGTCGTTGTGTCAGGCGTGGTCACCTTATACTGAACCTCACCCTGATACCTTTCGTCGTTTCTGTAAATGAAGGATTCATGCAGGACCGTGCCGGGTGGAGATTCCTCTTCCACCGCCCTTACCAGCCCTAGCTTTGCAGTTGCATCAAATATCATTGCAGTTGCAATGGACATGGCAGCTAGCCCGCAAACAAGAATCAACCGGTTCTTGCGACTCTTGCTGTCGCCGGACAGCCGGTACCACGATAGAAACTTGAAGCTGGTCATGCCCATTATAGCTGTGGCTGCTATCGTGCTGATAGCGAAAACAGCATAAGTCAGGTACCTGACGCTGATGTTGTAATAATAGAATTCCACAAACATTATCGCCAAAATTATCAGCAGAACAATCTGGACTATTATCACTATCTTGAAAATAGCATCAAGGAATGCAGAGCCTTTCCGGACGTCGCTGCTCACTCTGCCAACATATCTCATGACAACGTAGGATCCGAATCCATAAGCAACGATTATGTTTAGCGCAAATATTGCAGCACCGGATGTTGTGTCATATGAGAACATTTGCCGTGTTGCCAGTATGTCCACTATTACAACGGTCATTATTGCCATCGCTGAAATAATTACAATTCTTCTTGATGCATGCTCGGTTCTGGCTAGGCGAGCAAGCATTTCCCTCATGTAGGTAGGGTCAATATACTAAATTTATGGGTTCAGAGACACAAATCCTGTTTGAATTTAGCAACGTATCGAATGTGTGCGTCAAATATAACAAGGTATGAAAATAAGGTTGCTATACTTTATGCAGTTTCAAATAGATCGATCATCATCAATTTTCTCGATCTCGCTAACTTGTGTTAGCGCGCCTGCGTCCTTCGCCTGCTCTTGTGCATAGTAAACCAGGAACCTGTGCCCGAATTTTTCAACGACAGGATCTTTTGTAATTTCGTGCAGATATCCCAGCTGTTTGATGTGACCTTTGTGGTAGCTTTCCATTGCCCTTGTTCCGACCTTGTCGTAATAGGACCAGTCGCCAGAGTCAAACTCTGCTAGGTGGTTTTTCAGATAGCTCATGCCCTTGTCAAATATTTCTTTGGCAACTTGGTCGTTTGTTATCTTATAGTATTCCCACAGATGCAGCAAGGCTCCGGTATGCCCATTTAGCACATAGATTTTCTTGAATCTTGGTTTTGCAATTAGATGCAGAAACAAAGAGTCGCCGCCATCTTCAAGGCTGGCCGCTCCACCTTCGTCATAGTCAATCAAAAGAGCAGCCACTGCCTTGCTTGCTGCCCGCAGATACCTCTCTTCACTTGTAACCACGTAGGCTTTTGCAAGCAGTTCTGCACCCTCTGCCTGTGCAAGCGCAGAGACATATGGTGGCTTGATTCCACCATAGAACATCCAAGGGAAATCGTACTTCCATACGGAATACCTGCCATTTTGCTTTATCGCTGCATTGTCTACAAGCCAGTCGGCGGAGTTGAGAAAATACTCTTTTGCCTTGTCGTCGCCAGCGTACTGGAAATTATGATAATATCGCAAGCCTTCTACAGCTACAACTTTGGGGTTATACACTTTGCCAATCTTGCCGCCATAGTTGTACATCATTACGCCTTTGACATCCGCAATCAGCTTGGAATCATTTGAAATGGATGGCGGTGTACGCTTTGGAGATTCACCAAATGCAGATTTCACTATACTAGTTTGTTCTACCGATAGTAAAAAAATTGCAATGATCATCGAGTATGAAATTATCAAGAATAATATTCTAGTAGTTTGTAGCATAACAGACGCAAAGCAGTTTAACTATTAGAATCATACGGAAGAAATTTACAGAGATAATTCAGTAATCTTTTTACGCTGAATGTTTATACTAGAAGTATTCTAAATGCAGAGTGTAAGTTTGTCAATACGTTTTATTATTTGATCTCGATAACAAAATACTATAACAATGTCTCTAAGGAAAGTAATGTCAAAAGACAAGATCAAAGAATACATGATAGTTACGCTAGTCAGTCATGCTGTAGGGCAGGCAGTCTTTCTACCATGGAACTTATTTGTCATGAACTTTACGCCTGATCAGTTTCTCAGAGGAGCTCTGGTAAGCATCCCAATTGCGTTCATGTGGAATTATGCAGGGATCAAGGTCAACCTGTACTGCAGCTACAAGGTTAAGTCATTTGTAGACAATATGGTGAGTCACAAGCGCTAGAAAGTGCTGTCAATAGCCACAATATCTTGTTCAGTCAGGCGCCATCCGGCACCACCGCTGTTCTTTAACGTGTTCTGGGTTTTTTGCTTTTGGGATTGTGAAGGCGTTTGGGTGGCGCGTGAGATAATTGAGCACTATTTGGCGAGGAGTGCGGCCATGACGCCTGCCAATCTCTGCAAGCAGCTGACCCTGCCTGCTCTTCTGGGATGGAAAATAGCCATGGCCAAATGGCGAATATCCTACAACTGCAACCTGCCTGTCAGAGCAGTAAGGCAATACAGCAAGCTCTATCTGCCTATTGCTCAGATTGTACAGGACTTGGTTGCACGCGGGGCAATGATTTGGGAGATCTTGCTCGGCTTCCTTCAGTTCCGACACATCGAAATTGCTAACGCCTATGAAACGTATCAGCCCGTCGTCTGCCAGCTTTTCCACGGCGCGCATCGTCTCCATGATTGGGCAGCTGCTTGGCCAGTGCAGCATGTAGAGATCAAGCCACTCTGTGCGCAGCCGCTTCAGACTCTTCTTGCATGCCTCTATAGTGCCTTCGTACGAGGCGTTGGAGGGCAGGACCTTGCTTACCAGAAAGACTTGCTCTCGTCTGCCGGTTATGGCTTCGGCTACGATTTCCTCTGCTTTTCCGCTGCCATACATCTCGGCGTGTCTATGTGTGTGAGCCCGATGTCGAGTCCAAGCTCTAGCGTCTTTATGGCCTGTCGCCTGTCTTGGCCGTCGCCTTTAATCATCCACGTTCCCTGCCCTATCACCGGGACTTCAACATCGGTCCATCCAAACTTGCGCATAGGCACACCGACTGCTGACAATACTTTATCACTGCACTTTTTTTGTATTTCAAGCGCAGCTTTTTTCTAGGATTTTTTCCATATTCTGTACACATGAAAAAACCATACTCCAGCGATCATAAGAGTAGCTGCGACAACTGCCTCTGTTTGTAAATCAGAATTGTTGTTTGTATTTGTAGCGATTGTCCTCCCTTCTCCATCATCTGTGACATTATAAGGTGCATTGGTAAGCGGGCTGAGAAATGCTTCTGCCGGAGCGTACTCGTCTG
>JBFLWZ010000039.1:0-14690 GCA_040757615.1 Thermoproteota archaeon | reverse complement strand
TTTGAAGAGCAAATGATTAAGGACGCTTTACTTGTCTTGATAAGTTCTAAACCTTTCTTTCCAGCCACAGAACAGAAAGCCATTTCACCGGGTCTGGCCAATGAGAGAGGGCTAAAACCTTTGATCTTAGTATCTTTCTGTTTACATAGCAGAAAGTTCTTACTTCCAATAAATGAAATAACATCTGAAATATCAATCAAGAGTTTAGCCATGAGCTATCATTTTATCTTTCCATTTTTGAGATCGTCGATGTATCTGATGTGGAGCTGGCGTAGCATATCTAATTCTCGATCTAGTCTATGCAAAGAAGTATGTCTAAATTCATCAAGAATTTGATCCCTAAACCTAGCTGTTTCGGACCACCATATCGGATGTGTCAATACTTGGAGTTTATCTATCTTGCCGACGTGATTACACATACAACCTTTCCTCCAGTTCTGAACACTATCGCTAATGTATACTACTCCTTCTCTAGCAAGGACTTTCGTATCGATAAACTGTCTATCGATCTCTGCCTCAATTACAGGGGTTGTAGTAACATTGTGCTGCGCGATAGAAGTGATCTTATCCCCCGTTATTGAGGATAGGATATCAGCTTCAGTGTGCAGTTCTCTGATTATGCTATCAGGATCATCAAAAGAAAAAAAATTAGTATCATAATGGAGGCCAATTTCATGACCAAGTTCTGATATCTTCTTAATCACTTTGACAGATTCAGCAGAGAATGCATTATAAAAAGGAGTGTGAAGCAAAATAAAATAGGTAGCAGGCAAACCGTGGTGATTCTCAATCTCAGCCATTTTCAATGCATGATGAAGTGATATATCGACATCATGTCGAAGCAAGATAAATCTATTCTCAGCTTTAAGAATTGGATAGTCTCTAATTTTTCCTATTCGATAATTTTTCTTGGCATAATCAAGAACCTCTTCATAATGTGCAAAAGTAAAATCACAGTGGGTATTCACAAAATATCTTGGTATAAAATAAGTATAAAAAGTATTATAGGCTATCGCGGATACTCCGAATATCTCTATTTGCTAGAATCCCATCGTAAATCCCTTTACATCTTTTGGCAAACATGTCTTTACTATGATACCTGACTGTCCACTCTCTCCCCTTTTTGCCAAGTTCATCTCCAAGTGAGCTTGAGTTAGATAGTTGCATCAATGCTTTGTATACGGCATTTTCATCCTTACAGTTTAATATAGGTGGAACCAGCTCATAGTGGCTTGCATAGAGACCTTCATCTATGTATCCTATCAATGGTTTTGCACATGACATGGTTTCAAGTGCAATTAGCCCAACAGAGCCCACAATGAATTGGTCTACAACAACATCTGAAATGTTGTAATAGTAATACATTTCGTTTTGGGCCAGAGGACCAGAGATCAATTTCACTTTATCTATTACTCCTGATGTAGTTAGAAACTCCTTTACGCGTTGTGCATCCTGCCCGCGATCAACAAGCAATAGCCTAGCACAATCCAGTTCTTTACTAAACCTTACAAAGGCACGTAAAAACGTCTCATTGCCTTTCGAGCTGTAATTCAAATTTGTCGGATGAAAAATTACGAACTTATCATTCCAATCTCCCCTGTCAACTTTTTGGGGCGTAAATTTATCATAATCCCAAGGTGTGGGCAGAAAAATGCTATTTTTAAGTCCTAATTTAACTACGTGATTATACTGGTCAGGGCTGGAATATATTACCGCCTTTGCTTTGTGATATGCACGCCTCAGCAAGATGCCTCTGATGGAATGGGCAAATGCGAGTTTTCTCATATCACTCCCTAGGGAATGAGCCAAGAATGGTCGTCTTGATAAATAGGCATACATCGGGAACTCGCCATAGGCATGGATGAGATCATATTTTTTATCTTTAATATGTCTCTTGATTTCTGACTTCCACTTCTCACTTTTATTATCCCAAAAAAGTATCCAATCTGGATATTCCTGCATTTCCTTGTCAAACCCTTTTGGGTCAGCAGTGATCAATGGATATTTCTGCATCAAAAGGTCAGCATTGATGCCGGCACTGCGTAGTGTTTTGACTATATAGTAAGCAAAATTCGCTGTATTATTAGCATGCAGTACCTTCAATTCTTACAGCGTCTTGCATATCGTATTATATACAAATGTTGCCTCATTCCGATGTGAGCTAACCTCACTAGAATACTTGGCATACCGCAAGAATATCTTTCTCATTTATATCTATACCAATTTTGGGTAAGCAAACTTAATATCTTGACTCTTGTTGTGTGGTTCGTCCATTTCGTTTTTCATGGATGAGGGCTGCGACATACGAGAATCGTAATAGTCAAATGCTGCACAGTTGTCCTTCCGTGTATTTATAACCGTTTCAATGCATATCTCTATCATCAAGCATCAAATCTACTATGCGATTTGCAATTCTAAGGATTAATTAATAACACATTAGCTTGAATTCTAAGCAGACGCTAAAATGCAGGTTAGGGTAGCAGTAGTAATACTCGCCAGAAATGAAGAGAAATTCTTGGGAACTACTCTTTCTTCCCTACTAGCTCAAGAATTGAGACCTGTTAAGATCATAGTCGTAAATGATGGTTCTACCGACAAAACAACGGAAGTCGCATTGAGATATGATGGGGTCGAAGTCATTGATATGCAAGAAAGAAGAAACTACTCTGCATTGGCACATCCAGAGCTCGCAAAGGTGATAAATAGAGGCCTGGATTACTTGAGAGAATCTGTCGAGGGAGATATTGTAAATCTCAACTACAATGAGAGTAATAAGATAAAATATGAATATGTGCTAATATTGGCAGCTGATCATGTTCTCCCCTGTAATTATATTTCCGCAATCATCGGTGAAATGGAAAAGGATAGCACGATAGCGATTTGTTCAGGCGTAATCGAAGGGGAGAAATCAAATATCTTTGTTCCAAGAGGATCAGGTCGAATAGTACGAACCGAATTCTGGGAGAAAATAGGATTTAGATATCCTGTAAAATTTGGTTACGAAACATATCTTCTCATTAAGGCACTGCAATTGGGCTATAGAAATATTGTGCTTCAAAATCTCATAAGTACAACTCAAAGGAAAACTGGAGGCAATTATGGAAAGAAGACATACGTAGGACAAGGTAAGGCCTTAAAAGCCTTGGGCACTTCGATCCCTTATTGTATAATCAACATAGGGCGTAGGGCACTTAACAATCCTCTAGCAGCTATATACATGCTACAAGGATACCTGAGTAAGGATGTCGAACTCCATGAAGCGGATTTCCGTAAATATCTGAGGATCATTCAGAACCGCCGACTCAGGCAACATCTAGGACTGTGATGTAGACTATTGAAATAAAATCATCGTAATGTATTACAAGATGGAGAATTCACCTTGATTCTAGTGAAAGACTGCGTTATAGCATATTGTGTGTCTTAACGAAAATATGAAGTTGCAAGAGTTGGTACCTGCAGGAAATTCCTAGATCAAATACTTTCTTTGATACTTGAAATTTGCGGATGAATGAGATCCGGTTTATTAATATCTAGCTAGGTTTTGTTATCTTTGTTATCCTGCTTCAAAACTCTCCTTGATTTTTCATCCACCCTGCTGGATAATTCTTGACTTGCAGGGTTCTTCTTTATGATCTGCCTGAGCATGTTTCGCATTTCTTTCTTCTCCTCATCAGTAACATTACCTTCGATCAATTCCAACATGAAAAGCCAAAGTCTGGCCTGCACAACATTTTCATTGAAATATGCTTCCTGCTCTATCTTCCACTGGCTCTTTCTATGCCAGTATCCAATAACAATTGCGAGCGGAACATAACCCGCCACAAAAACGGCTGCGAAAATCCAAAGATTTGGGAAAACAGAGTTAAGCGCTGGGATTCTATCTATCAGCAATGCAAACTGTATTGTGACAAAATTGGCAAATGTCATGAGGAATATCAGATAAACACTATGGCCCTGTCTAAAATCAAGCCACCGTCTCCTGACCCAGTTTCCCCTATTTACCAATACAGCGATTTATGGCATTTAATATATTATATCTTTCTGAACTGTAGAATTTTTCTCACAAAATGAGAGGACGGTGGGGATGAGATATAGGCCGTTACCTTTCAACTATCTCAATCGATCGGATCCTTGCCTGCTCTATGTTGATGGGCTGTTCTGCGTCTGGCCCTGTTCCTCCAACCGTCTGGAGCCTTGCAATCCTGTCTACAACATCCATTCCGCTTATCACCCTGCCAAACACCGTGTACTGGCCGTCCAAAAAGTTCGAGTCCTCCAAGACGATAAAGAACTGTGAGCCGGCACTGTTTGGATCAGTTGTCCTTGCCATCGACACTATGCCCCTTTCATGCGGGATGTCGTTGAATTCAGCGTTTATCGTATAGCCCGGACCTCCCTGTCCCCACGTGTTCCTGTCGCTGTCATCATCCTTGGTGTTGGGATCGCCTCCTTGTATCACAAATCCTGGATCGATCCTGTGGAAGAGCGTCCCGTTGTAAAAGCCCTTGTTGGCAAGGTCAATGAAGTTCTTGACGTGGTTTGGAGCCGCGTTGGGGAAGAATTCCATCTCTATAGTTCCCTGTGTTGTGTTGATCACTGCGATCTCGTTTGAAGGTGTCATGTCTGCGGTTGGTTGGACTGGCTCTGGTGCAGCGTATGGGTCTCCCTGTG
Organism: Thermoproteota archaeon; assembly: GCA_040757615.1. Taxonomy (GTDB): domain Archaea; phylum Thermoproteota; class Nitrososphaeria; order Nitrososphaerales; family Nitrososphaeraceae; genus Nitrososphaera. The sequence continues at coordinate 10,019 of JBFLWZ010000039.1, read as the reverse complement.
GGTTTGGAATATAATCGTGGTTGACTTTGTAGATGAACACTCCAAACATGATATTCTCTTCGTTTTCAAAGCTTGGCGAAGCGTATACCAGATGCAGCGGCTGGTCGCTTCCTCCGTCTGCAGGGTACTTTACGTTCTGCGCGTAGAGGCCCTGCAGTCCGGGCTGCCATCTTGGCTGTATGTTGGTGGGGCCTTGCGGTCCAAATTCCGCGTAATAAAGCGGCTCAAATGGGAATAGCTTGCCAAGGAGCGTGTTGTTCCAGAACGCTGGTGTAGGTGTGAAACCGTCGCGCTCGATGTACTGCGTTTCATCAAAGCCTCCGATCCTCATGAACCATTGCTTTTTGCTCTCATCTCCGCCTTGACCAAGCGTGTAGATGGCTATCCTTTCAGGTTCGCCTCCGTCCGTTGCGTTGGTCTCTCCGAAAAACCTTATCTGGCCGACGCTGTAAACCAAGATATAGTCTGCCTGGAGGTCTTGGGCGATCTTCAAGCCAGACTGCTCGTCAGAGATAAACATCTTGGCAAGCGTGGCAATGCGCGTAGAGTTTAGAGTTGCGTTGTCAGCAAGTGTCGTCCTATTGCCAAGCGTGGTAATCCAGTACCCATAGTCCCACCATGATGCGATCACTGCATCTTCCTCTGTGTTCTGTTCGATCCATTCCATGGCGTTGGTCCAGTCGTCAGTCTGCATCCTAAATCCTGTGCCGCCGTTTGCAATTGCAGCAGGGATGTCTGCAGAGCTCAGCCAGTTGGAGTTGAACGGATAGAACATCGGAAGCGAAAGCATCATGATTGTGACTGCGACATAGGCTATCTTTACGCCCTTGCCGGAAGTGGAGTGTGCTCTGCTGGCAAACTCGATCTTTCTCCTCTCCTCCCTTGTAGCTGCCATCGGCTTGGGAGCTGCGGACGGGGTTGAGGTTGATTCCCTGTACGCCATTATGCTGCGAGTTACTTCGTACAGGCCAAGCCCTGCAAGGACAATGATGCCCATGGACGCAAACACGAGCAACCTGGCAAAAGTCGCACTGACGTACACACCAGTTATGCCAAGTATCAGTGCAAATATCGACGTGTCGTCCCTGCGCCTAAATGCAAGCCATGCACCAAGCCCAGCGAACATCAACAGCACGGAAAAGTCTACAAAGTAGTCCGCCACAGTGGGCGTAAAGTGCTCTGCAACTGATTCTACAAGCGGAAGCTGAGAGCTCAGGAACGGGTTTATTGCGTTGAGGTACCTGAAGGTTGGAGATATATATGCCCCTGCTGCTAGCAGACCAATTGCGGCTACTGCAAAGGCGATCAGCAAGAACGCGGTATTGCGCAGTTGCTTTTGCGGCCCACTGAACTTTTTCAAAAAGTTCGCAATGACGAGGAAGATTGTTCCTCCTATCATGGCCAAGCCCGGCAGCCCTAGAACGAACTCGATGCCTGGCCTTGGGAACGCAGCCGCGCTTATCATAGTGAATACCGTGAATGCTATTGCGACGTACATTGGGATCGTCAGGTCCCTTCTAAAGAAGGGTAACGCAATGAAAAAGATCGCAATCGGGATGCTAAAGTACTGGATGCCTCCCCACGAGGCGTTTGCCATGCCGAGCATCAGGCCTCCTACAATTGCCTTGGGTATCGCATACTTGATCTCCTTGTGCTTTATTGCAGAAATGAAGAGGTATACTGCAATGATGCCAAAAAAGAGGCCGAGCGGCTCAGACTTGAACCATCCAAGGTTACCTCTCTGGATTATGGAGGGGCTGAAGGCAAAGACCAACGCCGAGAACAACCCCGCAGTTGTATTGCCAAGCACTCTTACAAGGGCAAAGACTGCGACGACAGTCAGCGAACCGATTACCGCTGGAAACACTATGGTAAAATCTAGGAGGTCGCTTCCGCCGCCAAACATAGAGTATAATATCGCAGTCGTGATATGCAAACCGGACTGAGAAGTCTCTGGGATGGGACGACCCTCGGGGTACCACGACATTGTGTCATGCCACTGCCAGTACGCGTCCAGACCATTGTCTATGATGAACTTGGTGGCGCGGTAGTCAAAGTACGGGTCAAACTCGTTGAGGTAAAATCCGTATTTTACCGGGTAAAACCTCATGATGAGCGCCGAAGTGAATGCAAGGGCAAGCACTGCTATTACCAACAGGTGCCTCGTCTGGAACTCAAAAGATCCTGCCCTAAACAATGGTCTGGTACCTTCTAACATCGTCGTTTTGGGTACATTTTACCCTTTTTTAAGGTACTGCCGTTAAATGGTAATTATTTGTATTATGAGAGGAGCTGACACTGGTCAAGTCGTTTTATGAATCTGGAATTTGTTACACAGTATTGTCCATTATACACTACAAAAAGCCCTTGGGCAGATTCCTTTGGGTTCGTTTTTAAGAAGACTGCAAGACGCGGCAGCCGTCTAACAAAAGATGTCAGAGGTAAGTGTTTTAAAAAATAGATGTTATTCTTGAAATATCAAATCCTTGAGCCCTTTCTTAATACATAGCTCGTTGCATTGTTTGCAATAATACGTCTTGGTCTCTACTGCTATCCCCATTTTTTGCAATCATTTTATCATATACTGGCCTCATTTCCTCGAGTTTCGTATCAAAGGTGGGACACCGTAGTGTTATGGAATATCACTATCGAGTAACATGTTTCCGACATACCGCTTTATTCTTCTCTGCGCTGCCTTTGGATCTCTTCACTTTGCCTTAATTGTTCTCCTATTGCCGCTCCATGAACTTCCTTGTTGTGATTAACTAATCCTTCGTGCGAGCTGAACGATGCACCACACTCTGCACAACTGAAATCTTTCGCCTGGGACATTTCGGTAATAATTAGGACAAGAATGAATTTATCAGCTTGAATAATTTGTTCTATCCATATCCTTGTTTTTTAGTTTTTCAAATCTTTACCGGCTTGACGCTATGCAATAGTCAGAACCTGAAAAATTTAATTATATGCATAGCTGTACCTCCGCTTGTATCCTGAAAGATTTAGGAAAAGTACCAAAAGACTTTTCGAACTTTAACTACCTATGGACATTGTTTGTAGTATAGTCATATCAAGAAGCTGAAAAATAAGATTTGCATCAAATATGTATCATGTAGTCGAATAGTACAGGATGGTGCAAAACATGTTATGTTAATACTGCATTGACAATTATCGTGCTCTGCTTACCCTGCTACTTTTGCAGTTTTCATATGATATAAACATAGACTAACTATTTTTTGCAAGATGATCGAAGGATATTTATGCGCCTGATTTATTGCTTTTAGTGATCCTAGATCATTAACGCATGTCGCAGAAGTCTGCAATAAACTTTCTAACCGATTTGAGCAGCGACGAGGTTCGGAAAATCTCGTCTCTTATCGAGACTGCAAATGATACTATAGACAAGTACTTTGGAATTGTGACCACATTTGATGTACTGATTTGCAGAGGAAGCTGGGAGATGGAGGTGCAGGTTATTTCTCGGAGAAAAGAAACGTCAGAAAGAGCCATTCATAGCGATACAAGATTTGTTGGGATGACTGATTACAGGCTTCAGGAAATCGTAATAAGATGCGATATCGCAAAGTATGGTCATTACCTTCATGAATTGATCCATGGTATCATAAGCAAAAGTCATACTCATCAGCTACGAGAAGGAATGGCATGGTACTTTACGCTCAAGCTCACGGAGGATTTCAGGTACGTAAGGCCGACTTATCCTGCATGGGTAGACGAGATGTACGTATATCCTACTAGGAGGCTAGCAGAGATCGTGGGCGAAGAATTCCTTAAGGATTTTGCATTAGGAAAAGCATCATTAGATTACGAGTCCTTGCCAAAGGATGTACAGGAGCTCTTTCTGCCAGAAGAGATTTTTTATGCGGAGAAAAGGGGTCGAAAATGACAGGCGAAGCAATACCCGCGAGAGAATCATGTTCACAAAAGAAGAGTGGCTCGATCAATTCTGTTGTGTTAATGATGTCTGGAGGAAGTTTAAGCAATTGAAAATCAAGAAAGTAAAAAAGAACAATGCTGACAATGATGCAGCCATTTTTCCTGTTAATAGTAGGGAGCCAGAATTAGAAGCGATTGTCGGTGAAATCAATGTCACTGATTTTCAAACACGACGTCTAAAGAATATTCTTAGTGACAAGGCTGCGGGATACTTGCACATGGGGGGAGGATATTACCGAAAAAATCGGAAAAGCAACGACACGACGAACTTTTTCAGTCATAGGGGTAAACTATATCGAGTATCGATATCTGTCCAGGAAGTAAAGTTCTGAAAACTCTTCTTGAAGCATTCTCAGACTCGGTCTGCTAAAAGATGACAAATATTTGAAGAAGCTTCTCCAATTTACAGAAATATGTTAAAAGTTAATCTATCACAAATTGCAAAGATTATGATAAACCAAGCAATGGATAAGTATTAGGCTCCAGTATTTGGGAATCATGGAATTTGTCGACTCGAGTGTTGTTGAACAGATCGAAATGAAAATGATACGTCCTTCGCAGTTCGCAATACGTGACAAATTTCTAAAGAATGATCCTGATTTTGAAACGCTGATCTCTAGCATTCGCGAGCACGGCCTGCTGCAACCCATATTGATTAGGCCGTTTGGGAACGGTTTTGAAATCGTTGCCGGACACCGCAGGTTTCAGGCATGCAGAAGCCTGAGGTGGAGATTCATTTCTGCAAAAATAAGGGAGTTATCTGACAAGCAGGCATACGAGATCCAGCTTACAGAAAACGTCCAAAGAAAGTCGATGGATCCAATAGAAGAGGCGGAGGCTTTTAGAAGGTACGTCATCGACTTTGGATGGGGGGGAGTAAGCGAGCTTGCAAGAAAAATTGGAAAGAGCGAGGAATATGTTTCACACCATATACAGCTGCTCAAGCTTCCTGAGGATATCAAACAAAAGGTCGCTAACAAGTGCCTGAACATAAGTCAGGCGATCGAAATAGCAGAAATTCCACTCGCCAAGCAACCGAAGCTGGTAAACCACATCATGAGCAATAATTTGACTGTTCGTCAAATCAGAGAATTGAAGAGCGTATTAAAACAGGACAGTGAAGTTTTGGATAGTGAAGCCGCCTTTTCATCACTGCGAACCCATCCAAAATCACTTACAATTGCAAAGAAGACATCGCTGACGCTGAAAATCACCCTGACCCGACTTGACAATCTTATCAATGAAGTACACACTACGGTTGAAGCAGATCAAAGAGCAGAATTAATCGACTTTCTAATGAGCATCAGATTACGTATTCATTCAATGATAGACGAAAGCATCAGATTCAAAGGCAAGATCCGGTCCACAGACTAGCAAACGCGCGTATTTTGTAAACATGCATGGTAGAATCTAGATGCTATCGGGGAAGAAATGGCGGAATCCACTCATCTAGGAATTTCTTGTATTCCTTGTCCGTGTATGCAAGTGAATGGAACGATGGATCTTTGAGCGGGATGAAATCATATACCTCGTATGACTGGATGATATCTCCAAACAGGTTTCTATAGATGTCGCTTTCTTCATCAGCCATCTCCTCTGAAGGAAACGATTGAACGCATATCCAATCATATCCTCCTCTCGTGCGTCCCGAGAATAACACAAATGGGGCATCAGCCAAGTATTTTTTCAGGCCTTCAATCCTTTTAGGAAGATGCTGCGATGTCCTAAAAGTTACGAGCACTACGCGTATAACACGCCTTGGTATTTTTTTGGTGTTGACCGAAATGGTGTATCCGGTTATTATGCCCTCCTCTTCAAGCCTTGCAATCCTAGATTCAATCTCATCTTCGCTTAGGTTAAAGCCAAATCCCCGTAGAAAATCCCAGATTTCGCGAACATCTTGCTTTGAATTTTTGCTCAATGTGGAAAGAATGAGCTCGTCGATCTTGTCCTGCATTACGGCTGTTACCCGTAATTATGAGGGACAAGGTAGATTATAGATGTTATTGGGAAATAATATTTTACCAGCTGTATAATCAATCGTTCTTCATAATAATCTTGTTTATATGCCACTTTTCATTTCTAGTAATAAATGGTAGTCCTTTCAGAGGGCATTGGATACTTTATCCTTCTCGGAGTGGGACTAGTGATGGCTCTGACAGTGACTTTGCTGGTCAGAGCAGAAACTAAATGGCTAGGAACAAGGAAAACCTTTGAATGGTTCTCAACTGCTGGAAGAACTGTAAAAACAGGTCTCATCGCGTCTTCGGTGGTATCTGCATGGACCTGGGCTGCAACACTTCTTCAATCCTCTACAGTAGCCTACCAGTTTGGGATAAGCGGCCCTTTCTGGTATGCCGCCGGTGCCAGCATCCAAGTCGTCCTCTTCGCAATTCTTGCGTTAGAGGTCAAAAGAAAAGCCCCGTCGTCTCATACATTTCCAGAAATAATTTTTGCGCGCTTTGGAAAGAACTCCCATAAAGTATTCTTGTTCTTTGCGTTAATGACCAATACAATTGTGACAGCCATGCTCGTGTTAGGCGGAGCGGCGGTAGTTAATTCTCTTACAGGCGTCAATATCTATATCGCAGCGTTCCTTATTCCAGTAGGCGTCATTATCTATACATTTTTTGGAGGGTTAAAGGCCACATTTCTTGCAGAGTATCTTAATTCGGTTTTTCTTTTTGCAGTGGTTCTGGTTTTTGTAGGCGCGATCTATTTTTCAAATCCCCAGATTGGCGGAATATCTGGCATGTTTGACAGATTGACAGAAGCCGCTGCAATCAAGCCTGTTGATGGTAACCATGTCGGGTCATACCTGACCATGACGTCCACTGGAGCTCTAATCTTCGGAATCATTAACATAGTTGGTAATTTTGGCACAGTATTCGTTGATCAGTCATACTGGCAGCGCGCTATTGCCTCAGCGCCTAAATCAGCGTTCAAAGGGTTTTTGATTGGCGGTCTTTCATGGTTCGCAATTCCGTTTGCTCTAGCTACAGCTTTGGGTCTTGCAGCCGTAGCGATCAACGCCCCGCTGACCTCTGAACAGATAAGCATGGGACTTGTAGCGCCGACAGCAGCTTCAGAGATCTTGGGCGACATAGGTGCAATCCTCCTCCTTACGATGTTATTTACCGCGGTAATGTCCGCTGGCTCGGCCGAGCTTGTGTCAGTTTCTTCCCTGATAACATATGATGTGTACAGAACCTATGCCAGGCCGTCAGCCACAGGAAGGAATCTCATGCGCATCTCGCGCCTTTCAATCCTGTTCTTTGGTATGGGAATGGGAATTCTGGCGCTGGTTCTGCTGCAGATTGGAGCGAGCCTTCAATATGTTTACCTTGCCATGGGAGTGCTAATAGGATCAGCAGTCGTACCTATCGCTCTTGCAGTGATGTGGAAAAAGACTAACAAAATTGCTGCAACTGCTGGTGCACTGGTGGGATTGATTTGTGGCTCAGTGGTGTGGTTGGCGACAGCTCATGCCCTCTATGGAGAGATATCCGTACATTCGACGGGGCAAAACATCCCTCTCTTGGCAGGCAATCTCACCTCGATCCTTGTAGGCGGCATTCTTACCCTGCTTGGTAGTGTGATAAAACCGGAAAACTTTGACTTCCGGGTCATGAAGCAGAAGATATTGATCATAGATGCAAGAATAAGACGACAGGTAGAGAGTGAAAATGATGAAGAATACCTCAGGCGAGCCTCACGATTTGGATACAAAGTCGCCATAGCGCTTACGCTTGTGCTTGTTGTAGCTTGGCCTATGCCACTATATCTATCAGGTTATGTGTTTTCTCTGACTGTATATTCAGTTTGGGTTGGGATTGCCGTATTGTGGGCAGGCGCAGCTGCTGCGGTAATCATACTATTGCCTCTGATAGAATCGAGGAATGGCATCGTAAATGTGCTTCAAAGGATCGGACGTGACATAGTCGATGCAAGGTTCAATGATAGATTCGCAAATTCCCGATCAGAATATGATGGTATAGGCCGCAACGAACCGACCTACCAAAAGAAGATACTCGTACCATTGGATGGATCGGTCCAATCACTAAGAGCTCTGAATTCGTCAGTTGACATAGTTAGCGCCGGTAGAGGAGCAGCCACTACTGTATACATTCTAAATGTGATAGAATGGATGGACGAGAGCGACGAATCTATCGATGATGAACTGACCGCTGCCATGGAAGAGCAGGGGAAGAAGATGCTGAGGAGCATCCTGCTGCCAAAAAGGAGATATCTTGTGAAATATGAGAGGATGGTAAAACTGGGCGATCCTGCAACAAAGATAGTGGAAATGGCAGAAAAACTTGGAGTGGATTTGATAGCAATGGGGACTACTGGTCTGGGCAAAGCGGAGGAAATTGGACACGTAAGCAGCAAAGTGCTCAAGTCTGCGTCCGTACCTGTCGTTTTGATAAAATAAGCGAACAAGTCAGATTGTTGTGTTCTTATGTCTTCGTATTCTCAGGTGACGCTATTGTACAAAAACTCTTTCCACTACGCCAAGATTGTAGATCAGCCCGATTCCAATCACGAGCGCAATTGCCGAAGACACATATTTTAGCGCAAGGTTGACTTTGCGATTTCTTGCTTTGGCGATTGGTAAGCCGATAAGCGTGCTCATTGCTGCCATGCTGGCTATTGATCCAGCGCCAAAGATTGCAATGTACGCAAGCCCAAGTGGGACAGAGTGTATGGTCGATAGCACAGCTAACATCAACGCACCGCTTCCCGCTATTCCATGAACCATTCCGACGATTAGAGACTTGTGCCCATGTTCGTGGTCTTGCTCGTGGTCATGGTCGTGCGTGTGAGCTATTCCCACGTCTTCATGAATGTGAAGGTGAGCATGTCTCTCATGCCGCACAATTCCCCGCAAGAAACGGCCTACTTTGAAGCCGGTCAAAGCCTGAACCGCAAGCAGCACCAGCATTATCCCTACTCCAAACTCTAGCATTCCACTTACTCGCTCTGGAATGTTTACAGCCAGTAGCAGAACTATAGCGCCGGCGATAAGCAGTGAAGTTGTATGACCAATCCCCCACAGGGCTCCCAGCATAGGCGCTCTGAATCTGTTCCTTTTGTTGGTTGCGATTATGGTGGAAACTGCTGCCAGATGATCCGCCTCCAGAGAATGGCGGAGACCCATGATGAGCCCCAGAACCAGCAGGCCGGCTGGTGTTGCATCATTGATGCTGCCTTCCAGAGGCCCAAACATCAGCTCTATCATGTGGTTAAACGGTTCAGCTATCAATACCCGACTTGACTCTGTCCCTTCTTTACTTATTCTTTAATTAAAAGATGAGCTAATTAATAGAAAATTGTCTATCAAGAGGAAATCAACCGACTCAATTGCTTACAGACCTCAGCAGTAACAGCCGATTCTGCCGACATCGGCTTATTTTTTTTGGCAACCGTCAGAACATTTTTTGAAATCGAACGGCAAGCAAAGGCGACATCGGCAAAAATTCAGCTTGCTAATAAATCGATGTCAGTTACAAATCGTTAAACAATACTTTCATAGATTGACAATGTAATGGCTATTCCAACTTTTTCAACTGGAGACCCTGTGCTAGACTTTTTCTATACTCTATTCAACGGCATCGCAGAAGTTCCTCTGTTCAGTTCTCCAATCACTGGAATACTGATTCTTGCAGGTGTTTTCTTGGCATCAAGAAAAGCGGGTGCTATGATGGTCTTGTCTGGGTTGGTAGGTGCAGGGGTTGCAATTCTTGCAGGGGCCGATTACGGGCTCGTAACATTTGGGCTATTTGGGTATAACTCAATACTAACGGGCATGGCTTTCTGGTCGGGTCCTTTTGTTAAAGCAAACAAAGCGACATTCTTTATTTCAGTCTTTGGAGCTGCGATTACTGCATTTTCTTGGATGGCATTCGCTCATTTGATGGGCGACATGTTTGCTCTTGGTGGTACAGGAGCAGGATGGGCGATTCCCGGCTTTACATCGTCGTTCATCTTTACCACTTGGGCTCTGATGTATGCAACAAAGAGATTTGGTCCCGATATATGGCCTGCTCCGGCGCCTCCACCCA
>JBFLWZ010000038.1:0-14712 GCA_040757615.1 Thermoproteota archaeon | reverse complement strand
GATATCAGCAATGTCCGTAAGATTGATGGATACTAACGAAGCTGCAATTCCTGAAGCTCCTAACAATGCCGTAGCTTTTACATCCAATGTACTCTTTCTTTGCAATTCTATATCATACACTTCATCTGCCATCTTATGAGTAAAATTAGCATCAAGATTCCTAGCTCGTGCATCTGCTATGAGTTCTGCTATATCTTTTGATTTAGCCTTAAGCTTAGCTTCATAATCCTTCCTTAATGCCCCATAATTCTTAGTCGCAGAATATAAAGGAAAAATGACGTCAAGAATATCACTTTTCCTCAATTCTCTATCACATCATTTTCCCTTTATGAGATAATCGCTAATTGTTTTAGCGATAGGGATCTGAAGTTTCTTTTGAAGCCATCCCCATTCTCCATTGGGATTAATCTCAAGAAAATAAAATTTCCCTTCAGACTCAACCAAGTCTATTGCTCCAAAGACTAAACCGAATTTATTTACTATTTCAATACATAGCTCTACTATATCTTTAGGCAAGTCGCATCGGACAAAATTAATTTCATCCTTGGAGGCCCTCCAGTCAATTTGGATATTTTTTCCCTCTGGAGCTACCGCTCTAACTGTAAAGCATTCATTTCCTATCACAGTTACTCGATAATCAATTTTCGGAATGATGCGTTCTTGGAAGATAGTTGGAGCTACTCTGAATTCCTCGTCATTGGTTTCATCTAAAGAGTTAATCTCATTAGTGAAGATAAAATAATCTCTATCAGGATATTCAATAAGTGGAGTATCTAGCGCTTTGGCAACAATACCGTTTTTGCATTCACTGAAGAATTCGATCGCCTTTGCTTTACTCGACGTTATGCATGTATTAGGAATAGTAAATCCTAAGCTACTAGCGGTCTTAAGCTGATTGATTTTGTTTTCTGCTCGTCTATTAGCATGAGGATTGTTTATCCATAGTGCATCACTTATTGCTTCAAGACCTTCTAAGAATACATGCCACTGGTTCTCAATATACCCATGAATGGGATTCCGATTTGTCTTTGGATTGGCAACATTTACATCGAAAGGTCTTCCAGGTCTTCTAAGCCATACACTCTTTAGACTATCCAAAACTTTACCCATGATTTGTACTTGCTGCTTTCTATCTTGAAATCTAATGAATGATTGACCATCGATAATGTCCTCTGTATTCAAACGAACTGGCAAAAGATTCCTACTGCGTAATTCTCTTACCACATAATCAGCAGATATGTCAAGCTTATTAGTCAGAATTAATATCATAATGTAGATTCAGCGAATTTTACCACATGAGAGAATCTTTTTGATCCTCGCCCTTCTCGATATCACATTTCTTCGTTCCTAGCCCGCGTTGAGAAAGCGAATCAATGGCAGGAATGTACTGTCCTTCCTCTTTAACTAGCATCATATCGGATTTAGAATCGTATATCGTTTCTGGCTGGAAGGATAATCTTCTTGGTGATACGCACTCTTTTCTAAAGCGGAAAAGAAATGGTTCTATATTAGACATGTCGCATAATAGAAGAAAGTACTATGTAAATATTATTAAAAACTGATTCTGTTGCGTCTTTTTCGTGATGCAAGGTGTCTTGCTATGGCGGTCAATGCTGCGATGGCTAGGTAGCCCAGTATTTTCGGTAGGTAATCCTCTATCATTATAGTAAAATTGCTATTTTGGATATCGGGAGGGGTGTTGACAAGGCTTCTTGTTCGCTTTAGAACCCAAAAGATCTACAATGACCCTGCATCTGCATTCCAGATCCGCTACTCGATTGTTGGCTTAGAAGTGGAACTTTAATCTAGAAAAAACATAAATTACTAAAGAAAGTAGCAAAGGCGAAGGGGCGACTTCGCCTTTGTCGCCCTTTTGTGAAAATTATACTAATACTGCAACCACTTGCATTTTTCACATGAGTAAATAATAAATCATGTAAGGAGTATACACTTTTGCAGTATTATGCAAAAATCTGGAAGAAGTCGCACGGACAAATCAAGCACAATAGTGCTGTTTGTGCTCTCTGCGCTTGTTCTAGGTGGATTTGTAATGGCAGCTATTACTTCCATGCTTTATCCCGAACAGCTCAATAGCTGGATTGGGCTGGTGTCAGCTTCAATTGGTGGAATTGTTGGAATACGAAAATATAGGTCTTGAGAAAATAGTAGCGATTCTGTTTATTGGCTTGTTATATACTATTTATTAAGAACCTAAAAGGAATTTCAGGCCACATAACTCGCATTTACTAGACTCGCGTGACCAAGCTGAAACTGACATGGATAAAGTACCATAGAATCACATTAAGCCATTGTGCAGGAAAGTTCTAGGCTTGGGATGATCTTGCTCAAATAATCTGCTCTGCTTTACAAGTTTGATATAACTCCCATTATTGCAGCAATGGCAGCACCGGCAACAGTTACGAAATGTTTCTCGGTTGATAGTCCACCATATGCGATAGCGATTCCTCCAAAAGCGGTCGACGCTATGTTCCATCTTCTCTGCGGGGTTGTGTCTTCTTTTTTGCTGCATAGCCCCTAAGCTGTCATGGATTGCTGCTGTTGTTTTTTCGATAGTTTTTCTCCAATCGCTTGGAATTCTTTTGTAAAGGTGTTGATGTCATAGTTCTGTGCATGCAATACAGAGCTCCAGAAAGCAGTTTGACCCGTAATCGCTCCGACTTCTTTCAATTCCTCTTCAGTGGCACCATACATCTTTGCAGCACCCCTGTGGAACGTTTCGCAGTATGGGCACTTTAGGGTGGCAGCAACTGCAAGCCCAATCATCTCTCTATACTTTGGCGGAATTGCCGACTGTCCAAAAATGTATTTTTTCATTATTGGCCACATCTGGGCCATTACGTCTTGCGGCACCCCGTCAAAGAAGCCCGGAAAGCTGCCAAACATTTGCTCTACGTCTTTTCTCATCATCTCATCATTGCTCATTGTAGGCAATTGACGAAGACAATTCTATTAAGGGTTTAGATCGATGCTCGGTCAATCCGGACAGTGGATTACGATAGCCGGTGTACATTGCCGAAAAATCCCTAGCGCAGAAAAACAACGTCTCTCTTAAAATCCCTAAAGTGCGGATCTCCTGTGACAAATCTACAGCGCAGCACGTTGGCCACTGCATAGTTTAGCGAGTCTAGCATCCCCCAGTCCTTTGCTTTCTTTTTCTGGGCAAAGTTGAGCTCTCCGGCCCGAAAGGCCACCTCCTCGTCGCATGGATAAATTTCACTCTTGCTGCCAATAAACTTGATTACCTGTTGTATTTTCGATTTATCGATTCCTTCCCGCAAGAGCCTTTCTGTCAGCTCTGCCACAGCGGTTGCAGGGGTAACTAGCTTGCCATGCGGGTTGTCCAAAAGCTCGGCGACCTTGTTTGCACCCCCGTCACCGGCTAAATAGTCTACCCAAGCATAGGTGTCAAGGACATGACCTGCAAAGGTTTTGCTTCCTCTTTCAACGCTCAAATCCTGTCAGTCCCGTGTTCGCGCTCAAAGGTCAGACCCGGAAACATTCCTCTTATGTCCTTGGCCTTCTTTACCGCTTCCATTTCCTTGATAATCAAGGTGTCACCTTCGCCAACCTTCATGCTATCAAGAACTTCTTTTGAGATTATCACACCGTAGCTGGTGCCTATTTTCCTCACCTTCACCTCAAGCGGCCTTTCCATTACAACGATATTATAATGCGACATTATAATATGCTTTTTCATGATGTATAATTTTAGGGATTATTTGTTTACATAATAGTATGCATTTAAGTATACGCAAGTGTAATACATACATACGTACATAACATGAGCAGCGACATCCTGAGCATCAGGATATCCAAGGAGGTAAAAGAAAAGATGGGCGAAGTCGACGTAGACTGGCCCAGTTACCTCAGGGCGGCAATCGAGGAGAAAATAAGGGAATCAAAGAGAAAAAGGGCCGCAGAATCTATGGACAGGATCAGGAGTAAGACTCGCAAGGGAAAATTTGATTCTGTGAAATCAATCAGAGAGGACCGTGATGCTTGATAGTTGCCAGATAGATCAAGAACATCGTCATCATCCTACGTGCTGGATGCAAGCGTAGCGGCAAAGTGGTTCAGCAACGAGGACCTTACAGATAAGGCGATAAAAGTCAGAGACGCTTTTGTAGCCGGAAAGGTCAAGCTTTACGCACCAGAACACCTCATTTACGAGGTCGCAAATGCGATATGGAAAAACAAAGAGATTGGAGTTGAGGACTGCGCCAGTGCAATAACTACCCTTATCGACATTGACATTAACTTGGTCAAGCTGGATTCAAGGTTAGCATCGCAATCGATCAGGACTGCGAGGAATTTGCAGATCAGCTATTATGATGCTGTTTATGTCGAGCTATCAAACCAGCTTGGCATGGCATTGCTAACTGCCGACGAAAAGCTGGTATCAAAAATAAAGAATCACTATCTGCATCTAAAGGACTTCTTTGAGTAGCGAGCCCCCACTGCGCGATCAAAACTGTTTCAGTTTTTGAACGTGTCCTATTCTTTTCTTAATTCACGCTGCATATCATGATTTTTTGGATATTATTATCACATCTTATCCCGATACAAAAAAGGCAGGGGATAAAGAGACCGTCCACAAGAAGGAGGGGGAGAAGAGCTATTACTACTTCTTTCACGATGATGACGACGGCGAAGAAGGAGGCTGGCTTGTCTCAAGCATTCCTTTCTCCATCTCTGCTTCTCTCTCGTGGATTATCCTCTCCAGGTCCATCTCGTCATAGCCTTCCGCCAGATTTTCATTGACGTGGATTACGCCCTCGTTGATGTTCTCGTACGGGCTTCCTACCCTGGGAGGCAAGGCGTCTGCCTGCTCTTGCGTTGTTATTACTGCTCCAGGTGGAACAAACTTGTTGTCCGGTATCACGACGCCGCCGGTAATCGTGCTGGCAACGCCTATTGCCACGTTATTTCCCACCTTGGCATTGAATACCATCGCTTCCATCCCGACGAATGTATCGTTGCCAATCCATGCCGGACCATGTACCAGCGAGCCATGTGCCAGGCTGACCCTGTCGCCTACCCATATAGCATATCCTTCATCATCAAATCGAGAGTCGTTACCCATCAACAATTCCCCATCTTTGCTGAACTTTCTACTATCTAGGTTCTTGCCGTTTTCAGTTGTCTCAAGAGCATGTAAAACCACGCCATCCTGTATGTTCGAGTAGTCTCCAACATGTATCGGTGTTCCTTCATCGCCCCTGCAGACTGCCGTTGGAGCCACAAGAACCATCTTGCCAATGTGGCAGTCGCCTATCACCACGGCAAATGGATGAATAAATGCACTTTCGCTTATTTGCGGGAACTTCACCACAGGATTAAAGTCTGTATCTACATTGGAATGGATGTTAGGCCAATCATTGTTCCTGTATTGATTCTGATTCTTCTCTTTGTCCTCTTCTTCTGAATCTGCTCTAACCTGTTGTGCGAAAGGATTATCATTCTGCACCAGGATTATCGCCAGTGCAACAACTATCATTGTACCGGCTATTGCAAATCCTGCCATAGTAGAATAATATTTCATTGCCAGTCGCAGCAATCACACGCCTCGTTCTATTTGAGAAACAAGTTTACACTGCAACCTCTATGTTGGCAAAAGATTGCTATGCAAACAAACAGAGGATCTAAAATAGATTATATCTCTCCTCACCTGTTCAGATTCGAAAACGTTCTAGACTTAACTTGGTTAATCCAGATTTTAATATCATCAAGTCCCGATAATTTATGCTGTCATATCATCGGCATTTCCGTCGACCCCTGCCCACGCAATAATAATACCCATTTGACTGACTTTCCAAGTCGGTGGGCAGGGGCAAAATCATATAATGAATAAAGGATACAGTTATCGAGCTGGTGCTGCTGCTGCAGCAGCTCCCTAGATAGGCTGTAATTGCTTGTCTTTGATGGCTTGGATTTTCTGTCTTATGCTTCTTCTATGCCTTGCTGCTGCAATTCTACCAATCTATCCAAGTCTTGGATATAGTACCCAATTCTATGCGCATTGATTCTAGTTCCTGTTCCAGCTGGTCAATGTTTTCCAAAGGGAGAAGATTGCATTTACTGGCATACCATCTAAAGAGTTTGCGAAGGCGACTTTCCATTCCGACCGACAGAGTCCTCCGGGACGTTACAATTTGTTTGATGATGACACTTTTGCCTTCCGGGGATAGCTCAAGGTGGAAATCAAATTTGTGCTGAAATGACGGTATATTTTGCAATATTCTCCGTATTGCGCCACTGAAAGTATCCTCTGTTATTATCTTATAGAAGAATGCATATAAATTACAAAACTGAGAATAGACTATGTTTTCGGTACGCGAAAGCAACAGCGGTAATTCGTTTTCGCTTGTTGTAATTAAGCGTATACTGGACATTCTTGGCGATTCAGGACAAATCAAAAAGACCAATCTGGCCGGCAAGACCGGCTTGAATTACCCAAATTGCATGAGGTATATCGAGCTGCTAAAGATGCTTGATTGGGTGAGGACTACTAATGACGGATCAAATCAGATATACCTGACCGAGCAAGGGATCCACTTTCGCTCTGTCCTATCTTCAATGAAAAGCGGTCATGATAATAACAATAACATCTTTGGATAATATAGAAGAAAATAGATGATGATATTGTATGTATATTCTTTCTTTGGCTTAATCAGCCAAGAGAAGGACTTTCTCCCTTATTATGACGACACGCTCCCTTCTTCTTCATCATCATTCTGGTTTGTATCGTAGTAGCAATAATAGCACAACAACAATACCCGTAGTTGCAGCAATTACGGGTAAATGAAACTCGGGTACTACTACTATCATCATATCAAATTTCAAGATATCCGGATCAACCGGAATAAAGTCTACAGCATAGACTTCAAGCTCTGCTTTAACCTCACCCTGCTGTACAAAAGTATACTTGTCAAATTCTAGCCCCTGTGTAGAATGCTTGCTATACCTATGCATCACCGAGCCATCGGAAACATTCTCGAGCCTGAGCACAAAGTCCACATGCTGTTTGTACCCTCCGTCGTCTGCATCAATGAATTCTATGATAAAGTATGTCTGCTGACCCTGCTGAGGGGCCGCGGGGCTCCATGAAAGTTGGGCGTCAAAGCCATATCGACTGGTCTTGGCAAGAGTAAGCATATCATCTGTTGCAAGCACCGCCAGTCATCCAAGGATAAATTGAGCATTCGAAATGGTACAGGCCACTCTCCGAGAACAGGTGACTTGAAGAGCCTTTGGGCAAAATATTGCCAGAGTCAAATATAGTAGTGTCACCGGTTGCAGATTTCTTCTTTACAAGTATTCTATGTTCTTCGGTGTCTGTATTGAAGAACTCTAGCATGTCCCCGGTCCGCACTATGTAAAATGAAGGCTCGACATAAGCTGTGGAGCCTCGGTTGCTTGATCCAGGAAGGAGCCTTATTATTCCCTCTTCCTGAGCGTGTGCATATTGGAATTGATATGGCGGCAGCAGCAATGATAATAATAATATCATTATTATTGCCATTGTCGCAGATAGCATTATTAAACAAGAAATGAAAAAAGAGAAAATGGATGGGGTTGCCATCCACTTGCTTTTATTACTGGCTGTCAAAGACTTCGCTTACGCAGATGTTCTGGTCGATTGTCAGCCCGACTGCCATTGCGGCATCAACGCTTGACGCACCGCTACCAGAAATCTCGACCGTGTTGCCCTTCATCATGACCGTGCCAGCCTGCTCTGGTGTTGACTGAATGCCCGTGATGCAGTTGTTCGAGTCAAGTTCCACCTTGTGGGTGTGCCAGAACAAGTCGTTGGCTACCTGGTCGCTGTCTTCAACACCGTGTGAGGTTGCTGCGAATATGCCTGCGTCCGTTGCAAAGACATAGGCATAGATTTCAGATGTGCTTGTTGGTGTTGTTCCGCCAGCAATGCCGTTGACAGTCATCCACAGCTTGTCATCGGTGATGCCCGCGTCAGCTATGTCAAAGTCGTTCCTTACGGAGACTTGATCGCTTCCTCTTGCGGGTACCATGGTGCCTGCTGGATGGTCGCCGTCTGTTGCATCTGGTGTAGCCAGAACCCCAAACGCCCCGCCCTTGAGAACGTGGCTCATGTTGTGGTCAACGCCTACGTAGAGACCTTCCTCTGGGAAGACTGCTTCAATGACTGTCGCGGAACCTGGCGGGATCGTCCATGTCTCGTCGTTCTTTAGCTGCGTGCCATACCTGTTCTTGATCGAGCCATCCCTTACATCCATCTGGCCTGCGATAAAGTGGAACGCGACATAGCCGTTCGGACCTGGGTTGACGATGTACCATCTTGTCAGCTCACCCGGCTTTACCTTGAATAGCTCAAAGTTGTCATTCAGTGGAATAACTGAAGCGCTTCCAACTGATGGCACGTACTTGTGAGCCATGCCGTTGGTCAGTATCAGATCTGGGTTGTCAGTCCACAGCTTGCTAATGTCAAATGATCCTACTTCGCCATTGCTTCCGACAAATGGTCCACCATCCTTGCTGTTGTATATTTCACCAAAGACTAGATAGAACTCCTTTGCCGGCTTTTCGTTCTGTGGGTGCACCACTACACCACCGTACATGCCGTTGGCAATGTGTTCCCATACGCCGTTCAGACCATCAGCGCCACAGTGGTACAGGAATACACCTGCATTCACTGCATCGAGTGTCCATGTCTTGCTCTCGCCAGCTGCGACATTGCCAGACAGGGCCTTGGATGGGCCAATGCCTGCGTGGAAGTCCAGGCTGTGAATTAATTGACCTTCGTTTACCAGTGTGATTTCAAGGGTATCTCCTTGGTCAACAGATATCACTGGACCGGGGATTGTGCCGTTGAAGACCATTGCGTTGTATATGATTCCGCCAGGATGTATAGGATTGTTCGGTGCTACTTGGAGTTGCTTTTCGCTTGCTATCAGGGTCACTTTCTTATGCTCACCGGATTGTGCCTGTGCTGGTGATAGCGGGTTTCCTGAAAATACTGGACTTAAGATAAGCCCTACTACCAGAACACCGGCAGCAATTCCTGCAAGAATTGCCTTGTTCATCCTCGAAACTTCTAGTCATTAATTATATAAAGATTATATGAAAATAAGTACTATATGATAAGTATTATAAAATAAGTACTATATAATACATATATTTTAAAAAGCTAGCCCTTACTTCAATTTTTTGTTTACAGCCTGTCTGTAACGGAACTTGTTCATGGTGCCGGCGGCGGCAACAACCGCCGGCATCTATATAACAAAAAGCTGCCTCATACAACAGAGTAGTATACTATTGGGAAAAATACGCGTGTGTTATTACTACTACGTCTAGACCTTTCTTATGACGTAAAGGCGAGCATAAAGATGCCCAATTCTGGACAACTATATACGTCCAAGATTGTGTCCAATATATTGTAAAGGATTTGTCACAAACAAATCACAACATCATGTTTGTTACCAAAAGAAAAAGCTTGCAGTAAGTAAGGCCATCGAGGTCTACCACAAAGTCCTATCAAAAATTGCTTGACCCTCCTTTTTGGCCATCAAACATTTTTCAGAGGCAGCTTTTTTGCCTCTTTTTGCATCTCCTTATACTGCTCTACTACGGATTCTATCCTGCCAGCATATACTTTTCCCCATAGTGGTTCTTGCATCCGATGCAGCAAAAGAGCCTTTGAAAGTTTGCAAATTCAAGCACTTTTGGCTTTTGCCGTTGATGGGTCCGCCACAATACTCGCATTGCATCTTTACCTTCAAATTGTCTACTTTAACATGGAAATGCTTCTTTTGGTCTTCTAGATGCTTGACGGTATCATCTCCAAAGAACCTGCTTTTCTTGCTACTATCAACTTTTGACAAATCGATCTCTGGCTTGATGGGATCGTAAACACAAGTTACCAGATTGGCTCTGCGCTAGGATTGGCGATCATGGTTGAAGTCGATTCAGCATACACATTGCAAGTGGAAAATAGCGGAACTGGTGCGATTGAGGCGTTGAACAACAGTTCCATCTGGTGTTCATTGGCGCGGCAATCGTTACAGCGGTAGCGGCTGTTGTGGTATTGGTGGCAATCAAGAAGCCCAATGCATCAGGTCAAAAGGAGGCAGCGATGGCGGCGGGCTAGATTATTTCCAAGACAAAAAATTGGGTGGCTTAAACGAGCCATCCTTCAACCGTGATCTTATAGTTTCTTTGTCTTCAATAATCGTGCCGCTACTATCATGCTACTCACGGTGGCACCCATAACCAAGGCTGCAGCCATAGGAAACTCGGGTACTACGGCCACACCAAACTGAGCAGAGCCTTCTACCGGCGTGTCATTTCCAATCATGATCGACTC
This sequence comes from Thermoproteota archaeon, assembly GCA_040757615.1. GTDB lineage: Archaea > Thermoproteota > Nitrososphaeria > Nitrososphaerales > Nitrososphaeraceae > Nitrososphaera. The sequence goes on along the minus strand of JBFLWZ010000038.1, from coordinate 4,349 downwards.
TACTACAATAGCCAGAGAGCCAGTGGAATCAAACTCTTGCTCTATTGTCCCAATACCTTCAGAAGCGGTGCCTTCGTGCGCATGACCCATACTTCTGCCGTCTAATGACATGTGCACAGCATAGGACACATTCTGTAAGCGCTGTTGAGTATCTGTGTCTATGAACTCAAATGTGAACGTCGTTGTCCCATTCGTGCTGATGGCTTCAGGCTGCCACGACAGCTTTACTTGGACTCCGCTGTCTGGAATTTCATATACTACAGGCGAAGTCTGGTTATTGCGCGTTGTTGTCACGCTCATAGAGTCGCCCATCTGCATATGGTCGCCCTGAGCAGATGCCTGTACAAAGGTGAAACCGGCAGTCAAAGAGACAGTGAGCAAGATAGCCACTAGAGTTACTGTAAACGACATTCGCACCCAGATTGGGGGCAACTGTGTAAAATTAAGGTATCTGTCCCAAGTCACCATTGCGTGACACAAAAGACCCATCAAGGTGGGATGATTGTGCAATGCACTGCAGACCTGCTACCTATATTCTGCTTTCACGAACATACATACGAAAGGGACATGGAAAGCGTTTCAAGGTCTGAGAAAGGCGCTTCGCTGTCATCAATACTGTCAGTAATAGGCGGGTCTCTAATGGTTGCAGGCGGAGTACTGGCTCTATCAATGTTCAGCATCTGGATCCCGGCAGGGATGCCGGGCTGGGGTGGAGGAATGATGGGAGGCGGCTTTGACATGATGTCAGGTGGATTCATGTGGGCTGCTGTCGGGACAATGTCGGCAATTTCAATAGGTGCTGGAGCAGTCTCAGTCGTCGGCGGATACTCAATCTACAAAAAGCCAGAAAGCGCGAACATGTGGGGTGTTGCCATCCTGATCTCGGGTATAGTCGGGCTCTTTGGCATGGGCGGCTTTATCATAGGTCCGATCTTAGGAATCATAGGCGGAATATTGGCGCTGACCAAGAGACAGGGTTGACAAACCCTGCTTCTTTTTATTTTCCTCATTCTTCCTGTTCGTCGTTTTACAATTGTAAACTCCTGTTGCTATATATGAATAGGTGCAAGTGATACGCATGGCAACAGATCCAGTGTGTGGCATGTTTGTTGAAGAAAGGCCAGACTCAATCCAGTATACCGCGGCAGATGGAAGGAAATACTATTTCTGCAGCACTCAATGCCTTAACGAGTTCACAGAGCCTGAGAGGGAAATGAAAAAGCTAAAGAGGCATGTTGCAATTAGCGTCGCCCTCACGATTCCAATAGTAATACTGACACTTCCACATATGTTTCCTGAGCAGCTTGAAGGCTTCATTCCGCTGCCAATGGAAGTGAGCAACTATGTCATGCTAGCACTTGCAACTCCAATTCAGTTCTGGATAGGCTGGCGGTTCTACAAGGGGATGTGGGATGGGATAAAGGCAAGAGCATCCAATATGGACACACTCATAGCAATAGGCACAAGTGCCGCTTACCTATACAGCGCCGCTCTGACAATCGCACCGGACTACTTTCCCTTTACAGCAGTGTATTTTGAGACAGCGGCAATCATAATCACACTGATTCTGGTTGGCAAATTGCTTGAAACAAGAACAAAGGAAAAGGCGTCAAGCGCAGTCAGGAAGCTGCTGGACCTTCAACCCAGAATAGCCAAAGTGATTAGAGGTGACAAAGAGGAAGAAGTTCCTGTAGAGCAGGTTCAGGAAGGCGACTTGCTAATCATAAGACCGGGCGAGCGGGTGCCAACCGACGCAATGGTCGTTGAAGGCTACTCCTCTGTTGACGAGTCGGCAGTGACGGGCGAGAGTCTGCCTGTTGACAAGACAAAGGACAGCGAAATAATTGGCGGGACTATAAACCAGAGTGGTCTTCTCAAGGCAAGAGCAACAAAGGTAGGTCAGGACACTGTGCTATCCCAGATAATCACGCTTGTGGAAAATGCAAGGATGGGCAAGGCTCCAATGCAGAGGATGGTCGATCAGGTGTCAAAGTATTTTGTCCCAACAGTTGTCGCAGTGGCAATAGCAGTAGGGCTTGGCTGGTACTTCATAGGTGATGCAGGGTTGACATACTCACTCCTTGCATTCGTATCAGTGATAATAATAGCATGCCCTTGTGCGCTTGGCATAGCCACACCTGCTGCGCTAATGATGGGCGCAGGCAAGGGAGCAGAAAACGGGATCCTGTTCAAGGGCGGCGAGTATCTAGAAATCGCAAGGAAGGTAAATACTGTAGTGTTTGACAAGACCGGCACACTTACAGAAGGCAAGCCATCTGTCACCGATGTAATAGACCTGTCAGGCATCGGCAAGAGCGAGCTCTTGAGGCTGGCTGCGATTGCAGAATCTGGTTCAGAGCACCCGCTGGGACAGGCAGTAGTGAGAAAAGCAAGGGAAAGCATCCTGCCTGTTTCAAATCCTGAATCGTTTGAAGTAGTATCTGGTCACGGACTCAAGGCTACATACGGAGACCATGTGATGTTAATAGGAAACAGGAAACTGATGGTCGAGAACGACATCGCAGTGAGCAATGAGGTCGACCTGACGTTACAAAAACTAGAGCAGGAGGGCAAGACCGCCGTGCTAGTATCAGTTGACGAAAAGCTGTCAGGCATAATTGCGATGGCAGATACCGTAAAGCAAAGCGCAAAGGAAGCGATCAGTGCACTCAAGCAGAAGATGAGTATTGAAGTCGCGATGCTTACCGGCGACAACGAAAGGACTGCAAGGGCGATAGCATCCAAAGTAGGCATCGACCGCGTGATAGCGCAGGTACTGCCGCAGGAGAAGGAGCAGGTAGTGGCAAACCTCAAGGGCGAAGGAAAAGTTGTCGCAATGGTTGGAGACGGCATAAATGATGCACCAGCGCTGGCTAGAGCGGATTTGGGAATTGCAATTGGTTCTGGAACAGACGTGGCAAAAGAGACAGGTGGTGTAATTCTGATAAAGGGAGATGTAAGAGATGTGGTGACTGCCTTAGACCTTGGCAAAAAGACTGTCTCAAAGATAAAGCAGAATCTGTTCTGGGCGTTTGCATACAACACTGGTCTGATACCTGTTGCGGCAGGCGCGCTTGTGCCGTTCCTTGGGCTGAGCGTATTTGGCTGGCTCCCGATACTTGCTGGCGCTGCAATGGCACTGAGTTCAGTAACTGTGGTTGGAAACTCGATATTGCTTGCAAGGTACAAGCCCAAGTTTGCACAAACTAAACCACAGAAAGAGCAGATATACACAGACAGAGAATTGAAGCAGATCTATACAGCAGAGGCTACATAGCACTGACTCGGGAGGAGAACTTGTAGCCCGAGTTCTCTAATTTTTCTTTTATTTCATCTCTGGTTATCATTGAAGAGTCATATTCAACAATCACATTGTCTGTCGTAAAGTCAATGTCTAGTCTTTTGATAGCTAGCTCGCCTTTTAGCTGCTTTTCCACTATGGGTTTGCATGCAGTACAATACATGTCCGCCACCTTGAACAAAGCCTTCTTAATCGTCATAACACTTTGTATCAAAATGAAGGACGTCAGCTATTGAGTACAAAGTACGATTACCTTCAATAGCCATATTTCCTTGGGTTAGCGTCGAATTGCTGCTTGCATGCCGCAGAGCAGAGGTACACCTTCCTTCCCTCTTGAGGCTCTGACACGAACTTTGCTGTCCTTTCGTCAACCATCATGTTACAGACGGGATCTTTGAACATGCCTCAACTATGCCTCTGCTCTTAGATAAAGAGTGCAGTTGACATTTGTAAATCCGGAGAACAGGCACGTATACACCTTTTTGGAACAATTTCAAAAGATAATCTTCAGCAATTCTTGGATCAAAACACCATTGACGATTTGAGAACCAAAGACATAGTGATCTCTCCTCTCGGCGGATACGTAATAGACGAGGGCGAGTCTGGAGAACTCAATGCATTCATCACTCAAAGCCAGCAAGAGACATTGGCGAACGAGCTAATGCAATTCAAACAGTCAAGATTGAACGATATTATTGTGTCCCAAGCATCAGGAGTTGAAAACCTTGGTCAATAGACTCTTGCAATACAGAAATAAGCGGGTTACCTTTTAGCACTGATATACCGAAGACTAGGTTGCATGTATGGAAGCGGCCAAAGGTTCAAAAGCATTTTGGCATTTGGATAAAAGCTCAAAAGGATGATGCAACTATCAGAATCCTGTCCACAATAACAACATGGAAAGAGAAGAAAGAACAAGCTCGCTTGGGATAAAGAGGCAGTTGTTGATTATAGGCGGCATTGCCGCAGTGTCAGCTGTTATGCTTTTCATCACCATCCGCTCAATCGGTGAAGGAGACTCGTTCTCCCCTTCAGAAATTCCGTTCTT
>JBFLWZ010000037.1:0-14731 GCA_040757615.1 Thermoproteota archaeon | reverse complement strand
TGATCCGCGCAAGCAGGTGTCACTGCTCAGCGTCCTGCAGGAAGGCAAGTTCACCACCGGCGCATACCCTGCAGTGTTCAAGCCCGATGTCAAGATAATCGCCACTGCAAACCCGATCGACTATACTCATTCGGGCAAGATAATCGAGCCGCTATTTGACAGGCTGAGGAGTCATATAGACACTCACTATCCCAAGACGGTAGAAGACGAGATGCTCATAATCGTGCAGGAATCAAGGATAGCAGACGCCAAGAACGTAGTGCTTCCTGTATTCATGATAAGGACGATAGCCAAGATAACGCAGATGACCCGCGCCCATCCCGATGTCAACCACGACAAGGGGGTTAGCGTTAGGATGGCTGTGCATTCAATGGAGATGATGATAGGTGAGGCCGAGCGCACCCGTTCTATCGCCTATGGCGTAAAGGCAATACCGCGTTTTTGCGACATCCACTGCATCCACCAATCAAGCAAGTTTGAGCTTGCGGAAATGGAGGACACGAGGGAAAACCGGCAGAATGTACTCAACTCTATAATCGAAAGCGCGCTCAAGGAAGTCGCGCTCGAATACATCCAAAAGCTCGCTCCCGAGCAGCTGACAAAGGTAAAGAACGACTTTGCAAAGAATAAAGCATTCCAAGTGTCGCAGAGTGCAGTTGGTGGAGGCAAGAGCCCTGACTATGAGTCGCAACTGGCCAAGTTCCCCGGGCTAAAGGCTGTAGTCAATGAAACGCTTTCAACTGTAAAGGACGAGCAAAAACAGCTGGTGGAACGGGCGAAGCAGCTTGGCATCAGGACAGACAACATCGAACTGGCGCCCAGCCTGAACGGCGAGTTCGCCGCATCTGTGACAGAAATAATCCTCGAGGGGCTGCGCTACACTCAGCCGCCTCTCTTGGAGAGAAAGGACAACAGCTATGGCCTCACACAATAGCGCGCCAGGCAGCAAGAAATTCCTGTATTTTCCACTAGACAAAGAGGGCCAGGAGCAACAGCAACAGAGTCAGGGCAGCAAGGAGCTTCCACGCGATGTCCTTGACAAACTGCTGAAAGCGTTGGGGCGGGAGGCATTAAGAGAGAAAACACCCAGCCTGCAAGAGCTGGAACAGGCGCTGCAGGGCGCAGTGTCTTCAGAAATACAGAAGCAGCAGAGCAAGCAAGAGTCAAGCTCGCAGATAGGCAACGAAGGCGATACCGGCGACGACTTGGGCATGCCGCTTGTAAGACAGCTGATGAACAAGGGTTACCTGAAGGACTCGCCCAAGTGGCTCAGTGTCAAGGGCTTTAACACTATTGGAACCAAAATCCTGAGCGATGTAATGAAGGCCCTAAAGTCCGGCGAGTATGGCATGCACGAGACTCACGACATCGGCTCTGGCTCGCTCGTGCTTGACACGAGCAAGAAATATGAGCCGGGCGACGACATCCGGCTTCTCAACGTCCCAAAGTCGCTGCTCAACGCCATTCAACGCGTGTCAAAGGACGGGGGAGATCTAAAGCTTCCGCTGCAGATTGACGTGGAGGATTTTGAAGAATACGAAACCATGCAGGACGTTCGGGTCGCTGTTGTCTACTGCATCGACCTGAGCTCGACTATGCGCTACTCTTCTATGTACGGCGACCTGAGCAGGATAGAGGCGGCAAAAAGAGCGCTCTGGAGCCTGTATCTCTTGAACCGCAAGTTTTTCCCTTCAGACTCGGTCTACATCGTTGGATTTGGCGCGCTTGCGTCAAAGGTGCTTCCAAGTGACATTCCCTACCTTAAGACATTTGAGCCTGGATCTGACTTTCTCCACTACACGAACTATCAGGCTGCGTTCAGACTGGCAAACAAGATCCTGCAAAAGGACGGCGCGCTGAACAAGCGCATAGTGCTTGTCACTGACGGCCACCCAAGCGCCTGCTTTATCGACGACAAGGGCGAGCAGGACAAGATCCTGTCACAGAGACCATACTCTCATTTCTACACCCCTGACAGGCAGACACTGGACACGGTAAAGCGGGAGAACAGCATGAGCCTCGACATTGCTTCAGGCGAGCTTGTCTACCTCTGCTACCGCTACAGACAGGTCGACCAGTACATCGGCGAGCGCACGATTGTCGAAGCTAAAAAGGTCCACTCGCAGAACATAGACATTGACACGATAATGATAAGCGAAGAGGACTCGCTTCTGGGCTATGTCAACGAAATGGAAAAGTACGTGAAGGGGAGATCATACTACATCAACCCCGCAGACATTGACAAGGTGCTCCTGACAGATTATCTGAACAACAAAAAGCAGCAGACCCTCCGGGCGCATTAACTGTAGAAAAAACGTGGAGAAACTTAATATACAGACGAGAAAGTTGTTTGCATAAGCAAAGCATGCTGGTTATCTTTGACGTAGAGGGCGTACTGTTAAACGCCGAGTACCTTCCAGTTTTGGCACAGGTGGTGGGCCCCAAGAAGGAGAAAGAGATCTGGGACATTACAAACGCCGGCATCAGGGGCGAGATCAATTGGGAAGAGGGGCTCAGGCGCAGGGTGCACGCTCTGCGCGGAATAAAGTACGAGGACGCCAAGAAGCTAGCCGAAGGTTTGCCGTTAATGCCTGGCGCAAAAGAGCTGTGCTCTGCGCTGAAAAAGGCCGGCTGGAAAATGATCGCAGTATCGGGCGGCTTTACGATAATCACCGACCGGCTCAAGACCGATCTTGGAATAGACAAGATATTTTCAAACGAACTCATATTCAAGGATGGCAAGCTGGACGATGTCGTCATGAACGTCACTTCGGACAAGGCGGCCGCAGTGAGGGACACGATAAAGGAGTGGGGCATCCGGAAGGAAGACATTGTAGTAGTCGTAGATGGGGCAAATGACTTGAAGCTGTTTGCACTTGCAGGCTATACCGTTGGTTTCTGCCCGGTCGACATTGTAAGGGAAAAGGCCGACGTGTCAATAGACAAGCGCGACCTCAGCCTGCTCCTGAATCTGTTAAAAAAAAATTTCGGTGAAGCCGTGCTAGTGAACGCGGCTAGCAGAAAGCAGTGACCGACCCGTTTTTTAACTCCCCTCTTTCAATACTGATGTGCTACAGGCAATCCCTGTCAGAGTTTCAGGCAACATCAGGCCCGGCGACGATCTTGTGAAGATCATTCTTGTTGCTGTCAAGCAGAACGATCTGGAAATCTTGGATGGGGACGTTCTTGTAGTGGCACACAAGATAGTGTCAAAGGCAGAAGGGCGCATTATCAGCCTCGCTAATGTGGAGCCTTCGCAAAAGGCAAGAAAGATGGCCAGAGAGCATGGTAAGGATCCGCGTATTATGGAGTTGATACTGAAAGAGTCGGTTCAGATCCTGCGCGCCAAAAATGGAGTCATTGTGTCGGAAACAAAGCACGGGCTAGTGTGTGCAAACGCCGGCGTTGACCAGAGCAATGTGCAAGGCAACGCAGTACTTCTTCTGCCGGTCGATCCTGACCGGTCAGCGAGACTGATTAGGAGTTCGATAAAAGAAAAGATCGGCAGAGAAATCGCTGTTATCATTACCGACACTTTTGGCCGGCCATTCCGCGAAGGTCAGGTCAACGTCGCAATCGGACTTGCCGGCATCAATCCAATCAAGAGCTACATCGGGTCGCGCGACATGTATGGGAGGAAGCTGAGGGTAAGCGAGATCGCAGTAGTGGATGAAATAGCGTCTGCTGCCGAGCTTGTCATGGGTAAATCAGAAGGTGTGCCGGTCGCGATCGTGCGCGGCTACAGGTTTGAAAAGGCGGCAAAATCCTCTGCTAAATCGCTGCAACGATCTCGAAAACGGGATCTTTTCAGGTAAAGACTGTAACATTTAATATAACGTCGGGGGTAATTTTATTTCAGTTCGTTACCATGAGTGCGTCACCTACAAAGTCGATTGACGTGAGGGGGCTTTACTGCCCGGAGCCGGTATTTAGGACAAAGATGGAGATCGAGCGCCTAAAGATCGGCGACACCCTTAAGGTGATCGCGGACGACCCCGAGTCTGAAGAGGACATTTCAAGGTGGGTTAACCGCAACGGTCACCAGCTCGTGTCTCTGAACAAGACCAATAAAGATCTCGAATTCGTGATAAAGAAGGCGAAATAATTGACCACAGTCGCTAAGCCGGACGTAGTGGAACGTATAGGACACACTCCGCTAGTGGAACTAAAGTCGTTTTCGACCAAGAACGTCAAGTATTTTGCCAAACTAGAATGGCACAACCCATTTGGCTCTGTCAAGGACAGGGCGGCCTACTGGATGATAAAGGACGCCGAAAGGCGCGGCATCCTGAAAAAGGACAGGAGCATAATCATCGAGCCCACATCCGGCAACACCGGGATTGCACTGACCGGCATCTCATCGGCGTTGGGTTACAAGGTTGAAATCGTGATCCCTGAGAAGGTAAGCGACGAAACAAAGAATATCTTGCGACACCTCGGCGCGACTCTGCATGAAACGTCTGACGACCTCTGCCCGAGAGTGGGCGCAGGAACCGACCAGAGCATCGCGCTTGCAAAAGCGATTTCTAAACCTCGCCCAGACATTTACTATATGCCAAACCAATACGAGAATGATGCTAACTTTCTTGCACATTATGAAAGCACCGGGCCGGAGATCTGGAAGCAGACCGACGGAACAGTGACTCATTTTCTTGCAGGCTGCGGGACTGGCGGCACGATAACCGGCACTGCAACGTACCTGAAGGAAAAGAACAGAAACGTCCACATCATTGCAGTGCAGGCGCAAAAGAACCACCTCTTGCAGGGCTTGCGCAATTTTGAAGAATCGTCAATGCCCGAGCTGTTCAAGCGCCGCGAAAAAGTGATCGACGAATGGATGACTGCTACCAACAAGGACTCGTTTGACGCAGTAAGACAGCTGGCAGAAAAGGAGAGCATGCTGGTCGGTCCTTCGTCAGGCTCGGTAATGACTTCAATGCTAAAGGCGGGCCAGAATCTGGAGCGCGGAATCATTGTCGGCATTTTTGCAGACGACGGTAGGAAATTCAAGAGCCTTTACGTGAAGGAAGGCATTATGAGCGAGCAGGAATATGAAAGGGCGCTCAAGAACGCCAGACACATGTCGCAGCTGGCCTATAGCCTGAAATAGTTATTTCCTGTGCTTTCTCTCTGACAGCCATCTTTCGACGTCGATAGCAGCCATGCAGCCAAAGCCTGCCGCAGTTACCGCTTGCCTGTAGCGATGATCATGGACATCGCCGGCTGCAAATACGCCTTCTGCGCTAGTCTTTGTATGGTCCTTAAGCACAATGTAGCCCTTGTCATCCAGCTCTAGCTGGCCCTTGAATATCGACGTGTTAGGCTCGTGACCTATGGCGACGAAAAGCCCTCCTGCATTGAGCATCGTTTCTTGGCCGCTTGCGACGTTCTTTACCGTGACTGTCGCGATTTTCTTGTCACCCTTGATGTCAGATACCACGTTGTTCCAGATGAACTCGATCTTGGGGTTTTCTTTTGCCTTTTCCTGCAGGATCTTGCTTGCGCGAAGCGTATCGCGCCTGTGCACTATCTTGACTGACTTGCCAAACTTTGTGAGGAACGTCGCCTCTTCGAGCGCCGTGTCGCCGCCCCCGACCACCACAATGTCTTCGCCCTTGAAGAATGGGCCGTCGCAGGTCGCGCAGTAGGACACGCCCCTTCCGCTGAACTGCTGTTCCGCCGGGATTCCGAGCTTGCGCGGCGAAGCGCCAGTGCACACAATGACTGCCTCTGCAGTGTATGTTTCAGAATGCGTCGTGACTGTGAGCGGCTTTTTCTTGAAATCCACCTTAATGACCTCATCGTCAACAATGACGGTGCCGAATCTCTCTGCCTGCTGGCGCATGTTCATCATGAGCTCGGGGCCGAAAATGCCGTTTGGAAAGCCGGGATAGTTTTCAACTTCGCTCGTGGTCATGAGCTGGCCGCCGGGCAGCGTGCCAGAGATTATCAGGGTGGACAGCTTCGCCCTTGAAGTGTAAACGCCCGCGGTGTATCCTGCAGGTCCAGACCCAATTATCAATACGTCATAATGTTTCTTGCCAGACTCGCCTTCAGACAATTACAGGGTGACATTTTCATCGACCTCTTAATAATCCGTTCGGAGTTGCCCTAGAAACATGATTTCTAAAGAAAGTAAGCGCTATATTCAAAAATTAAGCATACCCCTGTGCATGGGTGAAAACTTCACCGAGAGCTGATGCTCTTGTTAAATTTATTTGCCATTCTCTTGTGATTGGCACAAAGTGCCCCTTTTTCAACTATGTAGAGCAGTTCTTCCTGCCAGTGGGCATTGTAAAGCAGGCATTTCTTGTTGTTGCAGAATGGCTCACCTTCGTTCACAAAGAAGAATAGCACTTGCAGCGCATAGACAGCAGCAGCTTTTGTCATTCTTGGATCGCCGTAGTCAATGAACCTGCCTGTGAATTCTCTCTTTAGTCTGGCTATATCTGCCATGCCGCCAAGCTGCGCAAGGTAGAACTCTTTTGGCTTGGCCGGCGCCTCTACGATTCCTGTGGTGGAGATTATGGACGGCGTGCCGCATATCACCGCGCGGCCGTGGTAGCGCCAGTCGTCTTCGCTGAATGTGCACGTTAGCAAGTCCGTAAGCACGATGTGCAGATGGGATGCTTCTTTGTCAGGTATTAATCCCGCCAATATTCTCTGCAGAACAAAGCCATCATAGAGCGGCATCATGCCACTGGCCTGTCTTGGTTGTTTTTCAAACGGCTGCTTTAGATCGTATATTCTAGCGTATTCAATCCTGTCGTCATATTGAAAGGGTGGTCTGACATCCACTTTGCATTTTGGAAAAATGCTTGCAATCCTGTTGGCTATTGCTCTGGCATCGACGGATGCATTAGAGTAGATGTGGATGTGCCGAAAATCCAAACAGGAAAAAGAGAGAAAGAGTGAAGATAAAAGGTTACTTGGCTTTTATCTTTGGCGGGTTAGGCAATCAATATCGAATGCCAACCCCACTAAATTGCAGGTATACACGCCGGTCGCAGTCGGATAGTGAATCCGGATGTCTGAGAAATCGAAGGATGATGCTGCACTTGGTCGATGACAAGATCAGCATTCATGCGAAATTGCTTGAATACGAGCTATCTGAACTCATGAAGGTATTAATCCCAACGGGTCCGCTTTTTACCGGGTTTCTTTCTTCGTAATATCGCCAGCGATCCGCCGAAGAGTTACCCGCGTCTTTATAATTTGATGGCATAAGACCACCAGTTTTAATTGGTGGATGAATGCCGAGTCGGATCCCCTCACCTGCATCCTCCTCCCTTCTCCCCCCACTCCACTCGGAGGTGCTCCCGTTGTCAAATAGCGGCAGGGCGGACATTTTTTAAGCATCGACGATGTCAGAGCCAGTCAAAGGCGGTCGTAGCATAAATAAGAATATGGACTCGCGTACCATTATTTGCTATGTAAAGCCTAGAATGGATTGCGTCCAGACATATTTTACCGGTGGAGCGCCGGGAATTCACGCTTTTGGGAGGGAGAGAGATCTCAGAAGCTCTCGGCCGCTGAACCAGGAAAAGAAGCTTGCTTGCCTGGAACATGTAGTAGTAACAGTGTAGGAAGAGGAAGAGGGCGAGGCTATCGGAGACTTGTACGATAGTAGTTCACTTTACTATCATAACCGGACATCTGGCATGATGCATGACCTTAAATGAAACACTGCCAAGCAGTAATTCCTTAAAAGCACCCATTCCCCTGCTTCCCATTATAATCAAATCATAATCATTCTTATTTGCAGTATCAATGATTACTTGAGCATGGTCTCCCAGTTCTAGCAATGTTTCCACTTGAACATTATTTCTTATCGCCTCACGTTTGCATTGTTCCAATATTTTCTTGCCCCTTTCTTTAAGCTCTTCAATTAGGTCAAATGTAGCAGCACTATCTCCACCATACGTAGAATCAAGCACAACATGAATTATATCTAGTTTTGAATTGCATCTTTGTGCCAAATATACAGACTTTTCAAATGCCTCTTTTGCGGATTCTGAGCCGTCCACCGCAACAAGAATTTTTGAGAACAACAATAAGTTAGGTGCTGCTGCTAATATTCATGTCGGCAGTCGACACGGTTAATTTTCGGTGATCGCGAGCAATATCGACAACGGAGTTTCAACGTATCACCCAAAGATTGAATAGAATCTTATTTCATCGAATGTTCGTAAATTGCCTCCCGGAATAACAATTCACAATCAATATAGCATTCGTAGGTAAGTCTATTCTACTACACACTTAGCAAAATGGTTTCACTTCTGAACTATAAGGTAAATAGTGACTTTGTGATAATACATCTATGAGTGACTTTGCCTTCTTCAGATTTGTGAGTATGAACATGTTAACTAAGGAAGAAGAAGAGCACAGAGATGAGATTATTGAATTAACTGAGCAGGTACTTCACGCAAAGGGTCTCCAATGTGATGCGAGTATAGCGAAGATTTCGGAGGAGCGATTGGAAGAGATTCTTGAGAAAGTTAGAGAGCTTCGTAAAAAGCGAAAGAAAGCATATGGTGTGAACATAGCTGTTGTAGAGTATGATGAAAGAGATGAGCAGGAGACACCGATTGTACAATAGAGTAACAACAGGTGTGTGAGTGAATACAGCAATATGGACTTTACAACACGCTGGCTTTTGATTCTTGGCATAGGAACAATAATCTTCGCTATCTCATTATTTATTCTGCGCATTCCCATACGAACAATCATAATTTTTTTCATAATTGGTACATCGGTGGTCACATTGTGGTTGTACGTCGACACAAGGTCAAATCAACAAAAGAGGATTTCTGCTATTGCCACACAAGCATGCATATGCTCGATCTGTAAGCATGAAGAAGCAAAGATGTGTCTGCAGCAAAAATGTGCGTGCTGCCTTGTGATGAAAGGAGATGCTGTGGTGGGGCATTCCATTAATTCCCTACAGTAGGGTGGCGGGGAGAAGGAAGGGATATTATTATTTTGTTTTCGAATTCGTTGTTTATGAATTTGCTTGAATGGTTGAAAGCAGATGATGGAATGTAATGGTGGAGGACACATTTCAGTCCACAGCGGTTCTCGCAATCATCATCGTGTTCATTGCGGCCACCATACTTTTGGTGGCATTTCGATTCTATCGGAGAAGGCACAGCGCTCAGAGAGGGTTTGGATATGAACAGTCATCATCACAATCATCAAGTAGTAGTAAACCAAGGGTGTCGTTAGCAATACCAAAATTTCCAGCAGTAGAAAATAAATTAAAAATCTTTGCAGCCTCTATAACAGCCATCATTGTCATAATTGTCTTAGCTGAATCCGTAGTTATTGTACAAGCAGGGCATAGAGGAATTGTCCTCTATTTGGGCGCAGTTGAGGACCGTGTACTGGGAGAAGGGTGGCACTTCATAACACCATTTGCTGAACAAGTGATACAATTGGAAGTTCGTACACTAAAATATGAAGCCGATGCATCTGCAGCCTCAAATGACTTACAAGAGGTACAGACAGTGATAGCATTGAACTTCCATATAGATCCCAGTAAGTCAAACACAATCTATCAGCAGCTAGGCGAGGACTACGGAGGTAGAATAATCGCACCAACAATACAAGAATCTGTTAAAGCAAGCGTTGCAAAATTCAATGCAGAAGAACTCATAACAAAGAGAGAAACTGCAAAAAGTGTAATAGCTGAGGCTATTCGCAAAACACTTTCGGAAAGGGACATACTTGTTGAGACGGTATTTATAACTGACTTTAAATTTTCCGAGGCATTTTCCGATCAGATTGAATCAAAAGTAGTAGCATACCAAAAGTTTCTGACTGAGCAGAACAACCTAAAGGCGGTACAAGTTATCGCAAATCAGACAGTTGTTCAAGCTGAAGCGCAGGCTAGGGCAAATGTAGCCAAAGCAAATGGCGAATCACAGGCAATCAAGATCATCAATGAACAATTGAAACAGAGTCCAGATTATCTCCAGTGGCAAGCTATCAACAGGTGGAACGGACAAATGCCATACGCTCTTGGCAGCGGCGCATTCCCGTTTTTCCAGCTACCGATGCAGCCGCAGAACCAAACAACAACCGTGCGATAACAAAATAAGGTTTACCCAGGTTTGTGCGACGGTTCTGAAGAATGGCGGTGTGTCATTAGAGGAGTTGATGCACCCAAGACGAAGTATATTAGTCCTTCTGCTGAGTGAACCTGCTCAAACGGGGAATTGATCCAACTCGTAAAGAGGTAAAGAAAGGAATACGGCATTGGCCGTATTATTTTACTTGCGCCCGCCAGAGGTTAACTTTGGTGAACTTGGCATTTCCTTCAGCTTGCCAAGCGCCACTTCGGCAGCCTTTTTGCCCGACAGCAGCATGGCGCCAAAGGTCGGGCCCATTCTTGGCAGTCCGTGTGTCTCTGTGACTGACATGCCTGCTGCAATGAGGCCTGGGAAGACCTCGCCGGTAAAGTTAACTACCGAGTCCTCGCTTCCTTCCACCCACATCGGGTCCATGCCCTTCCACTTTACATAGCCCCTGTCCATCAGGCGCCTTACGGCGACAGAGTCGTGGCCTGATGCATCGATCACCAGCTTGCTTTCAAGTGCTACAGGATCTACGCATGTGATGTTCCTTGGCAGCGCCGACACTGGCATCCAGTTAACCACCACTCCGCCGACGCGCTTGTTCTTGAGTACCAGATCGTCAAACTTGGTCAGCTGCAAGAATCGCACGCCCGCGTCGCATGCTGCACTGATCGATTTAGAGCAAGCATTCGGACCCCAAGTCGCATAGAGTCCATCACTTATCTTTCTGTACGGGACTCCGAGCTCGTCCCATATCTTTTGGGCCGGCGCCCTTACGGTCACCGGGTTCATCATATATCCTCCTACCCAGTAGCCGCCGCCGAGGTAGTTGTTCTGTTCGATGATGAGGGTGCGGACGCCTGCTTTTGCTAGGTCTCTGCCCGCTGTGAGGCCGGCCGGTCCGGCACCAATAATGATAACGTCAGAATCGACATATTCTCTCATGGTCTCGTTAAACATTTCTGCAATGGTCCTAGTGATCTCTTTCTCACTCACGTCGGCGAATATCTTTGCCATGTGAGGTATCCACTATGATGGGTATTAATACATTATCAGCTAGGCATACATGCTGACAAAATTCGCATATGCTTCCCTTATTTTGAACTGCTTTGGAGGATTCTTGAAGCCGTATGCGCTGATGATCTCGGCTGCCTTGCCATCCTTGAACTTTTTGGCAGCCGCCCTCACCACATCCAGCAGCACGTTGCCTGCGTTCGGGCCGTCGTTTGTACGCAGGGTCAGATCCATCACGATCTTGCTTCCAAGGAAGCCTTGACTGGACATCCAGTAGTAGCTGTTGCGCGAGTCGCCGAGAAAGTCGGTGTATTCCGTCGTGCCAGCTACCGATTCGAACTTGTATGGTGCCTCCATGCCTATCGAACCGGTCTTCATGCTGCGCTTTAGCATCCTGATTCTTTCGTCCATAGTGTTCTGTGTCTCTGCGCTCCCGCCCACGTCAAGCTGGTAGCTCTTGTCGACGTGCACTCCGCGCTCTATCATAAAGTCGATCATGCCCTTGTGGAACGCGGTCCCTCCAAACTGGCTCAGCAGGTCGTCGCCTGCAAGCACCAGCTTGCTTGATGCGAATTTCCTTGCAAGTGCGGGATTGGTCGCAACCTTGGCCGGTGTCGCGTTGACAAACGATGCGTGGGCTGCAAGGGCTGCCTTGGCGTATTCTGCTGATGTCTTGTCCATGCCGGATGAAATGAGGTTGAGGACTACCTGCGCGCCGGACTTTTTCAGCATCTTTGCAAATTCGTCGGCGGATGTTCTGGCAGGGTTGTCAAACTTGCCGTTCTTGTCGGCCAGAATGCCGGGAACAATGGTGACATTGGAATCCTTTATAGAATGATATTTCGTACTTTTGTTAGCGACTTGAGACAGGTTCTTGCCCACCTTGGTCGGGTCAATATCAAATGCAGCGACAATCTTTACATCAGATGGTTTGAATCCTGCAATCTTTTGGTGCCAGAGGCCGACTGTGTTCTTGCCACTGTAGTAGTCGATGCCCTGCACAAAAGTAGAGCCGACGTTGCCGACACCGATGACTGCGACCCTGATCTCTGCCATACTAGGCTATGCAATAAAATGTGTAGATTTAATCTTTTGCCGGTGGCTTGCTGGCGACGCCGCTTCCAACAGCATGGTCTATCTTGGTTACCAGATCGATAAGATCAGACTTGTGGGCGTTAAGGTATTCTTGGCCCTTGTCCTGCAGCCTTATCTTGTAAAGCCTGAGGTCCCTGTGGGCGTCGAAGAACTGCTCCATCATGGCGCTGCCGTGCTTTGTCGGGCTTACAAGCTCGTCAAAATACTGCAATGTCGTTGTGAGATCGCCCTTCTCTATCGATTCCCTTGCCTTGCCAAGGACTTCTTTGATGTCCTTTAGCTGTTGCATCGGGGCTGACACCTGCTTGCCACTGAATAGCCCGCTGCGCTTCGTGACGCCAACCTTGTCAGCGATTTCTTTTGGAAGCTCGTAATATTCCTCCTTGCCGGTAAAGCTCTTGCGCTCGTGCTTTATCACGAGGCCCTTCATGCCAAGGCGCATCAGCGCGTCTTCCACTTCTGCCTTGTCCATGCCGGTGACCCAAACTATTTTGCCAACATAGTCATAGCCCTGCCTTATGGATTCGAGCACAACAACTTCGACAATCCTGCGGAAGCCTTCCTCCGCACGGGCAGTCTCAAAGTCCCTGTCGCGTACAGCCTTCCTTGCATTCTGGATGTCTATCTCTATCGATCTCTTGAGCGCATCAAGGCCCTCGTCGACCTTGCCACTGAGCGTAAGGTAACATGCCTTGTTGTACCACGACATGCCGTCGTTTGGATTGATGTCGATCGCCTTCTCGCAACATTCGATGGCCTTATCATAGTTCTTCATCTTGTAATAAGCGAGGCCTTTCAGGTTCCACGCCTCGGCATTGTTCACGTCGACTTGGAGCGCCCTATCATAAGAACTGATTGCGATCGTGTATTCGTTCAGGTGAAAGTTAGCATAGCCTCTCTTGATCCACGCATCAACAAACTGTGGATCAAGCCTGAGAGCCAGATCAAAGCTTCTGATAGCGTCCAGAAACTTTTCGTTAGACATGTGGTTGAGGCCCTTCTTGTAGAGGTCCCGCTTTTGAAAATCGCTGTCGTTATAATCGGGTTCCCTCCTGTCTTCGGAAGGGACATCCTTGCTATCCCTTCCAAACAATCTGCCCATCGAAGGTACATCTTCCGTTTCGCAGATAAATAGATTATGATATGTCACGAGGCTTTTATAGCCTGCATGCAATGATCCGGGCATGAGTGAGAACAAGCCCGACAAGATTGAGTTCAGGATGCTTGACTATTCAACAGTTGACGGCGACACCGTGACGTTCAAGCTTGAAGACGGCACGATAGTAAAGGTAAAGGTGGGGATAGAGCGGGTGGGCGTGGCGACAAACTACCGCAACCCGGACGGCTCGCTCCACTACGCGGTAAACACCTCCGTCAAGCTGTATATCATACCGCATGACAAGAGGTTCACACTGTCAAAGAGCCAGATCAAGGGTCAGCTGCAGCACGATGACAGCAAACGATCACCGCCAAGCCACTTTGCCTAATGAAGTTATCTTTCATAATTCTAGAGACACAAAGATCTCCCTATGCTCTTAGCGAAGCATAATGAGGTGGCAAAAAGCTGCATCTCGAAAGTTATACCGAAACTTTAACTTGGTGAGTACTTGTTCACACCGAACCTCCACGCTTATGCAGGATGTATGAACTGTGATTGGAGCCGCCAGTCTACCTACAATTTCCCATAGCGGGGAAATTTTTCTTTAAAAAAGGTGCTAATTGATCTTGAATCCTTCAATTAAGCGGAGCTAAGAGGATTTGATATTACATAGTTGGTAGATTCTGTGGTTATATTGGTCTCCCATTTCTTTCTTCCATTGCAAGTGCTATTCTAAAGTAAGGTATCGTCCTGCCCATCTATACTAATGGCACTGCCACCATAATCCCAAAATCCTCTTTAGCGAAGATCACGGCTGAAAGATATCCTAAATACTCATCAGAATGGTATTGTTAACTTATCGTTTGCTAGGTGATATATGAGACAAAACGCTAGCCGACGATAAGATAACAGAGCCCAGTACAAATCTTTAAATTCGCTCCAAAAAGTACGCCTGTTGTTGCAGAAACTTGCCCTGATAAAGCTGGGCGGCTCTGTCGTCACGTTCAAGGACAAGCCTCTTACAGCCAACACTGTTGCAATTGATGGCATTTCGTGCGTCCTTGCACAGCTAAACGTGCCTGCGATAATCGTGCATGGGGGCGGCTCGTTTGGACACTATTGGTCGGTGAAATACGACATGCATACCAAGCCGGCCGACTACGACCCGCATGGCGTGTCAGTGGTACATGAATCAATGATTGCGCTCAACCAGACAATTGTAAACTCGATGATAAGAGCCGGGCTCAACTCCTACGGCATTCCGCCTTCAGTTTTCACAACGGGCCATAAGCCGGTCGCGGCTAAGATAAAACAGATCGATATCATGGCAAGATCAAAATTGATGCCGGTGACGTTTGGCGACGTCGTGCATATGCAAGGCACAAAATATTCGATCCTGTCTGGCGACACGCTCATGACGATTCTGGCAAAGGCACTTCGGCCGTCA
>JBFLWZ010000036.1:0-14823 GCA_040757615.1 Thermoproteota archaeon | reverse complement strand
CGCGCTGGCAGAAATGGCGCTGGCAGGATCGACCGGGTTTGCGGTAAATCTCGATGCGGTGCCAAACTCTTGCGACAGGATCGATGACCTCTTGTTTTCAGAATCGCATTCCCGGTACGTCATTGGTACAAAAGAGCCGGAGCAGGTGCGCCAAGCGTTGTCGTCAACAGGTGTGGCGTTTTCCGAAATCGGAAAAGCTGCACGCACAGTAGAATTTGCCAAGGACAAGGGAAAGGTGATCAGACTGACTCTGAAGCAACTACAGACAAGCCTTTACTCGCTTGGAAAAGTGATGCAATGAAGAAGATATGTTTTTTAACACATCGCGCCAAGCTTGTGTGTCTTGGGGTGGCGTGAATGGTTCACGAGAACTGCGGCGTAGTCGGGATATTTTCACTTGACGGGCACAACGTCATACCGTTTGTCATAGATTCACTGCGCGCACTGCAGCATCGCGGCCAGGAAGCTTGGGGCATTGCGGTACCTGGAAAGACTCCTTTCAGGAGGCTTGGGCTGGTGTCCTCGACAGCAGCAGAGTTTCCGACCGTCGTCAAAAAGTATAAGTCTCATGCGGCCATAGGACACGTCCGCTATTCTACCCTTGGCAAGAGCACACTTGAAAACGCGCAGCCTCTAAAGGTAAAGGACCTGTGCGTCGCCCACAATGGCACCATTGCCAATGTCGAGGAACTGTCCGGCATGGTCGGCGGCTGCACTTTTACTCCACAGACAATGAGTGACACACTTGTCGCTGCCCAGCGGCTGGTTATGCACCTTGCCGACAAGGAGGATATGGCCGAGGCAATGCACATCTTGAAAGGTGAGATGGTTGGCTCGTTCTGCTTTACATTTCTGACAGACGACGGCTCTGTCTATGCTGCAAGGGACCCAAAGGGCTTCCGCCCGCTGGTTCTGGGGCACCATAGAGAGACCAATACATACATGGTCGCCTCGGAGTCGTGCGCGCTGGCAGCAGTTGGGGCGCAGCTTATCCGCGACGTGGAACCCGGCGAGCTGGTAAAGATGAGCAAAGGCGGCATCAACTCGCAACAGTTTGCAAACGAAAAGCCGCACGCCCACTGTGCCTTTGAATACACCTATTTTGCACACCCTTCCAGCATAATGGAAGGGATCAACATTTACGCTGCAAGGAAGAGGATCGGGCAGTTTCTTGCCCAAAAATTCCCAATAACAAATGCTGATGTCGTCGTGCCGGTGCCAGACTCGGCGCGCCCGGCCGCACTCGGGTATGCGCAAGAGCTGGACATTCCATTTGAAGAGGGCCTGCTCAAGGACAGGTACAGCAAAAAGGGCTCGATGCGCAGCTTTATCGAGCCTTACCAGAGCGACAGGATCGAGATAAACAAGGGTATAATACCTATCCGAGAAGTGGTCGCCGGCAAGCATGTGGTGGTCGTGGACGACAGCATTGTGAGGGGCACGAGCTCTGCAGAAATAATCAAGACTCTGCGGATGGTGGGCGCAAGCAAAGTGAGCCTTGTGGTAACCTATCCGCCTATCCGCTATCCTTGCTACGCAGGCATTGACTTTCCATCGCAGGAAGAGCTTGTAGCATATCAGCATGGCGACACCCAAGATTCAAATGCTACAATCGCAGCACGAGTTTCGCAAGTGATAGGCGCTGATCACGTTGCATACAATGATACTGCCAATCTCGCAAGGGCGATAGGCATGCCAGAAGAGGAGCTTTGCTTCACATGCTCAACCGGCAACTATGCACCTTTGGGCATCAGGCCTGTCTTCAAGTCGCGTGTGCAGATGAAAGGCGAATAATTGCTTAAATATTCTCGAGCAGAATCTCTTCCAATGCGCCTTGTGTTTGTAGTGGCCGCAGCCATAGGTATAGTGGCGGTAGCGCTTATTGCAATGTTTGCATCTGCGCTGCCGACAAAAGACCACGACTTGAGCGTCGATGCTCTGAAGGACGAACAGTCGCTCTTTACAAACGCTCGCGTAGTGGTAAAGAACATCGGCAGGATGCCGCTTACAAACGTGCTGGTCGATTATGGTGACGGCTACAAAGAGCCGGTGATTCCTGTGATCCAGCCCGGCGAAACCCTGAACTTTTCACCACCCGAAGGAGCGCAGATTGATCATGTCACAGTCACTGCTGAACCCGGAATAAAGATAGTGCAGTCATACCGCACACCAATAAAGCTGCCTGGAATGATAGGCTCCTGATTGTGTTTAAATAATCTGAGGACCAAGAAAACTTGTTGGATAGAGACTCGCACTCGGATGCGGAGATAAGAAAATTCTACGAACTGAAAAATATTGCAGTAGTGGGCATGTCCAAGAATGAAGGCAAGGCTGCCAATTACGTGCCAAAATATCTTATTGACCATGGCTACAACGTGATCCCTGTCAACCCTACCGCTAATGAAATCATGGGGCGCAAGTCATATTCTACAGTGAGCAGCGTGCCTGATCAAATAGACATTGTCGACATTTTCAGGCCGTCAGAAGACGTGCCTGCGGTAGTGCAAGATGCATTGAAAAAGAAGGGGATCAGGGTGATCTGGATGCAGGAAGGCATCTACAACCCGGAAGCAGAGCGCATGGCAAAGGAGAAGGGGATAGAGGTAGTCTACAACAGGTGCATGATGGCAGAGCATACGAGGCTGTTTGAAGACTAGGTTAAATTATACACCATCCAATCAAGACAGGATGTCAAACATCGAAAGGGTTTTGGAGCGGATCAAGCCGGTTCTGGAAGAGCTGGAAAGCAAAGACATGGTTTCCACCAAAGTCGGAGTCAACGAGAACGCCGGCATTATCAGGATCTATGGCGAAGGTTCAGATTATGTCAAGCGCGCCTCTTCCGGGCTGGAAGAGATCCTCGAGCTCGCCTACACGACTGCAGAGCACCATCCTTACTGGGCAATCCTGTACCATGCCGCCGAAATCTCAAAGACAGCGCTTGAGAGATGGGAATCAGAGCTTACAGCTGATCAGGTGAGCGAAATGTCATGGCGCTGCGACGAAATCAAGATGGCCCTTGACAGGCTTGCGCAAAGATAACTTTTGAAAAGGTGTAGGCTGTGACTATTACATACAAGTCCTTTTAAAAAGAAAAAACGAAACCGTAATGCCGTGAGCTCTGCCGATTTAAAGTGCCCAGTCTGCAGCAGGACGCTAGAGGCATCAGAACATGATGATGTTGTAAAGCGACTTGAAAGGGACTTTTCACAAAAGTATCGCGATCTGCTGAAAAAAGGCAGACAGGAAAACGCTGCAATGCTTGTGAAACTCAAGCAAAAGCAGCGCAAGCAAATCCACACCATGGCGAAAAGATATCAAAATGAAAAGAAGGCGATACAAAAGATGTACGCAGATCAGGCAAAGAGGAGCAGGCAAAGCCAGAAACGAGAGCTGGTACAACTGCGGCGTAACTACCAGACGCAGCTGGCACAGATGCGGGATTTTTACAGTTCGCAGAATGCCGCCCTCCAGAACGAGCTAAAGGCGTCGTTTGCAGCTCTGCTGGAAGGGATGAAAAAGAACTATGAAAGCTTGGCCGCCGGAAACCAGAGGCAGCTTGAAATGCTGCAGCAATACCTAGAGGACAAGCTGGTAGGCGAGTTGAGGGAGAAGGTAGCCCAACTGGAGCAAGAAAAGATGTCGGCCGAACTAAAGCTCTCAGAGATGGTTCAGCAGCTCGATCAGCGCAATGCCGAAGTCGTTTCTCTAAAGGAACAGTTGAACCGCGTCGGCGCCATGGTTCCTGTTGAACATGCACTTGAGGTTCAGAGTGAGACCGTGGAGCAGGGCAATGGCCAGCAAGAGCTCTTAAAGATAGTAAAGGAAGTTGCCGAACAGCGTGCACTTGAGCTTCAGGAGCTTGAACAAGACATTCCTGAAGATGAAGAAGAAAAACATGGCTTTTGGGGCAAGTCGGGTAAAAGGTTCGGCCTTTTCTAGAAAGTCTTATCCGTCAGCAATTCCCATAATATTCCATGCAAGTCTCAACAACGGTTCAAAAACAAAAGAGATCTGCGTTTGCCGGGAACCCTGTATTTGTTGTCCATGCGTCGTTGCTTGGAGGATTTGTCGGACTTGTAGGATACCTTGCGCTTGTGTGCCACCACATCCACTGATAAGAGTATATAAATAATGACAAAGAGTGGAAAACCCATGATAAAGATAGGGCTGATTGGCAAGACAAACACCGGCAAGACGACGTTCTTTAATTCTGCCACCCTACTGTCCGCCGAGATATCGAACTACCCGTTTACCACAAAGCAGCCCGCGGTGGGCAACGCACACGCGATCACACTCTGCGTCCACAAAGAGTTCAACTTGCAGGACCAGCCAAAAAATTCGCGCTGCATAGATGGCTGGCGGTTTATACCCGTAGAGCTTGTCGACCTGCCGGGTCTCATCAAGGGAGCATGGGAGGGCAAAGGGCTTGGTAACCAGTTCCTGACAATAGCAGCCCAGTCTGACGCCCTGCTGCACATCGTTGACGCATCTGGCAGCATCGACGCGTCAGGAAAGATTGCAGAACCGGGGACGGGCGACCCTGTAGCCGATGTCGCAGACATTGAAGAGGAGCTTGTCATGTGGTACCAGAAGCTCTTGGAGGGAAACCGCGATAAGATATCCCACACAATAGGCACCGGTACGGATACAGTCCACGCAATAACCGAAGTATTTCGCGGCATAGGGGTGAGGGAAGAGCACGTCAAGGTCGCGCTTGAACAGAACAACCTGACCGCTGTGTCATTTGACGACTTTGGGCCACAGCAGAGCAAGGACTTTTGCTGGAGCTTGCGCGACGTCTCAAAGCCTACGCTTATTGTCGCAAACAAGGTGGATTTGCCTACTGCCACTGAAAATTTCAGCCGCCTGCGCGAAGAATATAAGGATATGATAGTTGTTCCTGCAAGCGCCGACGCCGAACTTACGCTGCGGCGCGCGGAGAGCAGGGGGATAATCCGGTACCTTCCCGGCGACGAGCGCTTTGAAATTAGCGACCAGACAAAATTGAACGACAAGCAAAAATGGGCGCTCAATTTCATTCGCAAGGACATACTTGGCGAATACATGCGCACTGGCGTTCAGTTTGCGATAAACGTCGCCGTCTTTAAGCTGCTGAAAATGAATGCAGTCTACCCTGTTGCAGACGCGCAAAAGTTCTCAGATAAGCACGGGAACGTGCTGCCAGACGTCTACCTGATGCGAGCCGGATCCACGGTGGAGGACCTTGCGCGAGAGATCCACAGTGATCTTGCAAAGGGCATTCTGTATGCGCTTGACGCTCGCGACGGCCTTCGACTTCCGACCACATATCACCTAAAAGACCGTGACGTGTTGTCGATAGTATCCGCAAGGACAAAGAAAAAGTGATCATGATGGCTGATCTCATGAATGAGATAGAAAAAATACTGCAAAAGGACCCTTCAAAGATGTATTCTAGGGAAGAGATTCTGAACCTGCTTGCTGCAAAAAAGAAGGACAAAGAAATAGAGCAGCTGCTGGCCGAGCTGGAGGTAAAAAGCTCACTGGCTGAAAGCAAGTCTGATGTGTATGCAAAATGCAGGGGCGGGACTGTGTACTACAAGTGGAACCTGCCCTAGTCCTCCTGCGGAAAGACTGCAATGCTTTTCAGCGATGAATAAATCGAGAGGTAGCGCATCCCTTTTTCTGTAGTCCGGTAGGCAACGTGCCTTTTGTCCTCGTCAGCAAGCTCGATCAGCAGTTTTTTCTCGATAAGAACGTCAAGATATTGCCTTAGCTGACCACTGGTCAGGTTAGCGCGGGTAAGGAGCTTTGTCTTCGTTATTCCACCGTTAGCGGCCTCTAGGATGATGGCCATGATATCCGGCCTGCTCCTGTTCTTCACAAATGAGAAATGGTGCCACGACGCTATAAATCATAATTGAAGCAAGTTCGCAGACAAGCTGGTGGAATTAGTTTGATCAGTATATTAGCTGCTGCTGACGCATAGAGCACAAATGCCAGAACACGGCGAATTTCTCTCACTGTTTCAGTCAGAACCTGGATACATTTCAGGTCAGGATCTGGCAAAAAAGGCAGGAATTTCAAGGAGCGCCGTGTGGAAGCAGATACGGGCGTTGCGAAGGTTTGGCTATTCAATCGAATCGCGTCACGGGCTTGGCTATAGGCTTGCAGGCCGGACTGATCTGCCTGTGCCTTGGGAGCTAGCAAGGATTCTTCATACATCATTTGTTGGCAGACAGGTTGTTTTCCGTGAAACCGTGGACTCTACCCAGAACCTTGCTCTGTCACTCGCAGACAGACCTGACTCCCACGGGATGGTGGTAATTGCAGAGCAGCAAAAAAGTGGCAGAGGCCGACAAAAGCGCAAGTGGCTGTCACCAAAGGGAGGCATATGGCTCTCTATGGTGCTAAAGCCAAAGATTCCCACTTCAAAGATGACGCTATTGCCGTTTGTCGCTGCGCTGGCCGTCTGCGATACGATAAAGGCCGCGGGCATTGATGCCAGGCTAAAGTGGCCAAACGATATTATGGTCTCTGGCAGAAAGGTGGCCGGAATCCTGCTTGACGTAAGCGCAGAAGTGGACGAGATCAACTATGCAGTCATTGGAATAGGGATAAACGCAAATGTTGACGCTCAAGCGATTTCTGAGCGACTTGATGGAATAAAAATAACTTCAATAAGTGACGAGCTTGGTCGTCCTATCAACAGGCTGGAACTGACAAAGGCACTTCTTGAAAACCTTGAGCGCTATTATCTTGAAATGGAGAGTCGGGGAACAGACACGATCCTTCGACAGTGGAAGAAAAACTCTGACATGCTAGGGCATAAAGTCGCGGTTATGCAAAATGGCAAGACGATTCAAGGCATAGCCATGGATGTTAACGATGATGGCTCGCTACTTCTCCGCACTGACAGCGGCGACATTGATGTTGTGTCAGGCGACATCAGCGTCCGGTACTAGCCCCACACACCACTGCGATGTCGTTTACGTTCGTGCCAGTATGACCAGTAATAATCAAAGAATGCAGTTTCTTAAAGGCAGTATAGCTGTCGTGTTTGCGCAGGTATTTCTGCAGGTCAACCTTTTTGGCAAGTGAGATGGTTTTTGGAGAAACGAGTGCACCAGCAGCATCAGAGTTGCCGTCCTTTCCATCCGTCCCCATAAATGCCGCCACTGCATCTTGATTTGCATTTATCAAGTATGCAAGAGCCGCCTCTTGATTCCTGCCGCCAACGCCGCTTGACCTGCCTAGTCTTACCGTGGTTTCTCCGCCAGCAACAATCGCAAAAGGCTTGCTGCCAAGATCTGACACAAGGCGCGCCATGAATACGCCAAGGTTCCTCGCATCACCATCGAATTCTGATCCAAGATGCGCCGCGCGAACGCCCTTCCTTTCAAGATAGTTGACTGCTTCTGCACATGCAATTGCATTGTTGCCAATCAACATGTTGTGAACTTTGGAAAACAAAGGATCGTTGGGTTTGGGCGTCTCTTCTATTTCTCCCTTTGAGCCGCGCGTGATGCGCTCAATAACTGCACCCGGCTTTTTTATTTTGTATTTTTTCAGAATCTTGAGTGCATCTTGGAATGTGGAACTATCTGGACAGGTCGGACCAGAAGAGATCACGTCAAGTTGGTCGCCTATGACATCCGAAATGATCAGGGAAACGACAGTGCACGATCTATCTATGTGTCGCAACAGCTGTCCTCCCTTGACTGCAGACAGGTGCTTGCGGACAGAGTTCATTTCGTGGATGGAAGCGCCTGAGCGAAGAAGCTGGCCCGTGATAATCTTCTTGTCGGCAAGCGATATTCCAAGAGCCGGTAAAGGCATCAGCGAAGAGCCGCCACCGGAGATCAGGACAAAGACCAGATCTCCTTTACGTGCTTTACCTACGACATCAAGAATCTTTTTACTGCCTTCTATTCCTGACTTGTCAGGCACAGGATGCGATGCATGAGTAACTGATATGCCCTTGATCTTTGCATCTGTGCCATAAGGGACAATGATCGCGCCGCCTGCAATTCTTTTGCCTAAAATCGAATAGAGAGTGTCGGCCATGCCTGCGGCTGCCTTGCCTGCTCCTACAATATACACTCGGTCGAGATGTGGCAGCCTGACAGTCTTGCCATGAACATCGCGGACTAGTAGATCATCGTCGAACCTTACTGCGCGTTTCATAAGAACTTCTGGCATGACGCTTTTGACGGCCGCCTCAAGAGCAGCGAGAACAAGCCTGGAAGATCCGTCTCTATGGAACTTGGTGAGCTCGCGGCGATTTGCGATCAATCATTTGACTTTGTCTTGACTACTTATTTCTCTTTATCGTATAGAGGCAAAAGTCGCATTCTTCGCAGACATAGTACAGGCTGTCAAAGTCCGAGCACAGCTCCATGCTGTCGTGGCAGCGCGGGCATTCTATTTCGTGCTCTATGAAATGCACCCGTTGTTCTTCTGACGCGACCTTGCTGGATGCAATTACTTTTTCCGCTTCAAGTTTGGGTTCCACAACAAAAGTATCTTAGTAGTTGCTTTTAAGATCTGGAATACCAAAAGGGGAGGGGGTATACTATAAACTTGAAATATTGGCTTGCCTGCAACCTCTAACTGCTTCTATTCCCGATAGATCCGTTGCTTATTTTCTCAACATTTGTACAAAGTATTCAATATTTTTGATGGGCGAGATTAACCTGAAGATTTTGAGGATATATGCGCACTTTGATGGTCGCTGATCTGAGGCTCAAAGATGGATTTGGCAAGAGAAGTCTGATGTTCGTGCCCTGCTATGGCAGATCGCGGGTGTTCTTTGCAAACTATATCTCTTGGCGGGAGTAGTTAGGAAGGCAGGATTGCCGAAGTGGCAGCATCACTCCTGAGCCATGAAACGCTGCACATAGTAATAAACCGGTTCTCCCTGATTGCCTCTGAGAACCTAGACAACCTCTTTGGCAGGTCAAACAGATGGGGGCTCTATCGCCATGGCTCTGGCGACCTCGACAGGATCCATAGCAAATCTTACGGCAAGTGGACGAGAAAGCGCAAATGACTACTTTATCCGGCCTATCTTTAGAAACGAGTCTGTCTTTTCCCTGATGCCTTTCTCGAATTCCGGCATGTGAATGGTGTTGATGGGTTCTAGCATGTGGTATTTCTTGCCATAATCTTTCCTCTTCTTTGTCACATGCTTTAGCTGGTCATGCAGCGCCTCTTTCAGGTCAGGAGGGCAGATCTTGCTTTCAAAGATCGTTGCAAGTGACGCTTCAAGCATTTCGTTCAGATGGGCCATACCCTTGTCTTCATGGAAGTGGGGATTACGCGTCTCTATCTGGAATATTTCTACTCCCTTGTCAACTATCTGCGGATAATCCGAAGCCACCAGCCCGCCAAATTTTTCAAGAATGTCAATAAATTCTCTGGTCTCTATGGAGTAGCCACTGGTGTAGTGGAGGCACTCTGCAAGTGGCATCGAAAGCGCATGCTCGCCGGCGTTGCCGGTCCTGATAACCTCTGTTTCAAAGCCGGTGATGCTTGCAAGAAGTGAGTTGAGGTTCTTGTTCGTAATCTCTGATACCCTTCCCCACTTTGAGAACTGGAGCGCGTTGTTCCTAACCTTTGGCTTGAATACCCACGATACCCTAACGTTGCAATAAGGCGTGGTAGCCATTCCAAACCCTGCCGCAAATATCTTGACATATTCGTTGACCGCGCCCGGCACATAGTTGTCAGAGTCGATAAATCCGACATAGTCCTTGTGGTACATCTTTGCCGTCAAGAGGCCGATTATCATGCCTTCTGCCTTGCCGCTCCTTATGCCGCCTTCGGAATTGAGTATCGAGTCGTAGCCGACCTTTTTGAACACCTCTGCAAGACCTGAATCCTGTTGGTGCACCATTATGATGCGCTTGTCCATGAACCTGCCAAGTTGCCTCACCGCCTCCGCCTCCATTGCAAACCTGTCCACCGGGCTCCTTGCACTGTTGGAGACAATGATTACGAGGCACTCATTCGGTATCCCGCTGAGCACTCCTTCAAGCAGCTTTAACTTTTCGTTCTTGATGGGGATAACAATGGCAAGATCGTGCATTATGTTTGAAATCTCGTCATAATCGAACTTTCTGACGGTCTGATGCGACGACTGAAATCCTTTTGATTTTCCAGAGTCGAGCTCGTAAATGCGCTGCACCGCGTGGATGCTGACTGCACCCAGCCGCTCGGTGTATCTCGGAAAATCTAGTTTCATTGCATATGGTAAAAGGTGATCGTATAAATCGTTTTGGCATGAAGCAAAGGGCATATCGCAAAAATCTTTAAGACCGGGCCTTAGATATTCTGTCAAATTTAAGGTGCACAAGAAATAGCCCGCACTCTTGACAGCATACACACAGCCCTTTCATACGTCAAGGGGAGCCTGCAAAATGCCATAATCGTATTGGGCGGTGAAAAGCATCAGGGGTTCATGTTTTCACTGCTAAACCCCCCTGTCCCTCTTGGCGGCAACATCATTTCGCTTGATGTCTATGTTGACGAACTGCCTGTTCCGAAAAAGTCTGTCTTTATTGCAACGACAGACGACGTTGTAAACGCATCAGCACTGTCCGAAAGCCGGCCAATCCCCTTCAAGCCTTTTGAAAGCGCCAGATTTCTTGTGATAAAGGAAGGCGGCCTGGACGAGAAAAAGAAACACAAGATCTCAATCGTGAGCAAGATGGAAGGATTTGAGCAGATAATGATCCCGTTTACTTTTGCAGATTATCCGGGGTATCGGAGTGGAAGGATATTCGTTCCAGAAGCAACCCAAAGCTCCGAATTTTTTGCACTTGATCAGGACGGCATGGTGTTCAAGAACTTTACCACTCCACTGACGCTATCCGGGAAAAAGGCTTATGTCGTATGTTCGTCAAACGGGGCGCTCTCTGCCAACTGGACGTGGATGGGCGTGCGGTATGATAACGGCGGGCTATATGTGCCGCCAGTCCGGGCGTTTGGCAGGATAATCGTTGAAATATCAGTCGACGACGGCGTGCGCAAGAGGCTCCCGCATTTTGTAGTCGAATCCCGGCACGAAAACGGCGTCCTTTATACGCGCCATGAAGTGGCCGGGATGGAAGTGAAAAGGAAACTATTGGTGCCGTTTGAAAGCAGGGGGTTTATCATGGTGCTTCAGTTGAGAGCCCTAGGTGGCTTTAGAACCTTGTATGGCAGAAAAGCGGCAAAAAAGCGCAAGACCCGCATACACTTTCTGATAGACGGCAATATCACAAGCTATGGTCTAGCAGCGGTGTCTCAAAACATTGTGTCAAAGTTCCGCGCAAGAGACAACTGCCTCCAGCTGCGGACAGCAGCGCAGGATGCCGGCGTGCAATATTCTGGAGTGATAGGTGTTGCACCAAGAACACTAAAGGCTAGCAAAGTACTGACTGACTCGTACGATAATGATCTAGAGCTATCCTACGACGTTGAAATCAAGGCCGGCGAGACAATAGAGCTTGCACTTGTAGGCACAGGCAGTTTTACAGGCCTTGAAAAATGCGTAAAAGAGTTCCGCCAGATGCGGGATAATTATCGTCGTTTGGTGTCCGAAACAGAGAGCGGCTTTACGAAGTATGCCTCTTCGACTTTGAGCGCCAGATCGTCGCAGACAAAGCAAAACGCCGAACTGGCAAGGTTGCTGGCGGCTTTTGACAAAGCCAAGACTTGCATGCGATATCTGAAAGCCGAGTATGATGGCTTGCAGGAAGGGATATGCGCAGGGCTCCCCCGCTTTCCAAACTACTGGGCAAGGGACACCGGCTGGACGCTCAGGGGCTACCTGTCAATAGGCGACTATCGCTTCGCAGCAGCGACAATTGACAATTTTCTCCGCCACCAGGCAAAAGCCACCACCAAGACCGCAACCAAAGGCGAGCTTCCAATGATAATAAGCGGACGAGCTTTTCTCCATACCACCACGTACGGATCAGCAGATTCTACATTTCTCTTTCCCTCAGCCATAAGAGAATACGTTGTTGCCACAGGAGACATCGGCTATCTGAAAAAAAGGTGGAATTCCATAGTGGATCTGATAAACTATGGATTCCTCAAGGACATTGACGGTGATGGGCTGATAGAGCACGGCTTTACTGGCACCGCAGAAAAGCTCCCCATACAGGATTCAACGTGGATGGACCACATCGATAGACGAAAGAGCGCAAATGACATCCAAGCACTCTTTTACGAAAGCCTTGCAGTTGGGAGCGAGCTCGCCGTCATGGTCGGCGACAGTGAAAATGAAAAAATGTGGAGCGATCGGGCAGTCGAGCTGCGGGAAAAAATAGACCGAGAGTACTGGAACGCTAGCGCCTGCTTTTACTACGATACGATAAGGAAGGATGGCTCAAAGGATCCAAGCATACGGCCAAACGCGCTGGTGTTGCTGCTGTCCGGCGCAGCAAAGGACAGGAGCAGGGCAGACTCTGTTCTTTCAAGGATAGAGGAGCAGGACATGACTACGGCATGGGGCGTAAGAACGCTGAGCAGCAGGGATCCAAAGTACCAGCCGACCTTGTACCATGACGGTGCAGTCTGGCCACTTGTCACGGGCTGGGCTGCTGCCAGCGAAACAAAGTTTGGGAGGCATGAGCAGGCCCTACGCTACTTGGGATTGATGGCGGAGAGAATACTACACGAAAACGGCATGTTTGCAGAAACATACCGGGGAGACAGACCCGAGCCATTCAATTCGTGCATACTACAGGCGTGGTCGGTAGGCATGTATGTACACGCGTTCCGGGAAATGATGCTTGGCATGAAAGTAAACATGATAAACAACACGATACAGCTAGAGCCCAATGTCCCAGAATCACTCAAGGACTCTTCTCACCCCGTGGATTTTGAGCATCATATCGCTAGCAAGGATGGCGTGGCAAAGCTCATGATCAGAGTCGACCTGCACAATGAAAAAATATTTACTGCATTCAAGGGCAAGAACGGCAAAACGCCCGAGATCCTTAGTAGCTCGTACACGGTAAGCTCGCTATAATGATGAATGATAGAAACGCATCAATCAACAATCTTCTAAAAGATCTTTCTATTGTAGCAAGCAATAAAGATCCTGTGCTAAAGGCATAAATTATCTCAAAATCGCAGTTCGAATAGATGTTTGCGCTCTATACTCCGCAGACTGCGAACAAGGCTCTGCCTGAGGTCAAGCGGCTGTTTTCAAACATCATAATGCATAAAAAACAGGCAGTTGCACTACAAGAGCAAGTTGAAATGATCATACAGTCTGGCAGCCCGTTTGAGCAGTTTATCAAGAAAAAACAGGAGCTAAACACTGCTGTTTCAAACTATTACAAGGCCATAGAGGAGCTGGAAGCCACCGGAGTCGTGATAAAGGACGTTGAGCAGGGTCTTCTGGATTTTCCGTCAAAGAGGTTCGATGAGGAGGTCTGGCTCTGCTGGAAGGTGGGAGAAAACGAGATCAAATTCTGGCACGGGAAGGACGAGGGTTTTATGGGCAGAAAGCCTCTCGAAAGCACCGGCATAATCGAGCCATAGGTTTTCAAAAAACATAGTAAGCTCTACGATTGTAGCATAATTGATGCTATCCAGCTGGCTGCGTGCAATCCGGATCAGGTTTCTTCTTGCGTCAGTCATTGCAGTCAGCAACGGACTTGCGATCACATACTGGAAGACCGGCACTATCGATCCGCTTTATGCTGCCATGACGTATATCGGCGTCGTCTTCCTGCATGCAAGCGTTGATCTGCTAAACGACTACTGGGACCACAAGCGGGGAATCGACAGCGCAACCACGCGTACAAAGTTCAGCGGCGGTACCGGCGTACTCCCCGAAAACCTGCTCACGCCAAAAGCGGTATATACTGCCGGCCTGATCTTCCTTATCCTTGGGGCATCAATAGGCGCTTACTTTGTCGCAGTGCGGGGCATCACAATAGCAGTGATCCTGGGATTTGCGGTCGTGGCAATATACTTTTACTCTACCAGCATTGTGAACGCCGGGCTTGGCGAGCTGTTCGTCGCAATCAAGGGCGCAATGATAGTGATTGGCACGTTTTATGTCCAGTCACCGTCGCTGGAACCTGCGGTCCTATACGTTGGCGCCATTGTAGGCATCTTGTCTGCAACTGTGTTGTTTGTCAATTCTTTCCCTGACTATGATGCAGACCGGTCAAAGGGTAGGCGCACTCTGGTAACAGTGCTTGGCAAAAAGACCGCAGCCACCCTGTTTCCTGTCTTCATGATAGCCGCCTACGTCATGATAGTATCTGGAATCTTTTTTGGCTTTACCAAGGTCTATTCACTGATCACCCTCGCATCGATCCCGTTTGCGATCAAGTCAATAATGCTGTTGAAAAACGACCACGAAACACTTGAAAATATGGTCCATGCAATGTCCTCAGCTGTAACTTATTCCCGTGTTACAGGGTTTCTGCTGACTTTGGCGCTCATCTTGTGAAATAATACAATGTTCTAGTATCATTTTACTGCCGTATTTAATACGACGTTCTACCTGACTACTATCGTTGTACAATACTCCTACGGTAGGTAAGGATACGGAAATTGTTAGGGGCATCAAAAAATCCATCAATCTGATGGTGGATTTTCTGTATTCTGCGAGATTGCGGCTTGACATTCTGGCCAACGCGAACCTGCCTGCCGTCATCATGAGAGATGAAGTTTACAGAAATGGGGTGATCGACGCTAGGAAAAGAGGCGTCAGGATAAGAATCATTACGGAAGTAACTTCTGACAATGTTGGCTACTGCCGGGAGCTTGCAGAGCTATGTGAGCTCTGCCATCTGGAAGGGATCAAAGCGA
Source organism: Thermoproteota archaeon (assembly GCA_040757615.1). GTDB lineage: Archaea > Thermoproteota > Nitrososphaeria > Nitrososphaerales > Nitrososphaeraceae > Nitrososphaera. The sequence continues at coordinate 15 of JBFLWZ010000036.1, read as the reverse complement.
ATTTTGGCGTGAGTG
>JBFLWZ010000035.1:0-14979 GCA_040757615.1 Thermoproteota archaeon | reverse complement strand
GCCTCGAGAGGCTGAGGGATGACTAGATATGGCTTTTGAACTGCTCGCTGACGGCGCGATTCCGACTGCTTCAAGCACGCTGGTGCTCTCGCTCCTCCTTACCCCAATGGGCGGAGCGGCTGCCGTCACACTCCTGCGCAAAAAGAAGGTCGCTGAAGCTGCTACCGTGGCTGCCGCGTCGCTGGTGCTTATTCAGGCGATAATCCTTGTCGCAGCGGTCATTGCAGAAAAGAGGATCACCGCATTTGGCGACCTGTTCTATCTGGACGCCTTTGGAGTGCTGGTGATGCTCCCGATCGCGGGGGTGGGCTTTGTCTCATCGCTGTATTCTGTGAGCTACATGGGCAGGCAGTACGAGCACGGCATGGTGGACGACAGGCGCATCATCAGGTATTATCAGGGTTTCAACGTCTTTTTGATGACGATGCTGTTTGTCCCGGTGTCAAACAACGCCGGCGCGATGTGGGTGGCGGTAGAGGCGACGACGCTGGTCTCTGTCCTTCTGATAATGCTGTACACAAAAGAGAGCGCAATCGAGGCGGCATGGAAGTACCTGATAATCGCGACTGTCGGCCTGTCGTTTGCACTGTTTGGTACGGTCTTTTTCTACTATGCCAACGTCACGGCTGTCCCCGAGACGGATCCAAACGCCGCCATGGACTGGACCAGCATGGTAGCCAATTCAAAGCTGTTCGATGCGAACATCATCAAGATCGCGTTCATCTTTGTGCTAGTAGGTTTTGGCACAAAGGCAGGCCTTGCCCCGATGCACACCTGGCTGCCAGACGCGCACAGTGAGGCGCCCTCGCCGGTGAGCGCGCTTCTGTCCGGCGTGCTGCTCAACTGCTCGATCTATGGCATATTGAGGTTCTACATAATAACGTCAGGGACCGTTGGCCCGGAGTTCCCGGGCCAGCTGATGGTGATTTTTGGAGTCGTGTCAGTCGGAATCGCAGCTGCTTCGATATACTTCCAGAAGGACATGAAGCGCATGCTTGCCTATTCTAGCGTTGAGCACATGGGCATTGTTGCGCTCGCCGTGGGATTTGGCGGTTTTGTCGGCATCTATGGCGCGCTCTTGCACATTATAAACCACGCCATAGCCAAGCCGCTCATGTTCTTTGCAAGCGGCACGATCAGTCACAAGTACGAGACAAAAGCGATCTCGGAGATAAGGGGCATCATCAAGAGCCTGCCGGCGACAGGCGCGCTTTTCCTAATAGGCGGTCTGGCAATAGTGGGCATGCCGCCGTTCAACATCTTTGCCAGCGAATTTCTGGTGCTGAGCTCGGGTTTTGGAACCGGCCAGTTCTTGGCAAGCTCGCTTGTCATAGCGTTCCTCTTGGTGATTTTTGCAGGATTTATGCGGCACCTGATTAGAATGATGTTTGGCACCCCCAAGGAACCGGGCAAGAGAATTCCAACTGACGCGGCTAAAAATGACGAGGGTCCGCTCGCGATCGTGCCCATGGTAATACTGGCAGTGTTTGTAGTCATGCTTGGATTTTATGTCCCTCAGCCGATTCAAGAGCTGGTCGGTGACGTGGCACAGATCTTTAACCAAGATCCAGCTGTAGTTGTCCAGTCAGGAGGCGCAGGATAGTTGGCCGAAGAGCACCCTGCCATCGCGAAATATGAGGGCGACTTGTCCCGCAGGTTGGCCGGAAAGGTAGAATGGATCCGCACGCTGAACGGCAACGAAATCCACGCAATGCTAGCAAGCAAGGACGACATCCCTGATGCGTGTCGATACCTGTACAGAGAGGTCGGAACAAACCTTGCGAACGTGGTCTGCACCGACGAGCGCAAGGCAGGGCGCGGCTTTGTGCTACGGTACGTCTTTTCAAAAGAAAACGGAGAGGACGTATTCATAGTCTTGACTGCGTCGGTAAAGGACGACTCTTTTCCAAGTGTTGCCCTGCAAATCCCTGTTGGCGCTCTTTATGAAAGAGAGATCAAGGACATGTTCGGCCTCATTCCAGCGGGCAATCCTGACACTAGGCCTCTGGTGCTCCACGAGCATTGGCCCAGTGGCGCGCACCCCCTGAGGAAGGATTTTGATCGGAACACGAAAGCCGGCAGGGTCAAGGGCGACTACCCGTTTACAAAGGTGGAAGGAGAAGGGGTGTGCGAGATCCCGGTGGGACCAGTGCACGCAGGCATAATCGAGCCGGGGCACTTTAGGTTCAGCGTCATGGGAGAGAACATCATCAACCTTGAAACGCGGCTCTTTTACACGCACAAGGGGACGGAAAAGCTGGCCGAGAGCATGACGCTTGACCAAGTGCTTCTACTGAGCGAGCGCATCGCCGGCGACGAGGCGGTGGCGAACTCAACTGCATACTGCCAAGCGCTTGAAAAGATAGCAAAAGCAAGCGTGCCAAAGAAGGCGCTCCAGATCAGGACGATCTGCGCAGAGATGGAGAGGATGTACAACCACATTGGCACCCTTGCAGGCATGGTGACCGATGTGGGGTTTGCCTACGGCGCGGCCAGGCTCAACATACTCAAGGAGAGGATGATGCGCCTCAACGAGCAGATAACTGGGAGCAGGCTGCTGTTCGGGGTCAACAGGATAGGAGGAGTGGGCGTCGACATCGCCGGCGGCAGGGCGCGGCTTTTGGCAGACGTGACAAGCAAGGTGCTTGAAGACTTTGAGCGCATCGTGTCTGCACTGAAGGATAAGTCGTCGGTCATAGACAGGCTGCGCAACACCGGTATAATATCAAGGAAGGTGGCCGGTGAGCTTGGGCTGGTAGGGGTGGCCGCCAGGTGCGCTGGAATAGACGTTGACACCAGACGCGACCATCCATACGCGGCCTACGACACAATCAATCTGGATACGCATCACGACACTCCCCAGCACGCTATGGAATACGAGATAGAGATGCAAAAGAAGCGCGGGGATGCCCTGTCCCGCTTTGACGTGAGGGCAGAGGAGGTCAGGAACTCGGCCAGAATCATTTGTCAGATCCTTTCCGGCCTGCAAAATGACGGCGAGCTGGTCGCGGCAGGAATAATGGAGCGGTTAGTGCCCCATGGCCACGCACTTGGCTATTCAGAGTCGCACCGTGGCCAGACCCTGCACTGGGTGATGGTAGGAGAAGATCGCAATTCGCTTTTCAGGTACAAGGTTAGGACGGCATCGTTTGTGAACTGGCCGGCGATTGAGCATGCAGTTCTAAGCGACATCGTGCCCGACTTTCCCATCGTCAACAAGAGCTTGGACCTTTCATATTCGGGGAATGATTTGTGATGATTGAAAAGAACAAACATGTAGGCGACAGTTCTGTGGCCAGTGACATCTTGAGCAATCACGTTGAAACGACGAAGGATCCGATAGCCAATATCAGCGCGTCGCCAAATTACCGCGGAAAGATAGTGCTTGCTGCAAAAGAAGTCATGCGTTCAGGCCACGACGCAGAAAAAATATGTGCTGCAAAAGCAATCAGCATAGATGACGGGAAAAAGCCGGAGCGAATAGCGCTTGACATGGGCAAGTGCATACTGTGCGGAAGATGCCAGGCAGCGGCCCCCGACCTGTTCAGGGTGGAAAGCGGATTTTCCATGCCTGCAGAGAAAAGGCAGGACTTGGTCGAATCACTTGACGGAAAGGTTCCGGCAGGTGAATCGTATGAAAAGATTGGACGAAAGCTGAAGGATAGGATAAACAAGATGTTTGGAAGGTCACTTGCGATCCGCGAAGTCGACGCTGGCTCGTGCAACGGGTGCGAAGTCGAGATCACAGCTCTCAACAACCCGATATATGACGTTGAAAGGTTCGGTATCCACTTTGTGGCGTCGCCGCGGCATGCCGACGTGCTGCTCGTCACGGGCCCGGCGTCAAGAAACATGGAAGTGGCGCTACAGAGGACGTATGAAGCGACACCGGATCCAAAGATAGTGATCGCCATCGGGGCCTGTGCGTGCAGCGGCGGGATATTTGGGGACACGTATGCGACGACTGGCGGCATAGACAAGGTGGTGCCTGTTGACGTGTACATACCGGGGTGCCCCCCTCGTCCAGAAGCCCTGCTATATGGGCTGTTACTGGCGATGGACAGGATTCGCCCGGAGAAATGACTCTGCCGTAAAAAAATAGACAGGAAAGTGGATTATTGAGCATGAGCTTTCTCGCCTTTCATTCTCATTGTCAAGAATTTCGCTGCTGCAACTGCACCGATCGCAACTGTTGCGCCGACTACTACCCATGCAATTATGCCCGCCATGTCGGCGCTCATCACAGGTATTCCATTTCCCAAGGCATCCGGCTGGGTTGCAGCACTTACCTTTTCTTTAGCCAGTCTCAAGATCTCAGCATATTCCGGAGGCAAGTTAGCATTGGCGCTTGCTGCAAATGCCCCACGAAAAACAGACAGCACTGCTACCACTGCAGCCGCAGTTGCGGCAGCAATTATTGACAGCATCGGTTTTGATCTGCCGATCATGTGACATCACTTGACACCACCAAATATCAGAAGCTAAAATAAAATTTTTAATCAGACATGATTTTTACAGGTAAGCAGCATGTCAGAGTGATCAAAATTTTGCCTGCAAATTAAAAAATAAATACGAGCGCACACACATTATGTGACTATCTGGAGGTACTATAATGGAAAAGCTATGTAGAGCATGTGGATCTGAACTTGCGGTTGCAGAGTTGTGCGAAGGATGCAGCGAACCAATGCGATGGTTGTGCAACGCCTGCCTGAGAGAAAAGGATTCGCCTCACATACACACCGCCATTGTACAGTACGTCCCAGCAGGATACGCATAACCGACCAAATTTTTTGTCATTTTCAAAACGGCCCCAGAGAGCAGAAATTGGTTGTGAAAGACCTGCGCAACCGGTGACAGCACATACGCTGTAGTGGAAGCGTCAGGACACCCCCTGAAGCCGGTGTAATATTGCCTTCTCTGAGATTTATTTTTTCGGGTAAACATTAAGGAAAAAGATGCACCCATTTTCTGCAATAGTCTGATAGCTTCAGATCCCTTTCTTCTCCATTGTCGGTTCTTATTACTATATGTCGCTCGCCGCCGTATTTGTGCAAGTCTGTTACTGTTCCCTCTACTCCGTCATTACACCGGATCCTGTCTCCTATACATATTGCTGCCATACTTGCCGTCACCTTGCAATTGAATAGTATCGCATGAAATTTATTGCTTACTCACATGTGGTGATTAACCTAAAATAACTCACCGTGGAATAGATAATCATAAGGTGATTCAGGTTTAATTGCTTCAAGAAGTCAACCCGTCTAAACAACTACGAGCTGAAATTACAGATCCTCACAATAATCGGAAAATCATCTCTAGGCTACAAAAGAACGATTTTGAAAGATGATTTGTGTGCCATTGGATTGAAAAATGAATTTAGCATAAGAATGTGGCCGCTCACGCTGTAGGGCAAGAGGCTTATCGAGACGACTGAATACAGCTATGTCATGACTGCCAAAGACAATGCCAAGCTGGCTTTGTTTGAAAAGTCAAGAAGCCACGCTCAGATAGCTGTTTGAGCGCATGACTTTGGTCTTATAGGTTACTACTTTTTACACAAGTCTGCCAAGCTAGAAAACTTAAATAATCCTGTTACACACGAAATGTTACTAACACAGGTGAACAATCTATGTCAGCACAACAAGTTCCAATTGTTCTTCTGAAAGAAGGTACGACTGAGACAAAAGGCAACCAAGCGCAGAGAAACAACATCACCGCAGCAAAGATGATCGCTGAAATTGTCCGCACATCGCTGGGACCTAGAGGGATGGACAAGATGCTCGTCGACACTCTTGGCGATGTCACCATAACAAACGATGGCGCCACCATTTTAAAAGAGATCGACGTTCAGCATCCTGCCGCAAAGATGATGGTTGAAATCAGCAAGGCGACCGATAATGAAGTCGGAGATGGCACCACTTCGACCGTGGTCCTTGCAGGCTCGCTGCTTGAAAAAGCTGAAGAGCTTATCACAAAGAACGTCCACCCAACGGTCGTGGTCGAAGGCTTCAAGAAGGCATCTCAAAAAGCAATCGAGACGCTGCGCGAGATCGCCACCAAGGTAGACCCGGCCGACAAGGCGTTCCTGAACAAGATCGCAAGGACATCGATGGCTTCAAAGATGGTGTCGTCCGACTCTAGGGACCTTGCCGACATGGTGGTCGACGCGGTACTCTCAGTTGCTGAAAAGTCCGGCGACCAGTACAGGGTCGACATCGACAACATCAAGGTTGAGAAAAAGGCAGGCGGCTCTGTCCGAGACACCAAGTTTGTCCACGGCATAGTGCTGGACAAGGAAGTCGTCCATGGCGGCATGCCAAAGAGGATAGAGAACGCCAAGATCGCGCTGATCAACTCGGCGCTAGAGATCGAAAAGACCGAGTTTGACGCCAAGATAAACATTAACTCTCCAGACCAGATGCAAAAGTTCATCGAGGAAGAGAACAGGATGCTAAAGTCGATGGTTGACAAGGTCAAGACATCAGGCGCAAACGTGCTTCTGTGCCAGAAGGGAATCGACGACATTGCGCAGCACTATCTGGCAAAAGCTGGCATCATGGCGGTGCGCAGGATAAAAGAGAGCGATATGTACAAGCTCTCAAGAGCCACTGGAGCGCGAATCATCAACAACCTTGACGAGCTGTCTGCAAGTGACATCGGCTTTGCCAAACTTGTAGAGGAACGCAAGGTAGAGACAGACAAGTGGGTCTTTGTAGAGGAATGCAAGAACCCCAAGTCAGTGTCTATCCTTGTGCGTGGAGGCTCTCAGAGGGTTGTGGATGAGGCTGAAAGATCGGTGCATGACGCAATCATGGCCGTCAAGGACGTAGTTGAATACCCGCACATACTGGTCGGCGGAGGTGCACCTGAGGCGCTGGCGTCGCTCAAGTTGAGAGAATGGGCAGCAACCTTGTCGGGTAGAGAGCAGCTGGCCGCTGAAAAGTTTGCAGACGGCATCGAGATGATACCCATAGTCCTTGCTGAGAACGCGGGCATGGATCCGCTCGACACTCAAGTGCAGCTGCGCTCAAAGAGCACCACTACTGGCAAGGCGCGCTTTGGGATCGATGTCATCAACAGCAAGGTCGCCGACCTGGCTGCAAAGGACATCTACGAACCCCTTGCTGTCAAGGAGCAGGTCATCAACGCAGCAACCGAAGCAGCGTGTATGATACTGCGCATCGACGACGTGATAGCCGCGTCAAAGCCCAAGGACATGCCCAAGCCCGGCGGGCACAGCGGCGGTGGCGGAATGAGCGACATGGACATGTAAAAATGTCCACTTTCTTTTTATTTCGGACAAGTGATCTCATTGGAGCGGGCGCAATTGGAATCTGATGTTATTTTAGACATTCTTGGAAATGAAACCAGGCGCAGGATACTAGGTGTGCTTGCCCGTGAGCCAATGTATTTCAACCAGCTGGCAAAAGAGATAGACATCGGCCAGCAGGCGATACTCCGCCATCTGGACACGCTTGAGGAAAGTGGTCTTATCGAAACATATGCAGAAAAGAGCGACCTTGGTGCGCCTAACAGGAAATACTACAGGCTCAACTCATCATTTGTTCTCACTATTGCACTATCAGAGGACGACTTTTCGATATCCAGCCAAAAGATCGAAGAGACTCGCCAAAAGGAATCAATAAAATATTACAAAAAGCTGGATTCTATTCCAGAAGATGCAGGGAGGGCCCTTGCCTCGCTGCAGCAAAGCATAGCAGATATTGATGTGGAGATCTCGCTGCTTGAGTCACGGCTTGCTGATCTTAGGGCGCTCAGACAGCAAGTCCTCCACAGGCTGCACGAAATAGGCGCCGATAACTTTGAAGGAGAAGAGAGGAAGGTGCTCTACATGATAGTAAAAGAGTCTCCCAAATCACTGGCAGAACTGTCAGACATGTTGAACGAAAAAGCATCCGACCTGAAAGAGATCATTGCCGGCATGAAGAGCAGGATAAAGGATGCAGGCATCCACAGACTGCTCCAGGATCTGGACTAGCGGTCCCTGAAGCGCATGCTCAGCCCGATCACTATTACGCCTGTTATCACGAGCATCAGCGCGCCCGTCAGTCCAAACGCGCTTGACTTTGTCTGCGCGTGGCCGCTGACTGTTAGATCGTCATTTCCATTGTTGTCGATCACTATCCTGTATTCGCCGGCATCTTGTGCAGTCAGGTCATAGCTGAAAGAGGTGGCATTGTTTTCTGAAATGATTACCTGTCCCTCAGGCGCTTGGATCATGACGTCAAAGGTAGAGCCGGCTATCGTTATGCTGGCAGTGTTGCCTACGTCCATCAATGGCGTGATAATATCCGATGCCCCCGGCCTGACAGTGTTGTCAAGGGGAACATCTACTGCGGTGTTGGTATAGATGCTGGATGCCACGCCTATGATTATGAATGCGATTCCTGCCGCCAGTGCTGCATAAAAGATCTTGCCGGCCAACATGCAGAGTCGTTACGCGGCTCTATATTAGCGCTTTTCTATTGCATTGCGATCATTATGTCAGAGTTGTTGCCATCTCCTTCCGTCCATGCCACGTACACGTTTTCTCCCACTGCTATGTCCGGCCAGTACGAGATGTCTTTGCTGTTGCTGATGTTTTCCGGTTCGCCGAACGTCTCTCCTCCGTCAGAGCTTGTTGCAATGAATATTTCGTCTTCCTGCTCCCAGGTAAGGTAGATGTTATTGTCTGATGCTGCCACTGATACTCTTGTGCCCGGTGAAATTTCCGTCGTGTTGAAGGCGCTTCCGTTGTCGCTTTTTGCCAGAATTACAGTTTCATTCGCAAAGCCGGCAGCATAGATTGTGTCGCCTGACGCAGCAAGCGAAGTCATTGCGATCCCTTGCAGATCTTCAGTCATTTCAAAGTCGACCCCGTTGTCGCTTTTTGCGACAACGTTCACAGACTCTTCAGAGCTGTCGCCGGTCGGGTAGTGCAGCCATGCCAAGTACAGGGTGCCTTCAGAGCTGACCATCGACACTCCGTCCACATCCTCCGCTACATGCGCCGCCTTAAAGTCAACTCCTCCTGAGCTCCTTGCAAGCATCAGGTTGCCAGTGAACTCTTCTTCTGCGCCACTTGTCCAAGATACATAGATGTCGCCTCCAAACACCGCTACATGCGGCTCCGGGTCTTCGCCAACGCGCTGGCCAAAGATTGTTTTGTTGCCAAATGTCTCTCCGGCGTCGTTGCTCATGACAAAGGCAGCAGTTGATTCCTCATCTGAATCATAGTCTGCCCAGACAATATAGACATTGTCGCCGGAAACAGCAATGTCAGGATCCTGCACAAACCCGCCTTCGTCGGGCTGGCCTATCGCGATCGGCTCGCTGAACGTATCGCCAGAGTCGTTGCTTTTTGCAAACAGGATTTCATTCTGACCCGAAGCTTCGTCGCTCCATACAACGTATACGTTATTGCCCTGCGCCGCTATGGCAGCGTTGATAGACCTGCCGGGGTTGTCGCTGACGTTCAGCGGAGCCGCGGCGGTTTCGGTTTCATTAGCGTCGTGGAACAGCGTGGCGTTACCGGTGACACCGGTCTGTGCGTGTGTGACCGCGAACGTGTAGTTGCCAGTGCTGTTGAACATTGCATCGACTTCGTCAGCAGGGATAAAGAGCGTAAACACAGGCTTTGTGCCAAAGCTCAAGCTGTATCTCTTTAGCTCGTTGCCGCTTGGCGAGTGGACTGCTACTATGACGTTTTCACCTGCAATTCCGTTCTTTAGCATTCCATTTAGGCGCACGATTCCATTATCCTCTTCCGCTACAAGGTTCACAAATTCCGGCGTTGCAAACTTGATCGGATGCGTGATTTCTGCTTCTGTTGTGCCGTTGCCATAGTCGTAGGTCGCGACTATCCTATAGTCGCCTTCGCCGGCTTCTCTTGATGCGAAAAAGCCCAGTTGGTCAGAGTACGAGAAGCTGTCATGCAGTGTGCCGTCTGGCCTGTACACAGTAATCGTGATTTCGTCAGAACCGCCGGCCTTGTTCTCTACGCGCGGGATGACCTGCACCCATCCGTAGACAAATGTAGCGTTCTGTGCCTTCAGCGCTATTTCCGGTTCAGCAGTCTCGGTCTTGTCTGGTTCGGGTTCTTCCGGCGGTCTCTCGCTCGGTGGCGGAGTGATCGGTACTTGCTTTGGTTCTTCAGGTACTATCAGCCTGTAGCTTGCTGTCACTTCCGAGTCAGCAGGCACCAGCCGCGGCCTGTCCTTGCTGCCGTCCTCCCACTGCCCGAACATGATGTCATTCTTTGATCCGTTACAGTCGGCGCAATCTGCAGGGAACACAAAGTAGAGCTTGTCCTCAAGCTCCCTCACTGTAAAGCCGCGCTCATCGGCATAGCCTGTATCTATCAAATCGCCGTTGATATCATACACTGCAGCAAACATACCGACTTTATCGTCGGTGAATCTGGAGCTCCAGCCTTCGGACTTTATCCTTTTCGCATTGATCGTTATCCTGTGGCTAGTGTCCGCCAGCTCTTCATCTGGCTCCTCTTCTTCCTTCAGTTGCTTGTTGTTGATAATTGTCTTGTAGTTTTCTAGATTTATCGTGACTGGCTGGTAGATTATCGTGTTGTTGCGGTAGACAGGCTTGTTGATCACGATTGTATTGTTTGCAATGGCGGTATTGTTGGCGATCACTGTGCCATTGGCAATTGCGGGTTGCTGCGGTTGTTCTGCCGGCGTTTCAGCTATTGTGGTGCTTTCGTTTTCTGGTCTGTCGCTCCGGTCTATCGTGGTAAGTACGGGGGCGGGGCTGGATTCGTCCTGCCTTGGCATATTTGCAAAAGCTACAAGCCCCCCGATTGCTGCGATAAATGCGATAATAGCAACAGCTGCGCCCTTTTTCCTACTCAATGCAAGCCAAACGCTGGCTCACTATTTACGTGGTGTCGAGCCTCAATCAAGAAAATATGTACTGACTCCGGAAGAGATTTAGCACAGGCGCCTACATTACATCGACATCATGGGGTTGACTCTCTATATAGCCTGCAGAGGTCATCTTGATGAACTCAGCGTTCTTTTGCATTTCAGCAATCGTCTTGGCGCCGCAGTAAGACAGGCCGGACCTGAGGCCTCCTGCCAGCTGGCGCACGATCTCTACCACGCTTCCCTTGTACGGGACCATCGCCTCTACACCTTCTGGCACATAGTCGTTTAGGTCATCAGAATCAACGACCTGCGATCCCTCTTCCCGATACTTGCGCCCGAGTGACGCGTAGAATGACGCCATGCCGCGGTACATCTTGTATTTCTTGCCGTTCTTTACTAGCGTCTTGCCAGGGCTCTCGTCTGTTCCTCCAAAAAGGCTGCCAACCATTACAGAAGATGCACCTGCTGCAAGCGCCTTTGTAATGTCGCCAGAAGTTCTGATGCCTCCGTCCGAAATTACTGGAATATCATAGTCGCGCGCAACCTTGACACTATCAATGACCGCTGTCAGTTGCGGCACGCCCGAACCAGTCACGACTCTTGTGATGCATATCGAGCCCGAGCCTACTCCGACCTTGACAGCGTCGACGCCGGCCTTGATAAGGTCGCGGGCGCCCTCGCCTGTCGCAATGTTGCCCGCTATCAATTCACAGTTTGGGAAAGCCTTTTTGATCATGTGGACAGTGTTTATCGCGTTTTCGCTGTGGCCGTGTGCAATGTCGACCACGAGCACGTCGGCTCCGGCCTCCAATAGGGCTTCTGTGCGCTCTAAATAGTCGCCCTTTACTCCTACCGCGGCACCTACTAGCAGCCTGCCCTTCTTGTCCTTTGACGCGTGTGGATACTGCTCCATTTTCAGGATATCCTTGCTGGTGATAAGCCCGACTATTCTGCGCTTGTCGTCTACCACTGGCAGCTTTTCAATGCGCTGCTTGTGCAAGATCTCTTTTGCCTGTTCTATCGTGGTGCCGGCCTTGGCTGTGATGACCTCCTTTGTCATAAGCTCTGACACCTTACGCTTGCTGTTCTTTTCAAACGTAATGTCGCGCCTTGTGATTATACCGGCAAGCTTGCCGCTTTCTTCAACCAGCAATCCTGAAACGCCGTACTCGGTCATCGCCTTTTTTGCCTCTGCAACTGTGATGTCCGGCTTGATGGTGTATGGCTGTTCTATCATGACTGACTCGGATCGCTTGACCTTCAGGATCTCGTCCACCTGATCTTCAATGGTCATAAAGCGGTGTATGATGCCAATGCCTCCTTCCCTTGCAAGGGCTACGGCCATGCCCGATTCTGTCACGGTATCCATGTTGGCACTAATGATCGGTATGTTGAGCGTGATGTTGCGCGAAAGCTTTGTACTCAGGTCGGTCTGGGACCTGGAAACTATGGGCGACCGTTTAGGAACTAGAAGTACGTCGTCAAATGTCAGACCTTCTCTGATGTCCAACTATTCCCTTGCTGTCTAGTCGGTTTGTAGGATTATAAGCGTTTGGTATCATGCGTTCAACAATTGCAGCATCGTCAACGCATAGACAGTTTCCTTTACGCTGTGTGTCCTTATCATGCTGGTGCCATTCATTACGGCTATTGCCTCGCATATTATGGAAGGCACGAGCCGGTCGGCGCCCTTGATGCCAAGCAGGTGCCCGATGAACGACTTTCTTGATACTGAAATGCAGATGGGTCCAAGCGCCGCAAGCTTGTCCAGATTGTTCAGCACTTCAATGTCACGCGTGTACCACGGGATGTCGGTCATTTTGGTAAAGAACGGGTTCTTGCCCTCATCTCTGAAAAAGCCTATCGACGGGTCAACTATTGCATCCTTGATGCCGGCCTTTTTTGCGATGGCAAGGCTTTCCTTCAATGCCTTTATCGTGCCTGCAAACCTGCCCGTAGCAGGAGCCTTGCTGTAGGCTCCGACTATCACCGGCACGCCTGCCTTTGCTGCAACTTCTGCCATCTTGCTGTCGTATTTTAGGCCGGTCACGTCGTTTACCGTATCGGCTCCAGCCGCTATTGCCTCTTCCGCGACTTCGGCGCGCGGAGTATCTGCAGAAACCGGCAGGTCGCACGCGCTTTTCACGGCCTTGATGGCCATCTTCATTCTTCTAATCTCCTCTTCTACGGGGATTACGGTTTCAAGATAAGGAGCAGTTGACATTGCTCCGATGTCGATGATGTGTGCACCATCAAGCTGCATCTGTTTTGCTGTCGCCGCGATTTCCTGCTCACTCGTCCGGACTGATGCCTTGTAGAACGACTCAGGACTTGCGTTGATTATGCCGAGAACCTTGGGCACAAGCTTGCCTCCTACCTGCACATCTCCGATTTTCAATCAAGCCATGTTGATGGCTGGAATATATTAAACTAGATTGAGTTGATGCAAATTCCAATAAAAAAAGAAGGAGCAGGCGAAACTGCCCACAATTTAGAACACTTCCTCGAGCAGCTCTACTACAACTGCAGACAACATCAGAAGGAACGTCTTTTTGCTGGAAAGCAAGAAGAACCTGTTCTTCCTATCCAATACATGAAGTAGGAAGGTCTGCAGCGCAGGGTAGCCAGATGCTCCTAGTGAATTCACTATTGGCATCGCCAATGCGGAAAAAGACTGCATGTCCCATCATTTTCAATTACATATAGGCGCTGCTGATATAATACGGCTTTGGATAAACTGTAAATCGGCTATCATGTAGAACCCTAATCTGTTTTGTCGATCAATCCACTTTATGGAGCTGCATGATTCTGTTTCAAACCCCGCACTCTATGTGCCAAAAATGATGTTCTTTACAAAGGGCAAGGGCGTGCACAAGGACAATTTGACTAGTTTTGAGCTTGCATTGAGAGACGCCGAGATAGCTGACCTAAACCTAGTTCCTGTGTCAAGCATCCTGCCTCCCCGCTGCAGAATAGTGAGCCGGCAGGAGGGCAGAAAGCATCTGCTGCCGGGGCAGGTGGCGTTTGCCATAATGGCAAGGGCCGCCACTAATGAGCCAAACAGGCTTGTGGCCGCGTCTATAGGGTTGGCAAGGCCGGCCGACGAGAGCCAGCACGGGTACCTGTCAGAGCACCATCCGACTGGCGAAACCGCGCAAAAGGCCGGCGACTATGCAGAGGACATGGCGATGGAGATGCTTGCAACGACGCTGGGTCTGCCAAACGATCCTAGCTTGACCTGGAATGAAAAAGAAGAGCAGTGGAAACTCTCGAACAAGATCTACCGGACGCAGAACTTTACCCAGTCTGCAGAGGGGCACAAGAACGGCCTCTGGACGACGGTTGTCAGCGCTGCAGTCCTCATTCTATGATCTTGAAGCTGACCTGTGCGGTAATGCCCTGATCGGCAGTGGTGTGTATTGTCGCGGTATAATCGCCTGCCCGAGCGTCCTCGTCCCATGTTATCGTCTTTGATTCGTCCGGCCTCAGCTCGGTTATCACCTGAGCAGCTGTCACGCTGAACTTTTTGCCGGTCTGCACGTTTTCAATCTGCATCCCAAGCGCTGCATCTGGAAACGTCAGGATCTGGTCGCCAATGTTCTTTACCGTAAAGACTACGGTCTCGCCGGGGATGTAGGTTGCCTCGTTGGTCGTTATCACCAGCACGTCGGTGCCGTTGATCTCGGTCCTGTCGGTAACAAATTCCCGCACCTCTTCGCCGGCGTTCTGCACGGCAGGGTTCTGGCCAATTATCTCGGCTCCCCTTATCAGGCCAGAAAAGAAGACCCCGGCTCCAAGACCGATCGCCAAAAGGACTATGACGATTACCGCAATCCAAGTTATCAGACCCATTTAGCTAATGCTATCCGGCAAGAACCTTAACAATTTTGAATTCCCACTCTAGAAGAGTCTATCAGGCAAACAGTTATCAATAGCAGCGATTGTTTTTCAAAAAATGAAAAAGTGCAACACATGCAAACAAGAAGTTGACGAAAAAGAGTTTGTCGGTAACCAGTGCAAGGCGTGTCATTCAGCCTATCTAGAATCGCTTGGCGGCGAAGACCAGTATTCCTCCTAGCCGAGTCGGACTCCGGAG
>JBFLWZ010000034.1:0-14981 GCA_040757615.1 Thermoproteota archaeon | reverse complement strand
GCTAGAAGAGAAGCTTCAAAAGATGTTTGGTAGATCAAGCGACCGGATCTTGCAGTCTATTATGGACAAGTTGAAAAACATGATGCATGATGAATTCTAAACAGAATGAGTTTCTCGCCAGATTATCTTAAGTGCTGGCATTTGATTCGAAGAATGGAAACTCTACGAATTTCCTATGCGAAGTTGTCGTCTCGTGCTCTTCTACCTCATCTGCATAAATAAAGAAAGAGCGGCATATCTCACAGATATAGAACCTGTCGATTATTTTTTTCCTTTTTTCCTTTACAAAGGCGCGATCTAACATGGGATGTATGTTGCTGGCGCAGATATTGACTTCCATTTCAAGCTGCTTGATCTTTTCAGCAGCGGGAATTGTATTATCCCAGATTGTCTGGAATATATATCGTTCTTGCTTTAGCATCTTGTCAATATCGCTATAGAATCCTTCTGTGATTGGCTTTCTGGGCGAGATATCATGTGAAGCAATAAACTCGCTGTCGCTCATTATGAAATTTCCTCTTATCCTGTCCAAGTGGTGTAACTCGTCCACCAGATCCAACTGCTTCCTGCAGTACGAAACGTTATCTTTGGTTATTTCTGTAATATACATGAACCTTACTCCTCTTTCCCGGGCAGCACGCTTTGGTTTCTGAAAATCTTCGTTATCTGTTGTGATTGTCAACGTGTAGGCGTTTAGAAAAGCCAGAACTTCTGTTTTGGCGTTTTCAAGCAACTTTATTATCCTATCAAACATCTGTTCTTGGCTCCACATCATAAACACGGAATTCTGGCCCATGACTTGTTTTGCTGCCTGTCTCAGCGACTAAGGGTACGGAGAGTATTGCATATAGAGGTTCAGAAGAAGATTACCGCGCAACAGATACAGTTCCGGCTTATGGTACTGCGGGTCGTGCCATAGCTACTGGTAGAATCTGGATGCTGTTACAAGGTAATATTTGCTACTAGATCACACCAGATTGCCTAAATACGGTTCTTTCAGAGAGATTGAAGAATTGCAGTTTGGATGCTGAAAAGCAAGTCGTCTGTCAATTGTGCAGCGAACGCGTGGACGCAAGGCAGATCAGGTATCATTTAAGAGAGGTTCACAAAATCGCAGAAAACATCATGCTGGACAAAAAGCCTTTGACGCACTGGACCAAACCCGATGACAGCAAAGGAACGTCAGACCCCTAGACGGTAAAGGATTCAGGCACCCTTGAGCACAAAACTTTGCCAACGTCGAACCACAAGCTAGCCGGATGCTGCAATCGAATATTAGACATCAAATGTAGCAGAAATCACAATTATATTACTTGATTCCCATAGATTTGCCGAAGTATCTTGGCAAAAAGGGTGCCAGCAGTCGCCGGAATGTTTTATCCTGATAACCCCCAAGAGCTTGAGAGGCTTATAGACCAGTCTTTTCGTAACCAGCGCTTTGGCCCCGGAAAGACACCACCATCGGGCAGCAAGCACAGGATCTATGGCATTGTTTCGCCGCATGCCGGCTATGTCTACTCTGGCGCAGTCGCTGCAAACGGCTTTTACGAAGTTTCCTCGATGGATTTCAAGGACGTCGTAATGGTAGGCCCGAACCACTACGGCATAGGCTCGTGGGTAGCCGCAATGAAGGAAGGCGAGTGGGAGACTCCGTTAGGTGAGGTTTCAGTCAATTCAGAGATGGCAAAAGAAATTGCATCAAGGTCGCCCATACTTGACTTTGACGACTTTGCGCACAGCCGCGATCATTGCTTGGAGGTACAGCTGCCGTTCTTGCAGTCCATCAAACAGGATTTCCGGATCGTGCCCATAATCCTTGTATCACAGAGGAGCGATACCACCTACGACCTTGGAAACGCGATATCAGAGACAATAGTAGAGAAAAGCGGGATTGACAGCACCCTGCTAATTGCGTCGTCCGACTTTACCCACTATGAGCCAAACAGCGACGCGCATAGGAAGGACAGCGAGCTGATAAAGACCATCCTCGCACTCGACGTTAACAAGTTTTACGCAGTTCTTGAGAGGTTGGACGTTTCTGCATGTGGCTATGGCGCCATAGCGACCATTATGGTGGCGGCCAAGAACCTGGGTGCCACCAGAGGCGAGCTGCTAAAATATGCGACAAGCGGAGACGTCACGGGGGACACAGGCGCTGTGGTCGGGTATTCTTCGATAGTGTTCGTATGACAAAGGGCAAAGCGTCGGCACCGGCCAAGGTCATTCTGTTTGGAGAACACTTTGTGGTGTACGGCAACCCGGCTATACTGGCGTCGATAAACAGGCGCATCACTGTCAATGCGCGAAAAACGGACGATGAAAAAATAACGATAAGATCGGACATCGGTATCGCCGGCGAATACATCGGCGCAGGCTTTAAGACGATTGAGGGAGGCATAGAAGTAAAGGAGGCGCTGGACCCGTTGCACGGTGCGATCAGGCATGTGCTTTCAACTAGAAAGACGGGAATTGAACTTGACATTTCTTCGACGGTTCCGCCAGGTATCGGCCTGGGTTCTTCTGCAGCAGCTTGCGTGGCGACGATTGCAGCAGCGAATTCTTTGTTCCAGAAAAATCCGAGCAGGCAAAAGATATGCAATCTTGCCATTGAGTCTGAGCGTATGATCCATGTGAACTCTTCAGGCGCCGACTGCTATGTCAGCACTTTTGGCGGTCTGATAAGATACAGCAAGGCAAAGGGCTTCAAGAAGATCAGGGCAAAGGGAACGCTGGCTCTCGTCGTCGCAAGCACAGGAGTCAGGCATTCCACAGGCGACCTTGTGGCAGGAGTCAAGAGGTTCAAGGAGAGAAACGAGTCGCTCTTTGCGAATCTGGCAGAGCAGGCCGCAGATATCTGCACTCAGGCGCAGGCGGCTATCACTTCAGGAAAGCGAGCTAAGGTTGGCGGGCTCATGAACGAAAACCAGGCGATCCTCAGGCAGATCGGGGTCTCGCATTACAAGGTTGACGACCTGATAGACATCTGCATCAAGGCGGGCGCGCTTGGAGCCAAGATCACCGGCGCAGGAGGAGGCGGGGCGATCATCGCGCTTGCGGCAAACAAGCAGGACAGCACAAGGATAGCATCACGCGTAAAGGCTGCCGGCTACGAATCGTTTGAAGTGGAAATAGACAGAAAAGGCCTAATTGTCTAGAGGTTGGCTTCTTCCAAGACCTGCTTTGCCTTTGACTCGCCTTCCCTGATCAGGTTCTTTATCCCCTCTGGTGAAAAGTCTGTGTTCTCATAGAGGTATGGGAACCGCTCCTCTCTTGTAATGTAGGCGATTTTCTTGATCTCTGAACCGTGCTCTCTCAGCATTTTGTGGTATTTGCGCTGGATTTTGTCCCACTTTTGTTTGTCTATCGTGGCAGGATCGACATTACGTTCTATGATCTCATACAGATCTTCTATGAACTGCAGGTAGCGCGTTATTGTCTTTGACATCTTGATGTTATGTGCCGTCTTGTCACTGAACATTATGTCCCGCGCCCGGTGCACCACTTCTGGCAGGTTCTGTGGCAGCCTTTCAATCTTTTTTGGATAGTTTTCGACGATAAAGACGTGCTTGTCGGTGACAGGCGCCGCGTCCATTACTTCCCTCAGAGGAGTATTGCTCAGCAGACTCCCGTCCCACACATAGACCCCCTTTTCCACCTCGACCCATGGAAATCCGTACAGTGGGTAGCCGGCTGTACCAAGCAGGTGTTTTGTCGTTATCGGCTGGCGCATGCTGTCAAACGTTAGAGGCTCGGCCGTCAGGACGTTGACCGCAGTTATTATCAAGCGCGCGTTAGGGCTTCCACCTGGCCGCAGCTTGCCATAGTCGACGTATTTTTCAAGCGTTGATACAAGGGGCGAGTGATCGTAAACATAGGTCCACCTGTCAGGCCTGAAATACTGTGGGTCTCTTACCGCATACTCGGGTATCCATCGCGGTAGAAACATCCTGTCGTTGCCATATGCTGCCGAGCTGTAAAAAGTCAAGGCATGCCTGAGTGACAGGTCTGCCTGCTGGTAGTAGTTGCTGTAATAGCTTCCAGAGCCGTTGTTGCTTTGCGCAGGATGCCATGACGGTGCCAGATCCACAGAATTTTCCGCAAGATCCAGCCAGAATTCTTCCAGCGCGGTTTCAGGACACCTATCTTTGCTGCCTGCGATTATTGCAGCGTTCACCCCGCCGATTGAAGTGCCGGCTATGATGTCTATGTTGACATTCCTTTTCGCAAACGCCTTGAATACCCCGCATCCAAAGGCCCCAAGCGAGCCTCCTCCCTGCAGCACAAGCACGTTCTCAATTCCATGGTTGTGCACCATGGCAGTGATGACCGCTTTTTGTAATTATGCGTTTTTGAGAGGCGCAGTAAGGTGCACTGGCTTGACCAGATCCGCGACATCCACCCAGCAACGCGCTATTTTGTCTATAGAGTAGGTCAGGTTGAGCACCGCGATTGCAGACTCATGGTTCCCAGACTCCGCATTGCTCTTGACTGAATTCAGGATCTCGTTGAATTTTTCGTATGTCTTGACAACCACGTTAGAATCCACCCTGTTCTTGTTGACAAATGCGGCGACTGATTTTTCCTGCATCTTTTCGACGAGCGCTCCGGCCTTCAGTATTTCGTCCACGTTTATCCGTGACACGTCCTGCGTGCTGTCAGCAAGGTCGACGATATAGTCGCCGGCGCTTTCCAGGAGGTTTGCGGCAATCCTGTAGTCGAGGATGTCGATGTTGCTCAGGTTGAGCTTGCCTGCCAGACGCTGGTCCATCATGGCGCTGCGAATGAGCCTGACCAGCAAAAAGTACTGTCTGTCGACTTCGTCATCCCTTCCGCTTATCACTTTGCGTATGCTGCTTTCCTTTGTCTTTATCGCGTCGAGCAAATCGCGGTACATGCCTACGACGATCGCGCTCATGCGGCGAAGTATCTTTTCCGCGTCGAGTGTGTTTGCGTCAAGCAGGAACTGCGCGGAAATATGAAATCCGTCCTCGTCAACTATTTCCAGACCTACAAGCTTGCGTATGGCTTTCTTGACCCTGTCGGCGTCTTCAAAAGATATTGGCGATCCCGCTTTTACCCTGATGACATCATAGCCGAGCAGATATGCGCCATACACTTGGTTCACGAGTGTGTCCATCGACGCAGGAGAATATGGGATTGTAACTTCCTTTGAGTCCTCCGCCATGTCTTCTGAAGGAAAGATCGAGATCGAGTTGTCCCGGTTGATGTCGACCGGCACAATATTGCCCTTCTTTAGATTATTGTTCTTTACCCACTGGCTTGGGAGCGAGATCATGATGCTGCTGCCTATCTTTTGGAGGCGCCTTGCGTATCGAGGCATATAGTTTAAATCCATTTAAACTAATTAAACATTATTCTTATATTTTTTGCATCTTATAAACAGGTATGGCGTCAGCGCTAATTGCAGCGCCCGTAGCTGTGGCAAAGGCATTCAGCCCGGGTCACATAACAGGCTTTTTCGAGATCCCGCATGGAAAATACTCTAACTTTCTCAACATGGGATCAAAGGGCGCGGGCTTTTCTCTGGACAGGGGCATTGTCACTGCGGTGCAGGTCTACGAAAGTGGCAAGCCCGGCTACCAGATCACAATCAATGGGTCAAAGAGCCGCAGCGCCGATGTGTCGAAGTGGGTAATTGAAGAATACATCAGGCTCGCTGACAGGCCATATTTTGTCAATGTGGAGCATGACATCGAGATCCCGGTCGGCTTTGGACTCGGTTCGAGCGGAGCAGCGGCCCTCAGTCTGTCGTACGCGCTGAACGAGGCGCTTGACACCGGCCTCAGCAAGACGCAGACTGCACAGATGGCGCACCGTGCAGAGATTGAATGTAAAACAGGTCTTGGCACAGTGATTGCCGAGTTTGCTGGTGGCTTTGAGATGCGCACCAGTGCAGGAGCTCCGGGCATCGGTTCGGTCACGAAAATCGATTTGAATGGGTACAAGGCGATAGTGCTCTGCTTAGCTCCCATTTCCACAAAATCATTTCTCACAAACAGGATGGACGAGATTAACGGCCTTGGCGGCGTAATGCTGAACAAGTTGTCAGAGTCAAAAAGTGTGGACGACTTTCTCAGGATGTCCCGCGAGTTTGCAGAAACGCTCGGCCTGACTGAAGGAAAGTGCAAGGCGCCGCTGGCGGCGCTCAAAGCCAAAGGAATCGAGGCGAGCGTTGCGCTCTTTGGTCAGACTGTTTTCACGCTGGTGTCGCAAGAAAGGGCGGAGGAAGCGAGGAACGCTCTTATGGGCTTTGGAGGCACGCTTCTTGTCTGCAACATAGACAGCAACGGGGCTAGAGTGCTCTAGGAATTGCACGCACACATCTCGATACCATCGAACCATCCACGTGCAAAATCCCTTCACATGCGCGAGGCGCTGGTTGACGGCTACAGGAGAGGCCTTGTAGCTGCCGAGGGACTCATAGCACATGGAAGAGGGGAGGCTTATGACTACCTTCTTGGCGAACGCACCACCAAGGCCGCGCAAAGAGCCATCAAAGCCGCTGCAGCAATATTGCTACTCTCAAAGAGACCAGTGATTTCGGTCAACGGCAACACGGCGGCACTCTGCCCAAAAGAAATCGTAGAGCTGGCAGACGTGATTGGCGCGGCTATCGAAGTCAACCTCTTTTATAGAACAGAAGAGCGGGAACTGGCGATCAAGACCGAGCTCGAAAAGCACGGCGCTGAAAATGTGCTTGGAGTCGGAACGAGAGCATCGGCGATGATCCCTGAACTCCAGAGCGAGCGCAGGCGCGTCGACCCTGAAGGCATCTACATCGCCGACACAGTGTTTGTGCCGCTTGAAGACGGCGATAGGACGGAAGCGCTCGTAAAGATGGGCAAAAAGGTGATCACGGTCGACCTGAATCCGCTGTCGAGGACCGCAAAAACCGCGCACATTACAATAGTCGATAACATCGCAAGGGCGATGCCAGCCCTGATCGAAGCAGCCAGAGATATGAAGGCGAGCAAATCACTGAAAAAGATCGTCGACAGCTTTGACAACAAAAAGAACCTGCGCGAATCTATCAAGATAATTCGAGGAGGAATATGATGCAGGCGAAAAAGAAAGTCCGCGTAAACGATGTCATTGCAATGAAAGGATCGGAGAAAATTTCAGTCCTTACCGCTTATGACTATTCCACTTCGCTTATCTGCGACAGGGCAGGAGTCGACATCCTGCTTGTGGGCGACACCGCAGGAATGGTGGTGCTCGGCTATTCCAGCACGGTGCCAGTAGGCATGGCAGAGATGACAATGTTCTGCGGCGCGGTAGCAAGGGGCGCCAAGCGCGCCATGATAGTAGGAGACATGCCCTTTGGATCCTATCAGCCAAACCCAAGTGTCGCGGTTGAAAACGCCGTGCAGTTGGTAAAGGCAGGATGTGACGCAGTCAAGCTGGAAGGAGGCTCAGAGATAATCGGTACAATAAAGGCGATAGTGGATGCAGGAATCCCGGTGATGGGCCACATTGGCCTGAAACCACAGACATCGTCGCTCTGGGAAGGCTACAAGCTGCAGGGCAGGACAAAAGAAACTGCCATGAAGCTGATCGAAGATGCAAAAGCTCTGGAAAAAGCCGGCGTTTTCAGCATCGTGCTTGAAATGGTTGCAAGCGAAGTGGCAGAAGCGATAACAAGGAGCTTGTATGTCCCGACGATAGGCATAGGCTCTGGCGCTGGCTGCGACGGGCAGGTTCTGGTGCTTCACGACATGCTCGGCATCTATGAAGACATCAGACCGAGATTCGTGAAAAGGTATGCCGAGATGAGCAAGTCAATATTCGATGCAGTTTCAAACTATACAAAAGAAGTTAAGGGAGGCAAGTTCCCGGAGGAATCAAATACGTTCCACATGGGACCTGAAGAGCTGGAAAAGTTCAGGAAGGCGAAAAAGAAATGAATTCAAAGCGAAGCGTGCACCCTTCAAAGGACATCGTCGGGACCGACGGGACCGAGCTTGTTGGCAGGAAAATAGTTCTCTGCATCACTGGCAGCGTGGCGGCGTACCGCGCCATCGATCTTGCTAGGCTGCTGATGCGACAGGGAGCAGAAGTTTATGCAGTCATGACAGAATCAACTGCGGCGACGCTTCTCCACCCTGAAATGATGAAGTGGGCCACAGGCAACGACGTGGTCACAAAGTTGACTGGCAGTCTAGAGCATGTCATGCTTGCAGACTACGGCATGTCCGATCTGATAATCGTCTATCCTTGTACAGCTAATACCATTGGCAAGATGGCAGCAGGAATCGACGACACACCCGTAACATCAGTTCTGAGCATCGCGCTGGGAAGCAAGGTCCCGATAATAATCGCGCCGGCGATGCATGGGGCGATGTATGAAAACAAGTTCATACAGCAGAACGTCGACAGGTTGAGGATGCACGTCACATTTGTAGAGCCGAGCATTGAAGAAGGTAAGGCAAAGGTTGCCGAGCCGCAGCAGGTAGTGGCCTCAGCCATCAGGATATTATCGAAAGGTCCGCTGGCAGGCAAGCGCGTAATGGTGACGGCAGGTAGCACGGTCGAGCACATTGACCCGATAAGGGTGATCACGAATGCCAGCTCGGGCAAGATGGGAATCGCGATAGCGCAGGAGGCAGAGAAGATGGGCGCGGACGTAACCTTGATCTACGGTCATGGAACCGAACAGGCCAACGGCAAGGCAGTGCGAGTGAGCACGAGCGGAGAAATGTACGAGGCAGTCATTTCCGAACTGTCATCAAAAAAATACGACATTGCTATAATGGCGGCTGCAGTAGCCGACTATACCCCAGTGAAAAAATCAGATAAAAAGATCGACACGCGCGCAGGCAGGATGAAGCTGTCGCTTGTGGCGACAAGGAAAATAATCGACGAAGTAAAAAAGAAGAGCGAGGACACTTTTCTTGTTGCCTTCAAGGCCGACCATGGCGTCTCTGATTCTGTGCTGGTCGAAAAGGCATACAAGAAACTGCAGGAATCCTGTGCCGACATTGTGGTTGCAAACGACCTTGGCAGAAAGGGTTCTGAAGCCGGATCAAACAAGAATCAGGTGTTTATCGTTGACAAAAAGAAACAGGTCATCTATGTGCCGCTTGAGAGCAAGGCAGCCGTGGCTAGAAAGATTCTAGAGCTGGTTGCAGAGTCCGTCAATTCAAAGGACGACTAGGTCCTTTGTGAACCTGTTGAGCACCTGTGGCCTGCCGCCAGTGACAATGATGCTGTCCTCTATCCTGACTCCAAACTTGTTTTCGATGTATATGCCAGGCTCGACAGTAACCGCCATGTTGACTTTTAGTTCTTCGGTGTTTTTCATCCTAAGCCATGGAGGCTCGTGCACGTCCAGCCCGATGCCATGTCCGGTGGAATGTATGAACAGCTTTTCATAGCCGCGCTCGGTTATCAGGTTCCGGCATGCCGCATCGATCTGACCGCACGTAACTCCTGCCTTGGCAGCTTCAAGGCCGGCCTTTTGCGACTCTTGCACGATTGAATACACCTTTTTCATCTCTGCTGTCGCCGAACCGAGGGCAAATGTCCTGGTGGCGTCGGCGATATAACCGGCGTGTCTGAGCGTCAGGTCGATGATTATCATGTCGCCTTTCTTAAATTTCCTATCGGTCACTTCCGCATGCGGCAGGGCGCCGTTAGGCCCGCTTGCAACAATGAGAGGGTTGAGGGTTGACTTGTAAGATGGTGGATTTGCCCCCATCCTCATACCTTCATAGATCAGCTTTGCCTGAAGGTCGCGCTCTGACAGGCCAACCTTGATCTCATCTTTGCATATTTCGTACAGTTTATCTAAAATTCTGGATGCCTTTGTGATTATCTTGATCTCTGTGTCGTCCTTTACCCTGCGCGTCTGGAAGAAAGGCTCGGTGTTCACTGCAATGTCGCCACCCTGCTTGCGAACGGACTCGACTGTAGAATAGTTGCTGCAGTCGGTACATGCCTTGTTGTTCTTTATCTGTGACACAAAGGTGGATATGAGCTCGCTTCCACGTTCTGTCGGGACGACTTCGCAATCGATCGAAGTTTTTTCGGCGCGGCCGTATTCCAGCTTCGGCGCGATCAGTTTCGTGCCATCGTCGGTGCAGACTGCTATGGCTTCGCCCCAAAAGCCCGTCAGGTAGAATACATTCTCCGGCTCGAACGCTGCGACTATGCTGCAGCCTGCCTGCCTTGCGTGCTGCAGTACCTTAGAACGGCGCTCCTTCATTGACAACACTCCACAGAGCCAGTTTTATAAAACGTTGCATGAACGGTATCCCAAATTAATTTAAATATGGCCGAGTCGCCCGCTGTCTTGAGATTATCATGGAATACCTCGTAATGCTCCCCGGTCCGACGAACGTGCCAAACAGGGTCATGAACGCAATGCTTGCGCCTGTGATAAACCACAGGAGTGAAGATTTCCGCGTATTATACAAGTCGGTGGTAGAAAAGACCCAGAAGGTCTTCCAGACCACAAACGACATTGTGTTGCTTACAACTTCTGGCACTGGCGCGGTCGAAGCGTCGGTCGTCAACCTGATAAAGAAAGGCGACAAGGCAGTCATCCCGGTCAACGGCGAGTTCAGCACAAGACTTGCCGACCTGATCGATAGCTGGGGCGGCCAGGCGATAAGAATAAACGCGCCGCCAGGCGAAAACCCGCCCTACGACAAGTTTGAAGAGGCATTCGAAAATCATACGGACATTAAGGCCCTCTATGCTGTTTACAACGAAACTTCAACAGGAACGACGATAAGATACATGGACAAGCTGGGCCAGCTTGCAGCAAGAAAGGGCGCATATTTCATTGCTGATGCTGTTTCGATCCTTGGCGGCGACGAGCTGCCTGTGGACAAGTGGAACGTCGACATTTGCGTCACTGCTTCGCAAAAAGCTCTTGCAGCCCCGCCAGGCGTTTCGCCAGTATCGGTAAGCAAGCGGGCGAAAAAGTACATGCAGGAAAACCCACCTCCAACCCAGTATCTCAACTTAAAGCGCTACTTCAAGTACTATGAGGAGCACTTTGAGACGCCGTTCACGCCCGCCCTGCCGCTCTACTACGCGTTCAGGGAAGCGCTGGACATTGTGCTTGAAGAAGGCATGGAGAACAGGATAAGGCGCCACAAGATCTGCGCGGAAGCATTCTATGCAGGCCTTAGCGCGCTGGGCCTTACTCCGTTTGCAAAGCCGGACGCAAGAAGCAACATGATCATCGCGGTCAATTACCTGCCAGGAATGGACGACAAGAAATTCCGCGGCCTGCTGTCAAACGAGTTCAAGGTCCTGATCGCCGGCGGCTTTGGCGACCTGAAGGGCAAGGTGTTCAGGGTGGGATCGATGGGCGAAGTCAGCCGCTACCACGTCATGAGGACGATATCGTCCATCGCATCTGCGATGAACATGCTTGGAATAAAGACAAACCCAGAAGCGACGTCTGTGGCGATGGACAAGCTAAAGGCGCTTGGCTAAAGCTCTACTCACTTTTTTGAAGATTAATATAAGGTGAAACAGAAGTCGATTTCTATGCCTTTGGAAAAGGGTTCTCTCATATTGGTGGATTACACTGCTAGAGTTAAAGACACTAACGAGGTTTTCGAGACTACGCGTGAGGAAGAGGCCAAAAAGACGGCCGAGCTGTACGACCCGACGCGCAAGTACGAGCCGCGCCTTGTTTCGGTCGGCGAAAGCTGGGTTCTAAAGGGCCTTGACGAGGCGCTTGCAAATGCGAACGTGGGCGACAAGCTCAGTGTTGAAATCACCCCGGACAAGGGCTTTGGCGAGCGCGATCCGAACAAGGTAAGGATGATTCCGCAGCGCAAACTAGGCGATAAGGCCGACGAAGTCGGAGTTGGAGACGTCATTGAAGTTGACGACAGGACAGGAATTGTCCGCTATGTCGGCTCTGGCAGGATCCAGGTCGACTTTAACCACAGGTTCGCCGGCAAGACTTTGCTGTACGATGTCAACGTTACCAAGAGACTTGAAACCGACAGTGAAAAGATAACCGCGCTTGTAAGGAGAAGAACGGGACTCGAAGACAGCAAGATCAAGATCAACCTTGCTGCGCCGAACCTAGAGATCGAGCTTCCAGAAGAGGCGTTCCTTGCAGAAGGTCTCCAGATAATCAAGCGTGCAATAGCAAACGACATCTTCAAGTTCGTGCCCTCTGTCAAGAGCGTCAAATTCATAGAGAGCTACTCTGCGCCTGTTGAGCAAAAGAAGGAGCAGCCAAAAGAGGCTACCCCCGAAGCCAAGCAGTAAAAAGGGGCAAAAGTTTATTATATTAAATTGGCCAAAATAGCGTGATGGAAAGCGTTCAGCAGCAATCAGTAACAATAACCCCTAAGGCGGCCGAAAAGGTTGCCGAGTTCATGAAGCAAGAGGGCAACTCTGGCCTTTACCTGAGAGTATATGTCTCGGGTGGGGGATGCGCAGGACTGTCCTACGGTATGGGGTTTGAGGAAAAGCCAGACGAAGACGACAAGGTCATTGAGCAGAATGGCGTCAAGCTGTTGCTCGACAGCTACAGTCAGAGGTACCTGAAGGGGGCCAACATTGACTATATTGAAAGCCTGATGGGTTCAGGTTTCAAGATCAACAACCCCAATGTGACCAAGAGCTGCTCGTGCGGACACTCGTTCAGCACAGAATAAACTTTTTCTCTTCTTTTCTTGTTTTTCACAATCTAGCGGACGCTTTAGATTTTTGGAAACTAAGTAAATTAAATTGCAAAAATGAAAAAGAAGAACTGGCTTATGGCCAGAGTCCTCTTATCTGGATCGCCTCGACAACCCTGTTGACCGCAAGGACTGTGCTCGCCTTGCGCATGTTGACGCCATACTTTTCCGACGTCGCGTAGGTGTCAAGGAACGACTTGGTGATGTTCTTGTCCAGCCTTTCGTTGACCTCAGCCTCGCTCCAGTATTCCCTGCGTAGGTTCTGCAGCCATTCAAAGTATGATACGGTGACGCCGCCGCCATTAGCAAGGATGTCTGGGATCGTCAGGATCTTGTTCCTGAAGAGGATGTCGTCTGCCTCTGGAGTAGTCGGCCCGTTGGCCGCTTCTGCTACGACCTTTGCCTTCACCTTGCCGGCATTCTTGCCCGTGATCTGATTTTCAAGTGCTGCCGGTATCAATATCGTGCAGTCGGTTTCAAGCAGCTCTTCATTGCTGATCGACTTGGCGCCGGGAAACCCGACAACAGAGCCGGTCTTTTCCTTGTGCTTGCGCAGGGCGTCTATCTTTATTCCTGCCTTGTCGTAAACGCCACCTTTCGAGTCAGAAGCCGCAATGACAGTCGCGCCCTGCTCTTCAACCAATTGCGACGCGAACTGGCCGGCGTTGCCAAAGCCCTGTACCGCCACTGTTGCAGACTTCATATCTATCTTCAATTTCTTTGCCGCTTCCCTTACGGTGATTGAGAGCCCGCGTCCCGTAGCCTCGTTCCTTCCAAGCGAGCCACCAATTGCGATGGGCTTGCCTGTGATAACTTCTGGCTGGACATAGTTGCCCTTGAGCGCAGAGTAGGTGTCCATTATCCATGCCATCTCTTTGCCGCCAGTGTACACATCCGGCGCCGGGATGTCAGTGTGTGGGCCGATAATATCCGCTATGGCGTACGCGTAGCGCCTAGTCAGGCGTTCCAGCTCGCCGTTTGACATTTCCTTCGGATTGCATATGATGCCACCCTTGCCGCCACCGTACGGGATGTCCGCCACGGCGCACTTCCAAGTCATCCACATCGACAATGCCTTGACCTCGTCGATTGTGACCTGAGGATGGTAGCGAATGCCTCCCTTGTACGGGCCGCGGGCGTCATTATGCTGTGACCTAAATCCGGTGAAAACGCGGACCTCGCCGTTGTCCATTTTGACTGGCAACGACACGGTAAGGACGCGCTTCGGGTGTGCCAAAACCTGGTGTAAACCCTTGTCTAGTTTTATGATCTTTGCCGCTTCGTCAAGCTGTTTAAGAGCAACCTCAAACGGGTTGATTGCTGCTGACATGGCAATGTTCTGCAAAAGTTGTGTATTTAAGTGTTGAAGAACTACTGGCTGGCCATCCTCTTTGATATGAGCGTGCGCAGCTGTTCATCTGTCAAGCCGTCATAGTCGTCTATTCCAAGCGAGCTGGCTATTGTCTCAAGCTTTTCCCTCTCTGTGGCAACGGGGCCGGTGATCTTGGGCATCCTGCTCATGTTCCTTGCAGGCTCCATCGCCTCCTCCATTTCGCGCCGGAACGCCTGTCTTGCCTTTTCGTACTCTCCCATCGCCTTACCTATTGTCCGTGAGACCTGCGGTAGCCTCTTGGTGCCAAAGAGCAGGATAAGCCCGAGCAGTATGATGATTATCCACTCTGACCCATAGATGTTCAACAGCAGAGGCATTATCTAGTGGTAATACCCCCTGACCAAAATTAAAGATTTCCACCCGGCTGGGAGGGCTTGTCTTCCTTGCCTTTTATCCTCGACATAAGGAATGGTTGTTCAAGCTTCATGGCGTTTGCAAGCACCACAGATACCATGCCGCCGAAGATGAACCCACCGATGATGTCCGTCGGAAAGTGCTGCATGAAATAGAGCCGGGTGATGCCAACTATTACTGGAAACGCCCAGATCGCATAACTTGCTTTCCTTGATTTCTGATAGAGGGCAAAGCCGATGATGAAGGCAAAGGCAGTAGTGCGCGACGCATGACCCGAAGGGTAGCCAAAGCCTGCGGCAAACGGGGCAAGGCTGTCGTTTTCGAGGCTGAAATTTTCCGGCAATCCCAATGCAGGCTCGAACGTGTAAGGCGGCATCTCCCTGCCTATCAGGGGTTTCATGTACATCACCAAGACTACGATGACTACTAGCGCAATCAAAAAGATCATGCCGGCCTTCCTAGTGCGCCGGATTATGGTCAGCACTATGCCGACGAGGAATAGGGTGGTAGCGTCGCCCATCGTAGTTATGACTATCATTACTGCGTCAAGCGCCGCA
>JBFLWZ010000033.1:0-15078 GCA_040757615.1 Thermoproteota archaeon | reverse complement strand
GACGAGCCACTTGTGATCGGCGTGTCTGGCAATGCCTATTATGCTTCAAGCGACGTGCTTGGATTTCTGCAGTACACCGACCAAGCAATGTTCCTTGACAACCGCGACATTGCGGTAATCGACATATCTGGCGTGAGCATCTTTAATTTCAACGGTGAGACAGTGTCAAGGAACATTACCAAGGTGGCTTGGGAGCTTGCTGACGTCAACAAGGGTGAATTTGCCCACTACACCATCAAGGAGATATTCGAGCAGCGCACGAGTATCAAGGCCGCGACTTATCAGGAAGAGCACAAACTAAAGGCGTTTTGTGACGCGATTGCAAATGCCGGCAACGTCGTTGTCACCGGCAGCGGCACAAGCTACCACACTTCGCTCATTGCATCGATACTCGGGTCGCGCTTTCTCAAAAAGCGCTTTGATCCTGTGATGGCAAGCGAGTTCAAGTACAACATGGACTCGATAGACAAAGACACAGTCGTCGTCGCGATTTCGCAGAGCGGTGAGACTGCGGACGTGCTGTCTGCAATCAAGCTGGCAAAGGCCGCCGGCGCCAAGATACTCTCCATAGTCAACGTACCCACATCGTCGCTCGCAAGGACAGCTGATGTTTCGCTAAGCATCAACTCTGGACCCGAGATAGGAGTCGCCGCGACAAAGAGCTTTACGGGCCAGCTATCACTTGTATATGCGATAATGGATCGCATAAGCGGAGGCAAGGTCGGGTTTGACAGGGACCTTGTATCTGACGTGATAAGCAAGGTGCTTGCAGGCAGCGCTGGCATTGAGCGGCTGGTAAACTTGTCAATGCCAAAGGCAAACGATATTTACCTGCTTGGCAGGTCGATCCATTTCCCGATAGCGCTTGAAGGCGCGCTCAAGATGAAGGAGCTCGCCTACGTCCATGCAGAAGGAATAGCAGCGGGCGAACTAAAACACGGCCCGCTTGCGCTCATGGACAAGAATGCAGTAGTCTTTGTTATCAACCCCGGCGACAAGACCTACAGCGACACGCTATCCAGCGCTCACGAGGTAAAGGCGAGGGGAGCCAAGATAATCGGCATTTCAAATGTGCCAAACGAGGTGTATGACGCCATGATAGAGATCCCTCAGATGGATAACGAGCTGCTGTACCCATTGATAGAGAACATCCCGCTACAGCTGTTCTCCTACTACCTTGCATTGCAGCATAATGCGGATCCGGACTTTCCGCGCAACTTGGCAAAATCTGTCACCGTCAGGTAAAAGTATATAGTTTGCCAGCGTGAATCTCAAACCCAGAGAGATGGCAGGCACGGCCGAAGAAGCAACTTGTGATTACTGCGGCAACCAGATTGATGCCTGCATGTGCGTCTGCCCCTATTGCGGACAGAAGGACTCTTGCGAATGCTGCCTCTACGACGCGGCCACTGGCGGCTGACTCTAAAGCATTAAAAGAAGGACAGGTGAAGAAAGCCTCGTTGGAAAAAACCATAAACTCGCTGAGCTGGGTGATCGGCGGTGCTCAGGGAAGCGGCGTCGACTCTGCAGCAAACATATTTTCGCGCGCCTGTGCAGCCGGCGGGCTGCACGTCTTTGGCAAGAGGGAATACTATTCCAACATCAAGGGAGAGCACAGCTACTTTACGGTCAGGGTAAGCGACAAGCCGATCCGCTCGCATGTGAACGAGATAAACGTTCTCGTGTCATTTGATGCTGAGACCGTCTTCCGCCACTTTGAAGACGTGACACCGGGCGGCGCAATAATCTATGATTCCGACGTTGCAAAGACCCTGCTTTCAGAGGTACCAACCGTTGACGACCAGGCAGCTAGCAGGATAAAGAATTCGCTTGAAAAGACAGGCCTCGGGCTTTCAGTGCAGGACGCATTGGAGCACGCCAAGAGGCGAGGCGTATTGCTCTTCCAGATACCATTCTTCCAGCTCTTGCAAGAGTTTGCACAAAAGGCAAACGATCCGGCGCTCAGCAAGCTCACAAGGATGGTCAATGTCATGGCGCTGTCTGCTTCCATGGCCATCTTGGACTTTGACAGCGCAGTGCTCGCAAGGGCTATACAGTTCATCTTTCGCGCAAAGAAAAAGGTCGCGGATCTTAATGCGGACGCGGCCGCGCACGTCTACAACTATGCAAAAGCGAAATTTGCAGGCAGCAACTTTGCCTACCAGCTGCAGACAAGAACAACTGAAAAGAACATGATAATAGTGCAGGGCAACCAGTCGTCCGCGATGGGCAAGATGGTTGCAGGCTGTCGATTCCAAACCTACTATCCTATTACGCCTGCATCCGACGACAGCGAATTCCTCGAGGCAAACGAGATTCTGGATCTCAACGACTCAGGCAAGAAGGGATCGACCGTGGTAGTCCAGACGGAGGACGAGATCGCAGCCATTGCAATGGCAATCGGCAGCGCACTTACCGGCGCCCGCTCTGCCACTGCGACATCGGGTCCGGGATTTTCGCTCATGGCAGAGGCTCTTGGCTGGGCCGGCATCAACGAAGTGCCGGTGGTCATTTCGCTTTACCAGCGCGCTGGCCCGTCGACAGGCCTGCCGACACGCCACGAACAGGGGGACCTCCACTTTGTGCTGAACGCTGGCCACGGCGAGTTCCCTAGGATCGTGCTTGCATCCGGAGACATCGAGGAGAGCTTTTACGACACCATCAAGGCGTTCAACTTTGCAGAAAAGTACCAGATGCCTGTCATACACATGCTAGACAAGGCCATAGCAAACAGCGTGACTACCTGCCGCAATTTCGACCCGCTCATGGTCCGGATCGATAGAGGCTCGATGCTGAGGCAGGTTACGGAAAAGGACAAGGGCGCGGCAGGCAACTATTTGCGTTTCAAGCTGTCAGACAACCCGATAAGCCCGAGGGTTATGCTTGGGACAAAGGACGCCATCTTTTGGAACACGGGCGACGAGCACACTGAAGAGGGCCACATCACAGAGGATCCAGAGCTGAGAGTGCGGATGATGGAGAAGAGGATGGACAAGCTAGAGCTTGCGCTAAAGGAAATCCCTGATGAGGACAAGGCCGTGGAATACGGCGAAGAAGGTGACATTGCAATTGTCAGCTGGGGGTCGACCAAGGGCGCGATACTGGACGCGATGGACATGCTTGCTGCAGAAGGCATCAGGATAAAGTTTGTGCAGGTTAGGCTCATGAGCCCGTTTCCGACAGAGCTTGTGAAATCGATGCTAAAGGAATGCAAGGTTATCGTCGACGTCGAAATGAACTACACTGGCCAGCTCGGATCTGTTCTGCGCCAGCACACCGGCATTGAGTGGAACTATCAGATAGTGAAATACAACGGCCGACCAATGTCACTCGACGAGGTTTATAATGCCATGAAGCGAATAAAGAGTGGAGATGCTCCAAGGAGACAGGTGCTGAAAAGTGGGGCTTAGGTTATCAGACTACAAGACGGATGTGCACAACGACTGGTGCCCTGGATGCGTATTGCCAGACACCACCATTCATTGCAATCCTTCGGTTAAGCAGATACAGCAAATAGCGGTAGGAGACAAGGTGCTTGGCAGAGATGGCAGGTTTCACAAGGTCACGGAGATCATAAGCCACATCCACAGAGGAAGGATGTTTAAATTCATAACAAAATGTTTTGGCGAGACATTTGCAACCGCGGAGCATCCTATTCTGATCGTAAAAAGAAGCGATAAGAACAAAAAACTACACAACACCAGCTATGATTGTGTATGGAAAAGGGCGGACGAAATTGAAGAAAAAGATTACCTTGTATACCCAATTCAGAAAGAGGAAGCTGATCTAGAGACTGTAACTGTCAATTACAATCTGAGCAAAAAAGACACGGTAAGCAAAAAGCTGTCCACTGAAATTCCTTTGACTCGTGAATTCCTCAGATTGATGGGCTATTATATTGCAAAAGGATTTGTCAACAACAGAGAAGTATGCTTTACGTTCAATGCAAACGAAATCGAGTACATCGAAGACGTAAAGCAGGCTATGATGAAGACCTTTGGACTTCAAGCAATACTCCTTACGAGGCGCAACTCGACTACGCTGACCTTTTACTCGGCTCCGCTTGCGCGGGTATTTGCCGAGTGGTTTGGAAGTGGCGCCATTAACAAGAAACTGCCCCATTTTGCCATGCTGCTTCCCGTCACAAAGCAGACGGAAATAATTAAAGGGATGTGGCGCGGCGACGGGTGTGTAATCGGCGCGCAGCTGCGGTCTAACTTCAAGACGATCTCAAAGACACTCTCGGAACAGCTAAAGATCCTCCTGCTGAGACAGGGCATAGTTCCAATAATATCTACAGGAAAGGCAAATGGCATCCACAAGAAGTCGTACTCCATTCAGGTGGTCAATGACCGCAACTTTGTTATCCTGTGCAAAGTACTTGGCAAAGAACGGGACATGGGCTCGCACGTAGGCAAACCGCCGTCGTCCATTGTCCAGCCCGACTACATACTGGTGCCAATAAGAAAGATAGAAAGCTTTGACTATGATGGCCCTGTCTACAACCTTGAAGTTGAAGAAGTCAACTCGTATGTGAGTGAAAATGCCATACTCCACAACTGCGGCGACTTTGGCATACTGAATGCCATACAGATGGCTCTGGCAGACATGCAGGTTCCACCACACAAGACCACGATATTCTCAGGCATCGGCTGCTCCGGTAAGACCCCTCACTTTATCAAGACGTACGGCATCCACACACTGCACGGCAGGGTCCTCCCATTCGCGCAGGGGGCGAAACTTGCAAACCCCGACCTTGAGATGATCGCAGTGGGAGGCGACGGCGACGGTCTTGGAATCGGCGCGGGCCACTTTGTGAGTGCAGGGCGCAGGAACGTCGACATGGTCTACATCATATTCAATAATGCAGTCTATGGCCTGACGAAAGGGCAGGCTTCGCCTACGCTGAAACTGGGCATGAAGACCAAATCTCTTCCGCAGCCAAACGTCAACAATTCAGTCAATCCAATCGCGCTTGCACTTGTTGCAGGCTTTACCTTCCTTGCTCGTGGATACTCTTACGATGTCAGGCATCTGAAGGACCTGATAAAAAAGGCAGTCGCCCACAAGGGTCTGGCGTTCATTGACGTGCTCCAACCGTGCCCGACGTACAACGACATCAACACCAAAGAGTGGTTCCAAGGACTCGACAATATTGATCCGGAGACGCGCAGGCCCATGCCAAGGATGTATAAGCTGGAAGAGACCGGCTATGACGGCGTGGTGCACGATCCAAGCGAGATAAACCAAAAAATGTCTCAGGTGGTAGAAAAATCAAACGAGTGGGGCGACAGGATCCCAATTGGCGTGTTCTACCAGAACGAACACGTCCCGACCTACCAGGAAAGGATCGCTGCAAGAATACCCGACTACATGGAGAATCCGCCGGCGGCACAGCAGATTGCTGATAATAGTGGCAAGACGATAACAAACATTGACAGGCTTCTTGCAGACCTGAAGGTAGACAAATAAGGGAAAATTACAAAGTCTTATGTGAGGATAGGCGTCATGACACTTCTTGAGGCTAGCCTTTGATAGCCTCGTTGGTTGAGGCTGTTCACTAAAGAGCAAGCGGGCCCGAAGGGCTTCGATCCCTTGACCTGCGGTTCCGAAGACCGCCGCGATATCCTGACTACGCTACGGGCCCGCAAGCAAGTCAATAAATGAAGTCCTATAATAACGAAATAGTAAAGAACCCCGCTAGTCTACCAGTAGTTATGCTAGGGGCACTGCGCCAGCTGTTCTGCACCCACAAAGAGTCGTTCGCCTACCGCAAGTACGGCGACTTTTACTTTGTCGAGTTCAGCAACTGTACCAAGTGTGGCAAGACGCTAAAGCGCTTCCAAGGCTTTGACGAGGACATGAGAGGCTAGTGCACATCTACATCCTTATTGGAATTTGGTGCGCCGGCGTAGCAACCGCAGCGGCCGCCATTTTCCTGCCTGTTTATGAAAACTTTGTCATGGTGGGCGCAATAGGATGGATAACCGTAGCTGCAAGCTCGGGCCTCATACTCTACGAAATAAAGAGGATCAGGGAAGAAGACAGAAGAAAAGAAGCAGCTTAACCCTTGCCGCCCTGCTCTTCAATGACTACCAGAGTCACGGTCGAAGTGATGCCGGGGACCTTGCGGATCTTGTTTGTGATGGTGTGGTTCATCGCCTCGGTGTTCTCTGACTTTACCTTGACAAATATGTCGTGAACGCCGTAGGTGCCGCGCACTTCCTTCACGTCAGGCAGCTTGGCGATTTCGTTGATTATCTTTTCCTCAGAGCCGAGCGTGCAGTTCACGAGTATGTATGCAGTTGGCATGTATGATGAATGAGAAAGTTGGTATTTAGTCTTTGCTACCTCTTCGTTATTTCGCGCCTGTCTGGGGTGATATAGTGGTCAAGCAACTTCTTGTCGTAGCATTGGCCGCATATCGTGCCTGAAATGTTCCACTGCGGCATCGGGCGGTATCTGAACGCGCCAAGACTGGCTCCGCAGAGCGCGCACTTTGTTTCATCGGCCATCTCCACACGTGTGTAAATATCTGGCATAAAAGTTATTCCAAGTCTTTTGCGGTGTAGAGCGCGTGCGCCATGCAGAATGGGCAAATGAGCGCAAAGGATGCGCTTCCGTCGATGTCCGATATCTCCTGCCTGCCCGTGTCTACCGGAGGAGACAGGAATTTCCTGCCACAGCTCTTGCAGGTGATCGATTTTTGCACGTCATATCTGATGTGGCCTAGAATATAGCCGAATCCAGCATGGATTATTAAGGGGAAACGGTCAGCAATTAGAAGATGGCCAGACCTGGAACAATTGCTTTTCCAGTACTTCTTGCATTAGGTGCGATCACCGGCTACCTGACGTACACATATTTCTACGCTGCAATTCCGCAGGAAGGTTTTGTGGATTCGCCATATAGGAAGGATCTGCCTGCAGCTGAAGCAGCTGAAGATGCCGACACCGAAGAAGCAGTCGACGAGTCCGAGTTTTCAAAAGTTGTGACGATCAAGATCCTGCAGGGCGCAGTCACGCAGGGAAGCCCTGACTATGATCCTGATGCCGCAATTGCAAGCTCTGACGCGCTGATAACGTGGGTGAACGAGGACACGACGCTGCACACCGCTACAAGCGGCACAGGCCCGAACGACCCTGAATCAGCGGCGCTGTTTGACACAGGGTACCTTGGACCAAACGTGGATTATAGCGTGCCTGCAGCTGACATTGGCGCAGGCGAGCATGCGTACTATTGCGCACTGCACCCATACATGACTGGCACGATAACCATCGAGTGATCTAGATAGCGTTATTTGCCTCATGCGGCAATGACGCATAGTCTTGGAGACTGAAGACATTATTTTCTTTATTGTTGGCTTTGTCTCAGAGGTAGCCGGCACCATGGCCGGCTTTGGATCATCGACAATCTTTTTGCCTCTGGCATCATACTTGGTGGATTTCAAGACCGCGCTTGTGCTGGTGGCAATATTCCACCTTTTTGGCAACCTAGGGAGAATAGCCTTTTTCAGACATGGGCTCGACAAGAGGGTGCTTCTGCTGTTTGGCCTCCCAAGCTTTCTCTTCAGCCTGCTTGGCGCCATTCTGGTAGGCGACCTGTCGCAGACCATGCTCAAGCTGATCCTCGGCTTATTTCTGATTATACTTTCAATCATGTTCCTCTTCAAGCCTAAACTTGCCTTTCCCACAAACACCAAACTGCTAGTCTTAGGCGGCGGAGCTTCGGGTTTTATCGTCGGCCTGATAGGCACAGGTGGAGCGCTGCGGGCGGCATTTCTCACCGGCTTGAAGCTTGACAAGGAAAAATACATCGCTACCGCGGCCGTGATCGCTCTTGGCACCGACGCGACTCGGATCCCACTTTACGTGTCAAATGGATTTCTGACTGAACAGTATTATTACTTTATTCCAATACTGTTTGCAATCGCGCTTGGTGGCTCGTTTGCAGGCCGCAAGATCATAAACCGGATCGATCAGGAAAAATTCAAAAAGATCGTCCTGATGGCAGTCATTCTTGCCAGCATAAAGTTCATAGTCGATGGCGTTTTGGAATTTCTCTGATGGGCAGGCAAATTTTCGCTTGACACAAGGTTCGTCAATCGGGGTAGCTATCTATCAACATATCTTGCTGCTCCCCGCGTTCCTTAAATGACATGCATTTCATGGGCATTAGGAAGAGAAAATGACTTTGGCATTCGTATTTGTAAACTGCGCATTCGATCAGTCCTCTTCTGTCGAAAAGGCGGTAAAGGAAATCAGCGGCGTGCTTGAAGCACACACCACCACCGGCATCTACGATCTCATACTGAAGGTGCAGGCGGAAGACGAAGCAAAATTCCAGGAGCTGATCAAAAAGATAAAGAGCATAAACGGTGTGACCTCGACCCTGACCAGCATCACCTACAGTAGCGCAAAGATGGCTGCCGAATGACATGATGCCCGATCTGTTGACATAGGTCTGTTTTTATCCAAGTGCGTTTTATCTTGCGGCAGTGACTACTGCCGGCACAAGTGCAGGGGATGTTTCTGATGTACGTTCGATCTTGCCTTCATTCTTCAACGGTGGGACCGAGCTAAATGACATTGTCATAATGGACATCGCCATCATCATGGTAGTCGCCGCGATAATGCTTGGCGTAACACGCAAGATAAAGCAGCCGATGGTAATTGGCTTTATCATTGCGGGCATGATAATAGGCCCGTACACTCCTCCGTTCAGCCTCATCGGCAGCATAGAAACAGTAGGCCTAATGGCAGAGATCGGGATCATTCTTCTCCTGTTCACCGTCGGCATGGAATACCCGATAGCCAAACTACGGTCCATTGGAGGAAAGGCACTTGTCATCGCAATAT
Organism: Thermoproteota archaeon; assembly: GCA_040757615.1. GTDB lineage: Archaea > Thermoproteota > Nitrososphaeria > Nitrososphaerales > Nitrososphaeraceae > Nitrososphaera. Next base: position 6,220 of record JBFLWZ010000033.1, on the reverse strand, counting down.
CCGAGGCTTTTGGCACCTTTGCAATCGGCTATTTCGTCGGCCAGCAGATGGGGATGGCGCTGTTTGACAGCCTCTTTCTGGCCCTGTCGATCTCTGTTACGAGCACCGTCATTGTCATGCGCGTACTTGAAGAGCTTGGCATGATCCGGGACGAAGCGGCATACCTTTTGCTGGGCGTTGCAGTAATCGAGGACATTATCATTGTGTCTATGCTTGCAGTGCTGCAGTCTGTTGCCGCAACGGGGCACCTGGAATTCCAGGAAATCGCAATCCTTGTGGCCGTAGTCTTGGCTTTCATAGGGGGCGTCCTGTTCATCGGCTCAAAGACCGTGCCCAAGCTGGTGGACATGATTGGCAGGACGAACCAGTACGACATGATCTTGATAACGGTGCTTGGGGTCGCGTTCGGGTTGTCGTTTATCGCAAATCTTCTTGGGATATCTCTTGCTACGGGCGCCTTCTTTGCTGGGGTGCTGGTAGCGGAATCCAAAACTCAGGGTATCGCCAAGATAATTACCACGCCAATAAAGGACATGTTTGGCGCGATATTTTTCATCTCGGTCGGGGCGCTTATGGACATCAAGCTGATTCCGACATTTATTATTCCGGCTCTCATTCTGATTGGGGTCTCTTTTGGAGCAAAGTTTGGAAGCGTGTTCCTCTCTGCGAAGCTGGTCGGGACCAGCAACAAGGTAGCTGCCAGGGCAAGCTTTGGGCTGTCGGCTTCTGGCGGCGAGCTCGCACTTGTGACTGCAAAAGGCGGGGCAGACGTGGGCGCTACGAGCGCGTTTGTCCTGCCGATGATCGGGGCGATGACCATAATCACTACGTTCCTGTCTCCATACATGATCAAATTGGGATGGAAGGTAACAAGGTCAAAGGACAAACCTGCCGCAAGTGAAAAAGAAGAAGAAAAGACAGACGCCTCTGCTTCTGACGAAAATAAGGGCGATGGCTAGCCTGCATTGCTCGAGTATTCGATCGTCGAGTCAGGCTAGCGCGGTATTTCTTTAAAGTAGCCGCACTGGCATATGAGAACGGCCGCGCCATTCTCAAATGCTCGCTCTTCAACGCAGAGCGCTTCCCCGCTTGACCTCCTGCATCTTGGACATTCCTGCGGTTTCTTCAAGGTAGAGGCTAAGGCTAGCCATCGCCCATTTAGCGTTTGCGAATAAATTCTCTAGTTTATACAGGCAAGATTTGTTGATGCTGGTGAGTTGGGTTCAGTAAATTGAGACATGCAACCGCCGCCATGAGATACAACGGTCTACTCTCAAGCATAATGAGAGCAAGCATTTCTGCTGGACATCAGAAAAATCTCTTGACTGGGCGCTGCTAGATTTGCTCTGTGTTGTGCTGGTACTTTATGTGAAGGCGGAACTCGCGCCTGTTCTTGAATTGCAGTTTATGTGTGTAGCATATGACTGGACCGGGTTTGAGATTTCTTTTCCAGTGTGTTAGAGAATCGGCGTTCTTTACAGAATTATCTGAGAGAGGCTGGTTTACTTGTGCGTCCTTTAATGCTGCTTTTATCGCCTGCGCAATTAACAATCTTTGTACTGAATTAGATAGGGACATGCCCATTTTTGGGAACAAGTACCGTCATAAGCAATTGGATGTAGCGTGCTATTACACAAAATGTGGCGTGGTGGCAGACTTGGGGAGAGCCACATCATTTATTTCGTTGCTAGGTATAACGCTGCCTGCTACTTTTCTCTTTATTCGCGGTATCTTACAGGCTTGCATGTGAAGCAAAACTCCGAATCCTGTATCGATACTGAACGAGAGCGATTACGTAAAGGTCAGCCACTAGGATGGATGGAAAAGAAAGAATGGCGCGAGATTCACGATATCTTGGGGGTGCAGGGATTCAACTGGCTAGCCAATGAAAAAGATAGTTGCTGGATAAAGATGAATCCACGATCCTAGGTTGCAATATCAGATAACATCTACTTCATGCAGAGTTACGAGACCATTGTCGTCAACCATCCTCTTTATCTGCGGCAACAATGGTTCTAACTTTGCTCTTTCCTCTACTACTTCGATAACGAGAGGATAGTTCATGGATATGCCTTCAATACGAGCGGTGGCCTTGCCACGCCTGCCAAAGCCGTCTACTGCATTAACTACCGTAGCTCCAGAAATGCCTGCACCCATCATAAAATCAAGCAAAGCCTTGAACAGCCGCTTTCCATGCAGCTCGTCATTCTTTTTTATTCTGATAGTTAGAGAGAGCATCTTTTTTGCTACCAATTACTCCAAACTCCCCCTTATCATTAATCCAGTTAATGACCTGCCTGCCATCACTGCACCTGTTGATAACCCTACGTTGGCTATAATGTTAATCGCTGCATTTCCAAGTTGTCTGTTGTCTATCATAGTGCTTGTTTCAAGAGCGAAAGATGACATGGTTGTAAGTGAACCACAAAAGCCAATCGCGATTAACAACGAATACCGGCTATCCAGATTCCAGAGAATAGAGAGAATTGAGAACGCGCCAAGGATGAAGCTGCCAATTACATTGACAGCCAATATGTTTACTGGAAGCGTTCCAAGAATGAGCGGCGATGTAGCGATCTTGTATCTCAGAAATGCTCCTGCTACAGCTCCGATAGCAAGTAACCCAAATTCTATTCCTTTCATTTTTTCTTATGCCTACCCCATTTTTCAATTATTGGTAGGCATTATCAGCACCTTTAGAAAAGGGCGGTTCTGGCTACTTCAAGCCAAGGCTAATGCCATAGCCTGAAATTGCTATCAATATATGCCAGAAATAAAGCTAACGTTGATTGTCTCAACTCCCGCGATTCAACGAAAACTCCTTGAATTCGACAGTTAAGAAGAACTCCCGCTTTGCTACAGAACTCCAAATCCCGTTCTGCTTCGTACGCGGGAGTTTTCCTACCCGATTCATCGTGGGTGCTGGGTGCTTCAGCGCGGGAGTGTGACTATATTAATGACACTGATGAAATTTCAGGAGAGAAGCAATTGCTGTTTAAAAAAAGACATAGAGTGTTGAATTAGAGTGAATGAATGAAGATTGCTACTATGATAACCAATCCAAAGGTACGTTTACAATGGAAGATTCAATCTTGGCGACCTGCATCTGTTCAGAGCCATCCTTAGCATTCATGACATAGATCCCTCCACTTATTTCGCCCTCGGGAATTATCCTTGTAAAAGCTATCTTTTTGCCGTCCGGTGACCAAACAGGATTTCCATCATAAGCCTTACTGTTTGAGAGCTTCTTGAGTGAGCCATCCTTAACGTTTACCACGTAAATGTCATGATAATCTCCTTCCAAATGTTCAAAAGCAATTTTTTGGCCATCAGGAGACCATTCCATGTTTTCAAACGCTAACGGAAATGTAGAGTTTGAATCCGCTATTTTGGTCAGATTGTTCCCATCAGCATTCATCACGTAAAGGCTTGCCGAATCTTGATCATTTACATGGATAAAACTAATTTTGCTGAGATCAGGAGACCAGATATGGTCTACATCAACATCATAATCATAATCAAAGAGCGTTCTCAAGCCAGTACCATCAATGTTAATCTCATTCAGTGAAGCACCAAGTACAGATGTCATATTTTTATTTCCAAACACGTTTGAGAACATTATCTTGCTGTTGCTTGCCCATACTGGTTTATGTTCTATTGATTGTAAGTCATCAGTTGAAAGTCTGATGCAATTTGTGCCATCAATATCTACTACAAAAATGTCATCTGCACCTTCAAAAGCTATCTTTGTACCATCCGGAGACCATACATGACGACCAACTTCGTGGTTATTTTGGCAGTTTCTGGTCACCAACACTTTGTTAGTGCCGTCTCCATTTATGACGAATAAATCTTGCATTATCTTGCCGTGAGGAGGTTCGAAGCTATCCCAAGTAATATATGCTATCTTTGTTCCATCAGGTGAAGATACAGGCCCAAAATGCCACAAGTCATCTTCATCTGTAAGTCTTGTGGGACTGGTTCCATCCGAATTGACGAGGTAAATCTGATGTGTGTTGCCATCAACCGCGCTAGAAAATACTATCTGTCCATTATCTCTTGAAGTATGATTTGAAATTTGCAAGCTAGATGAAGAGGCAAGAATAACTGAAAACAAAATCACAAATGCGACACCGACCGCCAGCCCTGATACTACTGGAGTCTGCATACCATTTGACATATTTGTAATTATTACTAGCTTATTCTTGAGTTTTTATCCAAAGGGTTCTACGTTTATTCATTTTGATACTTCCCATAGGTGGCATCTATTGCAACGTCTTTATAGAAATCAGGCGAGAAGACCCCGCCGCCGGACTTGTGTCCGGTGGACAAATAAATGAATCGCCGCCGTCACATTTTTTTAGCAACTGCTTGCTTCTCCTTCTCCTTCTTCTTCTTAGCTAGCTATATAGGATGATTATGCGAGACGTCTGTGTGGCGCTCTCGCTGACATTGCACAGGAACCAATACTGCTGCTGCTACTACTGCTGAGTCAAGCAGCGACGACAGAGGCATAAAAAAAGAAGAAGACCCCTCGCAATCGCAGGAGGGGGGAGAATGATATGGTGTTGTTAGAAGTATAACAGCAGCCCGACCGGGTCTGAGGGCACAGTGCTCTCAGACAGAGAGGGGGGAGGCTGCTGAGCGGCATATATCCCGTAATACTATCCTATAAAAAAGGATAGATAGTATAGGCAGGGAAAAACCAGTGAACCAGCCCAGAACTGCTGCTAGGGTGGTGGTAGTAGTAGTAGACAGGAAAACCCGATGATGACAATGGAGGCTGCCGAACAAGTTCGGTAGTAGTTCACTCGAGAAAGAAACTATCCTTGCCACCGGCTAGCCAGTTGAATCCCTGTACTCTTAGAATGTCATGAATCTCGCGCCACCCCTTCTTTTCCATCCCGCTTTTTGGGCTTGACTTTGATGCAGTCGCTTTCATTTACTATCTGCACTTTTTGACGGCTCGATACCAAGACCTTTTACAGTTGGTTATTGCACATCCTTTGCATAAACGGCTGCTCATCACATCAAACTTTCAACTCTATTTTCTCCAAGATTCAAGTTGGTGCCTGCCTCTCCTGCCGGTGTCTGGTTGATGGCCTTATTGACTCGGATAAAGTTGAATCATTGATGATGCGACAAGCGGCGGTCTATGCAAAGGACGTACAACAAGAACCGGTCGTTAAAGGACTTGGCATCAGAATAAACAAAGTGCAAGTATTGAACGAAGGTGACTCGATAAAGGTCAAACCAAAAGGATGGATGGAAAAGAAAGAATGGCGCGAAATCCATGATATACTGAGAGTGCAGGGGTTCAACTGGCTAGCCAACGGTAAGGATAGCTGCTGGATTAGAATGAGTTGATATTATTTCTACATACTTTCTATTGTCTATCAATGCACCCTAAGTAGCAAAATGCTGCACAACGTTGCCATTAGATGCGTTAATCAGTATCCAATGAACATCAGTCTGACTAAATTCCAGAGTGACGCCCCAATAGTGCATCGGTTTGTCAATTTCACCCATCTTATCCAGACGGCTCAAGCCAGTGTCATCTTCAGCCAGAATCGTTTTTTCTCCTGTCTGTATATTTCTCTCATACACTTTATCTGCATCGTCCAGATAATATTGAGCAAGTGTGATATTCCACGCTTCATTCATTGATTCCATGTCATGACCACTGACGTTCAGGGCTATCCTGATCACCTCTTCTTCTGATAGTATGTCATAACTTTGACCTTCAGGGATATGTATTGGTGTTCTGTTGCCATAATTGACGGCAACCGGTTTCATTGAATCTACGCTAACAGACATGACGATTACAAAGCATATTCCAACTGCAAATCCTGCTACAACAGGAGCGACAGAATCTTTTGTCACATATTTTAGAAGTCATGCTCCATTTTTGAACCTTTTCCAAGGCTATTTTGTGCCACGCGACTTGAAACAGCTACCACGCGGGATGCAACAGCCAGTTTAGAATTGCCTTACCCCGCGCTTTTGCAACGGAACTCCAAATCCAGTTCCGCTGCAAAGACGGGAGTTTTCACAGCATGCTGCACCGCGGGAGTTATTGCTGCGGTGCGGGAGTTGGAATTTCAGAATGGCTAGTCATGTTTATAACAATTTGATATATTACTCAGGCAATGGATCGGACTACAGTACGTCTAGTGGTGTCATTTACCTTTGCATCAAACGGTTCTTATGACATACCATT
>JBFLWZ010000032.1:0-15655 GCA_040757615.1 Thermoproteota archaeon | reverse complement strand
CTCTGCTGCATGGACTTTTTGATCAATGATATCGCAAAATCCTCAATGAAGCAGGCCCTTAGATTAGAACACGCTTATGATGAAGCAAGGACTCCCGGATACATGTTTTGCACATACAGAACAGAGAACATTCTAAATGCAGATATCACCAATATCGTGGAGCTGTTTGAACTGCATGACCAAGTCTTTGTCCTCAAAGATTCAGATGTTTACAAACTCCATATTACCAAAGAAAATGTGCACAAGTTCTTTTTGAGCTAGACTGGCATTGGCGTTGAGATGATAGTAGTAGCATCAAGCATACCGCCCGCGATAGATAACGAGATTTTGATATCTGTATACTTACTTGCTTATTTCGTCGCAATGTCGCCTCTTTCTCCAGATGATATGCTAGATGTTCTGGAATTCTCTGGCATTTTACCCGAGTCACTTGAGTCATTCTTGATAATCTGTATCGTGTATATCCTCAGGCAAGAGAAGAATGCATTTACGAGACCCGATAGCACTTTTGCAGGATCTCTATGACCTTGATTTGATAACTGATAGACTCTGCAAGGCTGGGGAGAAATTTAATTTGATACTGTCTTATTTTGTTCTATAGAGTCTTTCTGCTTGCAGTGCACGGCATTGTGTTCCTGAACTTATAATAGCAATTTGCCGCAACAACGCCCAATGAGTTCAGAATCTGATCGCGGCACCTCGCCCTCTGATAGGCAAACAGAATTAACGCTAGCAAAGTGGAGTACAAGGTTCTGGGCGTGGCTTGTAGATTTTATCATAATTACTATAGTGGTCGAAGTGATATTTGCATTGGCTTATGCACCCCTTGCGTTTGCTCAAGCGATACAAGATAATCCCTTTCTAAGTGGAGTAAGAGCTGTCACCCAAAGCCTATTGTTCTTTGCATACTGGCTGTATTTTGAGTCTACAAGTGGCCAGTCGATAGGCAAAAAACTACTCAAGATAAGGACAACGGATCTGACTGGTAACACAGCTGATGCAAAGAATATAGCAATTCAGAGCTTTGGCAAGGCATTCCTGTTACCATTTGATGTGATCCTAGGATGGATATTCACAAACGACAAGAGACAGAGAATATTCAGCAGAGCTGGCAACACTATTGTAATAAAATCGAATGATACTGCAGGGCAGGATGTAAGGTACATCAAAGAGTGAGAGGCTGCTAAAAATGCAAATCCAAAGGATTAGCGTAAAGTATGGGTCATACACAAAGGTTGCAGGATCGCTGGCTATTGTAATCTTTCGAGACAACGAAAGCGTATTCCTGCAGACCTTTGATGCAGGTGGAACTGAAAGGTTGGTAGCATACCCTGTAGTCATGTGGCTGATTGCACTTGGAAGATACCTGCTTGCGGTATCGCCACTGGCTAGGGCTAAGGAGGTAAAATAGAGCGATGAAACGTGGATACATAATCATGATTGCTGGAGGCGCCCTTTTGGTAGCCGGAATAGCAATATCCCTGGTATGGGGCATATCGCTTGCCGGCTCGTTTGTGGCAGACAGTACAATAATTCAGAGGGCACCACTATCATCAGGTCAATCAATAACGGCTACAAGAAACGTTGATTCTATAGACAGATCCCTTTCGCTAGCAATTGGAATTGACCAGCGGCAATCTCCACCAGACGATGATTTTGTGGTTAGAGAGACAGTGACTGATCCGAACGGAAATATAGTCAGCAGAAGTGAATTTCAAGAATCCTTTACCCTGACCATTCATCCGGAAGTGACTGGAATATACACTGTTACGATAACTAACATTGGAGCAGAGCCTGTAACGATAGGCGGAGCGTTTGGGCATGTGCCATTTTTGGGACCTGATGGGCAGCCGAACATGGATGAATTGATGTCAAGTGGAAGTCTTGGCATGATAATTGCAGGAGGTGTAATGGCTACAACAGGAATAGTGGTGCTAATCGTGGGAGTTGTTGTTACAATAGTTGACGGCAGAAAAAGACAGGGCACAACAACAACTACAAGCGAAGGTGGCATAACCTACAGGAAGGACTAGATTAGATCATGAAAGCAATAGTATTGTTTGATACGCTCTTTGGAAACACCGAAAAAATAGCAGCAAGGATAACAAGAGGTCTGCGGGATGCTGGACTCGAAGCACAAGTAGTGAACATCAAGGCGGCAAATGTGGGCGAACTCGTAACGTACGATCTTTTAGCTATTGGGGCGCCCACACAATACTTTACGGCATCAAAGCCCCTGAAGGAGTTTCTGGATCGGCTAAAAGCAGTGGACCTGAAAGGCAGATACGGGTTTGCGTTTGACACAAAGCTAGAGTCGCGCTTTTCTGGCAGCGCAGCAAAGTTTATCGAGAAAAAGCTAGTAGAGCATGGACTCGAGATTATCCGACCACGTGTTTCAGCAATAGTTATTGATCAGAAAAAGACCGGCAAGGTTGGAGAAACAGTGCTCAAGGAGGGAATGGAGGATCTCTTTGAATCGATCGGGAAGGAGATTGGGATGCTCTTGCAAAAAGCGGCAAAGCCGGGAGCAGCGTGACGCGATATCATCATGCTACTTAGGATATGAAGCTAAAAGTAAGCAAGCAAGCAAAAAGCAAGCACCAGCATTGCTACACTAAATAGAAAACCATTCTTTTGATACCAGATTATCAGAATCTCACGCTGGACGAGTGAAATGCCGCATGTGGACTGTATTGGGCAGTATATAGTCTGGGATACCGTGTTCAAATTCTGCGCTTAAACGCTCAAATACCGTAATGGTTGCTATAAGAGTAGATGGAGTCGCCGGCAACCAAAATTAGCCCGGAAGAGATTGTCTACCTTGACTGGAATAACGCAATTGACATACTGGAAAAGGCCCACCGCTCGGGGCTATTTGTTCTCATAATTGGCCCAAAGGGCACAGGCAAGACCACGCTAGTGCGCAAGTTTGCTTCCCAGATGAAAAAAGGGTTGGACTCGGTGAACTTTTCGCTCCGCACAAGGGAGTCGCACCTTGTCGGCTCTAGAACCCTCGACAAGGGAGAGATCAACTTTGTCGAAGGCGTGCTCGTAAAATCTATGCGCAATGGCACGATATTGTATCTTGACGAGCTGAACGCCGCCGAAGCGGACGTCCTGCTGAGGCTCGACGAGGCGCTTGACGACAGGCGCCAGCTTGTGCTAAAGGAAGCAGAAGGTCAGGTCGTAAAGGCGGCCGACGACTGGTTTGTGATCGCAACAATAAACCCGTTATCGCATGTCGGTACAAAAGAGCTCCCGCCGCAGCTTTTGAGCAGGTTCCCAATCAGAATGAGGCTTGAATATCCGCCGGAGGATATCGAGCTTGACATTGTCAGGCGCCACGTGGCAATCGACGACTCGAAGGTCAAGGATGTAAAACATGCCATACAGCTTGCAAAGAACCTCCGAGAGGCGGCCGCAGTCGAAGAGCTGTACTACAGCCCATCGCTTCGCGAAACCATAGCATTCGCCAAGATGCTAAATTCCGGGCTTTCTGGCAGGCGCGCCGCAGAAGTAGTCTATGCCAACGCATACGATCAGTGGGGTCAGGTTGAGTACCAGAAAGTGATGGACATGATAACGTCGATTTTTGGCGACAAGTGATGGCCAAAATAGCCACTTCTATAATGCGAAACGACACCCTGCTTGATATCGCGACTTTTCTTGCCCGGCGCTGGTCCGGCAACGACAAAATAATCATAATCCTTGTGCCGGACAAGATACCGACTGCCAAGCCCGACAAGAACCAGATAGTATTGCCATTGCTCAACTACTATCCTGGCACTGACTTTCAGAAATACCGGCAGTGGCGCGTCGGCCTCTGGTACGAGTCGATGAGGATGAAGCATTCTACAAAGGTGCTGAGCTACGAACACGCGTTTGGCTTTTTGCTCAACACCGTTGAAACAAGAAGGATCGAGATCCTCGGGCTGCGCGAGTGGGAAGGGATGGAAGGCGAGCTCTTTTTCAACGAAGGGGTTTCGTGGATGTCCCGGCAGTTATTGAATTCGATTTACGGCCGCTACAAGATAGCGGAGGCGTTTTCGCAGTATTTCCTGACCGGCTATCTAAAGGGCGAGCTATTCGGGGGAGAGTTTGATAAGGTAAAGAGGGCGACTGATTATGCCAATGAAGTAGTAAAGGAGGCGATCGACAACAACCACGGCACCGAGTGGGTGGAGCAGCACATCCCAACATTGATCAAGATGCTCGAGCTCGACCCACTGGTTTCAATCCCAATTCTTGCGCCAAGGACGAGGGTGGGAGCCTCGCTCAACCAGACCGACCTGCTCAAGCAGGTGGAAAAGGTCGTGAAAATGCGTCACAGGAAGGAGAATGTGGAAGAAAAGACCAAGGAGATCTTTGAAGGCCACGACGTGCTGCACGAGTTTGAGACGCTGGTCAAGGAGAGCAAAAAGACCGAGAACAAGGGCTACGAATCGCTTGAAAATTTCGGTCTGAGCGTGCCGGACAAGATGGACGTAGATGAGACCCAGATCTATGACGTCGACCTGATACAAAAAGTCAAGGCTGCATTCCGGGAATGGAAGACAGGGTGGGTCGAAAGGCACGACGAGTCAGGCGACGAGTTTGACGTCGAAAGCTATGTCGAGGCGCTGCCAAAGACTTTCCTCACAGACTTCAAGCTGTCGATCAAGACAAAAGTCGCGATACTGCTTGATCACTCTAGCAGCATCGCAGACGTCGAGCTGGAGTACAAGCAGGCAACAACCGCGCTCTGCGAAGCGCTGCACTACCTTGGGATCAAGTTCGCCGTATATGCGTTCAGCACCGAAAAGCAGCAGGTGAAATGCTGGGTGATCAAGCCGCCAAACATAAAGTGGTCCGTCATAAGCGCCCGGCGTCTTGCGCAGATAAGGGCAAGCGGGGGCACTCCTTTAGCAGAGGTCTATGGCCTCCTTGAGCCTGTTCTCAAGTCATTCAAGCCTGACATACTTGTGACGCTGACTGACGGCGAGCCTTCAGATTTTGACGCCGTAAGGGCAATGGTGCTATCCTACCGTAAGATGGGCATCCGCATGGTTGCGATAGGTGTAGGCCGGAACATCAACGACTCTGTAGGCATTGGACACAACCTGAAATACCTGAACTACGAAAAGGCGATCTCTGTCAGCCGCCTGCAGGACATTCCCAAAAAAGTGATCAAGCTCCTCAGATCGTAAGGTTGGGGTTTTCCTTCTTGACCTTTTCCCAGTCGCTCAGGAATGTCGACAGTCCCTTATCAGTCAGCGGGTGAGTGAGCATCTTGCCAAGGATGTCCGGCGGCAGCGTGACCACATGGGCGCCTATCTTGCCGGCCGCTATCACGTGCAGCGGATGCCTTACGCTTGCAACAAGCACGTTCGTATCAAACTTGTATTTATTGAAAATTTCCACTATTTCTCCGATCACCGTCATGCCTTCCTGCCCCGCATCATCCAGCCTGCCTATGAACGGGCTGACATAGGCCGCGCCTGCCTTTGCGGCAAGGATCGCCTGGTTTGCAGAAAATATCAAAGTGACATTTGTCTGGATGCCTTCTTCCTTTAGTTTCTTGACGGCCTTTAGCCCGTCAGGTATCATTGGTATCTTGACAACCACATTCTGGCCGTATTTCTTGAGCCTGTGGGCCTCTTCCATCATTTCATCCATCGTGGTGCCGACGACTTCGAGGCTCACCGGGCCCTTGACTATTTTCACGATCTGGCGCATGATCTCTGCTGGGTTGCCCTTCTCCTTTGACAGCAGGGTCGGGTTCGTAGTTATCCCGTCTACCAGACCCATGTCATTGTATTTCTTGATCGAATCGATGTTTGCAGTGTCGAGGAAGATCTTCATTTCCTGCTCCTACTCCTTGCTTCAAGGACCGCCTTTGCTATTTCTGTTGCGGTCAGGCCGTACTTCTCAAGCAGCGTGTCTATCTCTTCATCGCGGGCGGACTCGCCGAACCTGTCGTTTACGCCCACACGCTTTATCGGCACGGGATAAGTTTCTGCAGCTGCTTCAGATACTGCGCCGCCGAGGCCACCAATGATGTTGTGCTCCTCTGCAGTGGCTATGGCGCCAGTCTCTTTGGCGCACTTTGCCACAAGATCCCTGTCAATCGGTTTTATCGAGAACATGTCGACCACCCTGCATGAGACGCCCTTTCTCTTAAGCTCCCTTGCCGCCTCAAGCGCCCTTCCGACCATCAGGCCGCACGCAATTATCGTCGCGTCAGAGCCATCCTCAAGGACGTTGCCCCTCCCTACCTCAAATGCCTCAGCCTGATCTGCGTATATCACTTCGCTTGAGGGCCTCGCAAGGCGCATGTAAAACGGCCCGGGCGTCCGTGCAATGATCTTTATGAGGTGCTTGACTGCCACGGCGTCGGCCGGCACGAGCACCCTCATGTTGGGTATCGCCCTCATGCCGGCAATGTCCTCTATCTGCTGGTGAGAAGCGCCATCAGGACCAACCGTGAGGCCGCCATGAGAGACCACTAGCTTGACGTTGAGCTTGGGATAGCAGATCGCGTTTCTGATCTGGTCGATGCACCTGCCAGGGATGAACGCGGCGTAGGTGCTGGCAAATGCTATCTTGCCAGCTATCGAGAGGCCGGCTGCAACAGACACGAGATTGGCTTCTGCGATCCCGACGTTGAACATCCTCTCAGGATACTTGTCACCAAACTTTTTGGTCTTGAGAGAATCGGTCGTATCGCCTCCGACGCAGACGATTCTGGGATCGTCCCTTCCAAGCTCCACGAGGGTGTCGCCGTATGCGCCCCTCATATCCGCGGTCTTTTTCTCGCTACTTAATAGCATGGAGCTCTTCCTCTATCCCAAGCTCATTTGCGTATGGAATCAATATATGTTTACGGGCTTTCATCCAGTCGGACCTTATGTTGAGCTGCGTCGCATGGTCGAGAAGCTTCTTCTCGAGCGCAACTGCCGCCTTGTGCCTGAGCTGAATGACTGCGCCGTGAATGTCTCCGCCGCCATAGACTGCTGCGCCTGCTACAAAGATCCTCGCTCCTGCATCATAGGCCTGCTGGAGCGTTATCGCATCAATACCGCCATCGGCCTCGATATATCCCTTAAAGCCGTGCTCCCTGAGCTCCTTGTTGACCGCCACCATCTTGGGCAGCACTTCAGGTATAAATTTCTGGCCTGCAAATCCCGGGTTTACAGACATCACGATAATGACATCAAGATCGTGCAGGCAGCCATAGAGCCATTTTGGTACCGGGGTACCGGGGTTTATTGCAATCCCTGGGCTTATGCCTGCGTTGATTAGGCGCTCCTGTATTTCGCGAAACTCATTTTCAGTGCAGGCTTCGGCATGCACCGTAATCACATCGCACCTTGCGTCGATGTAATCCTGAATCTGCGCAAGCGGCTTTTCAATCATCAGGTGGGCGTCAAACGGCAGACTGGTAGACGTCCTTAGCTTTTTGATCGTGTCGGCAAAGAACGTGGTATTTGGAACGAACCGGCCGTCCATCACGTCAAGGTGGATCATGTCGACTCCTTCTCGCTCGACCTTCCTTATCTTGTCTTCATAGTTTTCGCGCTCACCTGCGATTATGGAAGGAGCAATAAGACATTCGCTATCAAGCTCTTCGAGCAGCACTTCGGTGTGCCTCTTGGGTGGAGCCTTGCCATGCCACTGCGGGTTATTTGCCATGTGACGAATGCCGTTGCCCTTGACGGTGTTTGCAACTATCATGACCGGCTTGTCATGCACCCGCGCGGCCTTGTTGAGCGCGTCTACGATCTGCTCGACCCTGTGGCCATCTACTTCAAAGACCTGCCAGTTGAAAGCGGCCCATTTGTCCTTTGTAGGATCAAGGGGCATGATGTCCTCTGTAAAGCCGTCCTGCTGGATGCGGTTGCGGTCAAGTATCGCGACCAAGTTGTCCAGCTTGAACTTGCCGGCGGCCATCGAAGCCTCCCATATCTGGCCCTCGTTCGATTCGCCATCGCCTATAAGCACAAACACCTTGTTCTTCTTGCCGTCCAGCTTGTTTGCAAGAGCGATGCCGATGCCGACCGAAAGCCCGATGCCCTCGGATCCGCCCGAGTACTCTACTCCCGGCACGCTGTGATCCTTTTGGTGATCGGAATATCTCACCGGGTGCCCCTGAAGGCGCGACCCCAGTTGCCTGAGCGTCCTGATCTCTTCAGGAGGAAAGTAGCCTGAAACTGCAAGTGTCGAATAAAATCCCGGAGCCGAGTGCGCCTTTGAATTGATGAAATAGTCGCGCTCCTCCCAGTCCGGCTTTGAAGGATTGTGCTTCATCTTGCGGAAATACAGAGTTCCCATTATCTCGGCTGCAGAAAATGAAGCGCCAGGGTGGCCAGAGCCGGCCTCCGCAATTCCCTGTATCGCGAACATGCGCACATCCCTGATCCTCCTTTTCAGGTCGAGATAACGCATGTTAAAGCCCAATACATGAAAAACCTCCTTGCAGGAAAATAAAAAGATAGCTCCGCCAAGCTTTAAAAGAACGACAGCAGCATTATTACATGTGTCGCTATCGTCGATGTTCCAGCGGCCGCTTTTGATCTATGACGATAAATGCTATTCTTGCGCCAAGTTCGCCAAGGCTGCAAGCACGCTTTCCCGGGGCTGGATACGGATAGCTGGGCACTATTATTCGCAGGAGGCAAGGGAAGCGAAAGAAATGATCTTTCCGCCAGGCTACGATGCGACAAAAATGTTCTGGCTGGTAAACGAGACAGGCGCGTACGGCGCACGCTCTGGCCTGCCACAGGTTGCACGTGAAATAATTGTCGGCCTGTTCAGGGGCGCCGAGCCAAGCGACATCACTACAGCAGCATGCGAATACGGCGGCATGCCGATGTCGTGCTACACTCTTACAAACGTGTTCAAGAGGCTGGCCAAGATGCTCAGCCACGGCGCCAAGTTTCCTTTTGAATAGTTTAAAATAAAGTTGCCCGTTCTGCATTACGTCATATGGTGCAGGTCAAAGTTGAGAAGGCCAAGATAGACCAGAAGCAGACTTCGCTCCTGGTGATCGGCGTGTTTGAAGGCGAGCAGGACTTTTCACAGTCAAAGGAGCTTGATCCCGCGGTCCTTGCTTCGATCAAGGAGACGCTGGACAGCAAAGAGTTCCGGGGGACTTTTGGCTCGTCGATCCTTGTCTACACGCTGGGCAAGGGGCCGATGAAAAAGATATTGCTGCTTGGCTTGGGCAAGAAGGAAAAATTCACGGACGAAAGTGCCCGCATCTGCGCCGGCAAGGCAGCCCAGAAGGCTAAAGAGCTTGGGGCAAAAGAGTTCTCGATCCTGCAGTTCTCGAACCTCGACGAAGGCCTCGTAGAAGCCATGACGGAAGGCGTGACGCTTGCGCTATATTCGTTTGACAAGTACAAGGAGGTGAAGGAGCCGCCGACAAAGGTAGAGGAAGTCTCGATACTGATCAACTCGGATTCGCCGAAATTTCAGTCTATCGCAGACAAGGCTGCGCTAGTGGTCGAAGCAGTCAATTTCGCCCGGGACATTGGCAACCTGCCGCCAAACGACTGCGGACCTGCCCAGCTTGCAAGCACCGCGCTGACGCTTGCACAGGAATACGGCATGAAGGTGAGGGTCATTGACCGTTACGAGCTGGAGAACATGGGGATGGGCGGGATCGTGGCAGTCGGCAAGGGAAGCAATAACCCTCCGAAACTGATAATCCTGGAATACAATGGCAGCAGCGACCCGCAGCAAAAACCATACCTGCTTGTCGGCAAGGCGGTGACGTTTGATACCGGCGGCATTTCGATCAAGCCGGGTGAAAAGATGGACGAGATGAAGTTTGACAAGTGCGGCGGCTGCACCGTACTTGCAGTGATGCGTGCTGTAGCATCGATGAAGCTGACAGTCAACGTGGTCGGCATCGTCCCGTCAGTGGAGAACATGCCTTCCGCAACGTCATACAGGCCGGGTGACATCGTCAGGATGTACAACGGCAAGACGGTGGAAGTGCTCAACACCGACGCGGAGGGGCGCATGATTCTTGCGGACGCGCTTGCCTACGGCATAGCCACCTACGGCCCAAAGGCGGTAATCGACCTTGCAACCCTTACCGGCGCGGCCATAATCGCACTTGGCTCCAATGTCGCTGCGCTTGTCGGCACTAATAAGCAGCTGACCGATAGGCTGCGCAAGCTCGCAGACAAGACTGGCGAAAAGATGTGGGAGCTCCCGCTCTACGACGAGTTCTATGAGCAAATCAAGAGCACATACGCCGACATTAAAAACATCGGGGGCAGGCCCGGCGGCGCGATAACTGCAGCCGCATTTTTGTCAAATTTCACCAACGGCGCGCCCTGGGTTCACATCGACATCGCCGGCACGGCTTGGACTCAGGAGGGGACGCATGAGAAGAGCTACAACCCGAAAGGCGCGACCGGGTTTGGCGTGAGGACTCTGGTAAAGCTCTTGATGGAGGACGAAAAGCAGCAGCCAGCGTGATGGGTCATGCCCGTGTTCCAGCTCAGCTCGCTCATTGACGCCCTCGAAGAGCAGGGCTTTAGCTGCAGGGCCGGCAGCATGGAGCTGGACGTACACCCGATGAAGCGGCCATATTTTGAGCGGTGGCTTTCAAACAGGGACGGCTTTCTCCGGATCGCGAGCGGCAACGTTGACTTTGTAGGGATAGAGGACGTGATGCGCATTGGGCCGTTCTACAACATCTACTGCCTTGTTGAAAATGACTTTATCTTTGAAACCGATGAAAACGCGCACAATCTGCTCGACGCATCGCCGTACTTTGAGCTGCACAACGGCAAAGTGACCAGCATGGGCTGGAGCGGTGGAGTGATCGCAAACATACTGGCAAAGGACGCCATCCTGTCGGAAGAGTTTGCCCGCAACATCATGAAGGAAGAAGTAAAGAGGATCTCGGTCAAGGCGGCAAACTACTGCTGCGTAATAGAAACGCGCGCATGGGAGCCTGCAGAGCTTGCGTCGGCGTTCAAGACGATAGACAGGATAGCGCACAATGTCAGGCGGCTGGTAAAGACAATACACCTTGGAGAGCATGTGGAAAAGTAAGAAGATGCCAGCACTGCTGCTTCCCGACGGCTCACGCACATCAGTAACACAGCAGCGACGGCAGGTTTGACTTCCGGGTTCGGAATGGGACCGGGTCGCACCCTGCCGCTATGACCGGCTTACCCAGACATTCGCCAGAGGGCTAATTTAACCTTGCTCCCCAATCTGGCTATACAAGGTATATGCGTGTGTGTGCGCGCGCTTTCTTGTGGAGCATGCGGAAAAGCGATTAATTCAACATTTCTAGCACTATTTGCACAAGACTACTTCAGCATGACCAGTTAATTCTACTATAATAAGGTAGCAAGCAGGTATATATATAGCGCCTTTATAAAGCGGCATGTATGCCCCAGACCAAGCCCATCGTCAGCATTGAAAACGTAGTGGCTTCAGCTACGGTAAACCAGACTGTTAACCTTAATCTCATTACCCAGATTTTTCCGGACGTAGAGTATCACCCGGACCAGTTCCCCGGCTTGGTATTCAGGCTCAGGTCGCCCAAGACCGCGACCCTGATATTCAGCTCGGGCAAGATGGTCTGCACTGGCGCAAAGTCTGAAAAGATGGCTATTCAGGCGGTCAAGAACGTCGTGCTGAAACTGAAAAAGGGCGGCATACCACTGGAGCACGAACCGCAGATCGAGATCCAGAACATCGTCGCTTCTGCAAGCCTTGGGGGCAAGATCCACCTGGAACTGGCGGCGAGGGTTTTGCCGCGCAGCATGTACGAGCCCGAGCAGTTCCCCGGCCTCATACACAGGATGCTGGATCCAAAGACTGTGATCCTGCTCTTTGCAAGCGGCAAGCTTGTGTGCACTGGCGCAAAGAAGGAAAGCGAAGTCTACCGCGCGGTAGGCAACCTGCACACGCTGCTTGAAGAAAAGAACCTGATGATTTACGAAGGCTAGTCGGTTTCGTATTCGCCTCTCGAAGCCATTTGGTTCATGACGGATTCTAGTGTATTTTCGTCGATAAGCCCGGCCTTGTGAAGCTGGTTTACGATCTCGTTTATGCCGGCGACCGAATGCAGTTTCACTCCCATCTTTTTCAGCCGCTCTTCGCCGCCTTCGTGCCTGTCTACCAGCGCAATCGCATTTTCTACAATGCCGCCGTTTGCGCGTATCGTTTCGACGGCGCTGCTGACAGACGTGCCGGTCGTTGCAACATCGTCGACGACCACTACCCTTGATCCCGGCTTTAGGAATCCTTCGACTGCCTTGCTAGTGCCATAGCCCTTTGACTCTTTTCTTGCATAGATGAAAGGCTTGCCCATTTCATAGGCCAGAGCAGAGCCAAAAACCAGACCCGAAGTTGGCACTGAAGCGATGGTGTCAAACTCGCCCACCTGTTTTGCTACCGTGTCTTTCATTGCGCCTATTGCCAGCTTGAAATGCGAGGGAAAGCTGGGCAGGACGCGCAGGTCGATATAGTACGAGCTCTGCTTGCCGCTTGCAAGCGTAAACACGCCGAACCTGAGAGAATTGCTCTTGAGCAGGAAGGAGGCGAATTCAAGCATAAAGTCATGGGCAGGCGCTGGCATGAGTAAATAGATGTAAGAAAGGATTTATAGACTTTTAAGCAACAACATGTTATCTATCCAAGATAGCAAAATAAATTGCGCAACTACAAGTTCCGGCTCTATCCAACTGCATTACAGGAACAGCAGTTTGAACAAACGCTTGATGGTTGCCGTTGGTTATATAACTACTTTCTCAAACTTATGCCAATGTCAGAATATGACATGAACTATACATTGGTTGAATTGAAAGAACAAAAACTTTGGCTCCGCAATTACCACAGCAAGATGCTACAGATGGTTGCAAGCAAGATAGCTGCTGCCAGAAAGGCATTGGCCGCCTTACAAAGGAATGGTCACAAGATAGGCAAGCTGCGCTACTTGACAGCTGAGGAGTATAATTCATTTACATACCACCAATCGGGCTTTAAGCTTGTTGGTAGCAAACTTTGGCTCTCCAAGATTGGCAGTATTCACATCAAGCTGCACAGACACCCGTTTAACATCAAACAAGTAACAGTATTCAGGCAAAACGGCAAATGGTACGCAATAATGGCATGTGAATTAAAGTCGATATTCAAGTTTATTGATCCTTACAAGTCTATAGGCATTGACGTAGGAATAACGAAATTTAGTCATGACTCGGATGATCATATAGTCGAGAACCCCTTATTCCTGAACAAAATGATACGACCAATAAAAATAGCTCATAAAAGATTGTCCCGGAGACACAAGGGCGGCAGTAACTACAAGAAGGCAAAACACATGCTGGCGCGTCTGTACGAACGCATACACAATAAACGCAAGGATTTCTTGCACAAACTGTCAAATCAATACTCGAAGAGTTACGACGTTATATTCTTAGAAAGGCTTTGTACGTTCAACATGGTGAAGAATCATCGGCTTGCCAAACATATTCTTGATAGTGGATGGCGTACATTCAAAGCCATGCTAGAATACAAAACAAAGATGATTTTGGAAGAAGTTGAACCGCAAAATACTTCTGTTAATTGTTCTAGATGTGGCAATGCAGTGCCAAAGAGCCTAGCTGTACGTACACATAGCTGTAACAAATGCGGACTAGTAATTGACCGTGACTATAATGCAAGCCGGAATATTTTGTACAAGGGCTTGAGGAAACTACCGGTGGAACGCCGGGAAGTTACGCCTGTGGAGATTCCATCAGAGTCGCTGAAGCAGGAATTGAAAGGAGCTATCGTACAAGCCGATAGTAGCTGTTCACTTTAACCCTTCATGACGAAAAATGCCAGAGATTTGGCTCAGGTACGGAAGCACCGACGTTGTGCTCGACATCAGGTTTGAAAATCTGGCCAACCAGATATCGGCCACTTTTCCTGTGATGCCCGACGATCAGGTCGCGGCTTCTGTTGCAAATGTGCCCTTCACTGACAACATGCTTCTAGTCGCGCTGTCAGGATCAAAAGCTTCAGCCAAAATTATCACAATCCTTGCAGAGCAAGCCCGGACAAAGGGCTTTAATTTCACGGTCGACGTGCCGCAGAGGCTGGCCGGCGCACTGAGGGCAAGCCTTGCAGGCAATGAAACAATTTCGATAAACCGCATAGACTACCAGTCGCTTGCAGAGCGAATGGGCAAGTTCCAGAGCACCGTCATGGTTTCAAACGTCGCATACGATCCGCTATTTGGGTTTGCCGGGGCGCCTACCGTGCTGCTGAGGAACCTGTTTGCAGACGACAAGATGGCAGAAGCCTTTGCCGCAAGAACGAACAACAAACCGGCTCCCGGCGTGCAGGGCGAACCGCTCAAGGTCGCCAGATCGGCAACTGAAGGGATCTCGGCAACGTCTATTGAGCTTGTGGCAAGCAGTGGCGGCATCGCAGGCGTGCATATGGGAAGCATAAACGAAGCATTTGACAAGGCCGTTTCCCAGCTCCAGTCAATCTCGGTCGTAGACACTGACCCAGTCAAATGCGCGATAATAAGCGCAGGCAGCGAAACCGGCACACACTCGACTCTTGCAACCTCGCTCAACTCGCTCTGGAACACGGTCCACACAGTAAAGGAGGGCGGCTCGGCGATACTGGTTGCCGAAAACCGTGAAGGGTTAGGCGGAGGGGCGCTCCAGATGTATATAGAGGGCCGGCTCAAGCAGGAGCAGTTGCATTTGAGCCCCTACGTTTACGGACTTGAGCACCTGCTCTTCATAGAGGAGATGCGGCAAAATGTGGAGCTTGGGCTCGTCTCCACGCTGCCGCACTATTACGCAAGGACAAAACTCGGATTTTCCACCTACGCCGGCATGAAGGACATACTTGACAAGCTTCCTGAAAAGCAGGGAAAAAATTTCAGAGCGCTGGTGATGTCAGACCCTGATATTGTCCTGCTCAAGTCCAAGGCGTAAGGCTTTCTGGTATCGGCGCACAGACGATGGCGATCCCGAGCGCCACAAAGAATAATGCCTTGCGCTTTGCCGACAGAGGCGTTACGTCATCAAGCGGCGCGCTTTCCGGAGCCCTCATGCTAAAGAACAGCACCAAAAGTGCCATCGGATATAATCCAAGGACAAACAGAATCCCGATGCTGACATACGTGAGGATCCTGTGCCAGCGCACTCCCAATGCAGACCGCGCAAGGTGCCCTCCGTCAAGCTGCCATGCAGGCAGCAGATTCAGGAAGGTGATCATAAATCCAAACCAGGCTGCAAAGAGTACCGGCGATGCAACAAGCACCGTGCCATCTTCTACCATGCCTGTCAGGTGTATCGTAGATACCATCAGCAGGCTTTCTCCAAACGGCAGCGGCCCCAGACTTTCGATTCTCTGCGCTTCTTCGGCAGTGATTATAGTGGATATCGTAGAGCCGTAAATCGAGACAATGACTGTCACTATCAGGCCGGCTATGGGGCCTGCGATCCCCACGTCGAACATGACATTCCGGTTTGTCATGTTGTTCCTGAGCACTATTAGCGCTCCAAACGTTGGAAGCGCCCACGGGATACCAGGGATAAAGTAAGGCCACGATGCCCGGATGCCATATTTCTTGTTAGCAAGTATGTGCCCCAGCTCGTGTATGCCAAGTATGCCCATCAGGGATACCGTATAGATG
>JBFLWZ010000031.1:0-16255 GCA_040757615.1 Thermoproteota archaeon | reverse complement strand
GCCGGTTCCGCCTGGATTTATAATCACTACTGAAATTTGCGAAAAATTCTATGAAGCCGGCAGGCGCCTGCCTGACGGCCTGATGGACGAAGTGCGGAAATCGATAAAGCGCCTTGAAGGTGCAACTGGAAAAAAATTCGGGGATTCGGGCAACCCGCTCTTAGTTTCGGTACGCTCTGGCGCGCCTGTCTCAATGCCCGGCATGCTGGACACGATCCTCAACCTCGGGCTCAACGACGAAACTGTAGAAGGCCTTGCAAGGCAGAGCAACGACCAGAGGTTTGCGTGGGACGCGTACCGCAGGTTCATCCAGATGTTTGGCAAGATCGTGCTTGGTATAGACGACAAGAAGTTTGACAGTATGCTTGTTGGCAAGGATCTGTCAAACGCAAAGGTGGTCAAGGGCATTGCAGTGTCGTTCAAGTCGCTCTGCGAAGCCGCCGGCAGGAAATTCCCCGCAGACCCGTACAAACAACTAGAGCTTGCAGTAGACGCGGTGTTCCGGTCGTGGACAGGCAAGCGCGCCATGGAATACCGCAGGCAGTACAACATCACTCCTGACATGGCCAACGGAACCGCCGTGACAATAGTTGCGATGGTGTTTGGCAACATGGGAAAAGACAGCTGCACCGGCGTGGTATTCACCCGGGATCCCGAGACCGGGGAAAAGAGGCTCTATGGGGATTATCTTGTAAACGCGCAGGGAGAGGATGTCGTATCTGGCAAGACCACTCCAAACCACATCGACTCGCTTGTCAGCGAAATGCCCGAAGTATATGCTCAGTTGGTAAAGGTGTGCGAAAGACTGGAGAACCACTTCAAGGAGCCGCAGGATGTCGAGTTCACTGTCGAAAAGGGCAGGCTCTACATCCTCCAGACAAGAGCCGCCAGAATGAATGCTATCGCTGCCGTCAAGACCTCTATAGACCTCTATCACGAAGGACTAATCAACAAGACCGCCGCCCTTGAGCGCATCGACCCGGAGGGCTTGGAGCAGATCCTGTACCGGCGCATCGATTCACATTCAAAGCAAAAGGCGATCGCGACAGGGATCGGCGCATCGCCAGGCGCCGCCAGTGGCATCGCGGTGTTTGACGTTGCACGCGCAGAGGCGCTTGGCAAGAAAGGCGACAAGGTCATATTGGTCAGGGAGGACACCAAGCCCGACGACGTGCCAGCGTTCTTCCAGTCAGTCGGCATATTGACCAGCCGCGGTGGCAAGACTTCACATGCGGCAGTGGTAGCGCGCGGGATGGGCAAGCCCTGCGTGGTGGGCTGCTCACAGATAGAGATCGATCAGGAAGGCGCCAGCTTTAGCATCGGAGGCAAAAAAGTGGTGAGCGAGGGCCAAAAGATAACGATAGACGGCTCTACTGGCAGGGTCTACGCGGGAGAGATCCCTACAGTAGAGCCAGAGATCACGTCCGAGCTCAAAGAGCTTCTGCAGTGGTCTTCTGAAATGAAAGGGATCAAGATAAGGGCAAATGCAGACACGGTGGAGAGCGCCGCACTTGCCCGCAAGTACGGTGCAGAGGGGATAGGACTATGCAGGACCGAGCGCATGTTCAACCAGCACGACAGAATGATGCAGTTTGTCAACATGATAATGGCGGAGGATGAGGACGAACGCAGGAAGGCACTTGCAGAACTGGAGCCTCTGCAGAGGGCTGATTTCAAGGCGATCCTGAAAGAAATGAAGGGTCTACCAGTTACCATCAGGCTGCTAGACCCGCCATTACACGAGTTCCTGCCAAAGGAAGAAGAGCTGATGCAAAAGATCTTTGAACTAAAGTCTGCAAGCAGCAAGGCCCACGAGATTGCCCGCATTGAAAAGATTCTCCACCGCGTTCACGAGCTGTCCGAGATAAACCCGATGCTGGGGCACAGGGGAGTGAGGATGGGGATCTCGTTCCCAGAGATTTATGAAACCCAGATACGGTCAGTCTGCGAAGCGGCGGCCGAGCTGACAAAAGAGGGGATGGCAGTCGAGCCCCAGATAATGGTGCCGCAGGTTGGCCTGGTAGAGGAGCTGGCTGCAGTTAGGCAGATCTTTGAATCAATAAAGCGTGAAGTAGAGCATAGACACAAGATAAAGCTCAGAATCAAGTTTGGCAGCATGATCGAGGTCGTGCGCGCATGTCTGGTGGCCGATGACATTGCCCATGTGGTGGATTTCATTAGCTTTGGCACAAACGACCTTACACAGGCAACGTTCAGCTTTAGCAGGGAAGACGCAGAAGGCAAGTTCTTGCCGTTCTATCTGGAAAAAGGGATCGTCAACGTCAATCCATTCCAGAGCATCGACACAAAGGGCGTGGGCAGGCTGATGAAGATGGCGGTAGACATGGCAAGAAGTGAGAAGAAGGACATCGAGATAGGGATCTGTGGCGAGCATGGGGGCGATCCTCGCTCGATAGAGTTCTGCGCGGCAGCCGGGCTAGATTATGTGAGTGCCTCGTCTCACAGGATACCAATAGCCATCCTGGCAGCTGCTCAGTCTGCAATCAGGCAGAACAAGCGTCTTCAGCAGCACTCTACTATAGCTTAAAATGTGGGCGGCAATCCAAAATTCAGGATGGCAGCTCCAAACACAGGCGGTAACGTAACCTATGAATGTATGCGCTGCGGAACGCCGGTGACCGTGGAAGAACTGTCAAGGCTGCCCGAGATAAAGTGCATCTGCGGGTTCAGGGTATTTCGCAAGGCCAGGCCACCGATAGTAAAGCAGCTAAAGGCAATCTAGCCCTTTTCTTTCATTCTGTTGTACGAATGGAATTTCTTTGCATGGTCGCGCATCTGCTCCATCCCTTCAAAGCACATATTGCATAAATTGCACATGTACAGTCGCTGCTCGTGTGCAATCTGCTGGTGATGCATGAGCTCCTCAATCTTACCAAACTTGATTCCGCATATTTCGCATTCGTGCTTTTTGAACATGCCGATCACTCCTTGTTCTTGCTGTCCCAGCACTTCCTGCAAAGGTTTCCTTGGATGTGCCATGCCGGTTTTGGATGGTAGTAGAACATGCCCAGCTTGCCGTTGCAGATGGCGCAAAAGTTTGTCTTTTTGTTATAGTCTGCATCCTTTTTACGATAGCAGCCATCGCATAGCAGCGTGCCCGGTTCCATTTCCCACTGCCACCGGGGTTTATTGGCGACGTCATCAAGCTCCTTGCCACACATCGCGCAAATATCTGATTCTTCTTCCTGTTTGAGCATAAACTCCTTTGTCTTTTCAATGTGGCAGTCAGAACATAGCAGGCCTTCTATGCCCCAATCTTCCCCTGGCTTGTATTTGTGGCGGCCAAGCTCCTTTCCACATATCGAGCAATTTACAATCTGTTTTTTGCCGAAAATGTGCAAGCAAAATTACTTGCTTGCACGGGTACAAAAATGTATGTCGCCAGTTATTGACTCAAAATCCAGTACTTTCTTAGCGATAAATATTTCATTAATACATACTAAAGATTATACTATAATTACAAAATAGTCGAAAAAATCAAAAAATATTTAATACTTGAACAGGTCATTGCCCGTCAATGAACAAACCCGTTATAGCAGGAATTGCGGCAGGCGTCCTGCTGGCTGGATTCGTTATTTTTGGCCCTCTGGGTCAAATTGACTTTGGCGCGCAAGCGCAATCCACCGGCGTGACGAAAAAGGTGACTCTGATAGCGGACGAAACGGATGTGCAAATAGCTCCAGATAACGCACTGCATCCAGGCGGCGTGATGTACAGGGCAATGACATTCAATGGAACAACACCCGGACCCGTCATATCAGTTGACCAAGGAGACACGATCGAATTCACCCTGATAAACAGCGGCGAAGTGATACACAGCATAGATTTCCATGCAGGCTATGGTCCAAACTCGGCAGTTGGAGCTAATGCCAGTGACACCGGATCTACTGTCCAAAGCGGTGAACAAGTGACATGGACATGGCAACCTCCATTTGCAGGAGTGTTCTACTATCACTGTGGTGCTGACGGTCTCAATGGTGTATGGGAGCACATTGCCAATGGCATGTACGGCGGCATTGTGGTGCACCCACAGAACGAAGCTCCAGCAAAAGAGTTCTATGTAGTCTTTGGTGAAATCTACAGCAACAATGTCGATGGAGTATTCGTCGCGTCAAACGGCACCGGCACATTCGATGTAGGCCAGTTCCTTACAGGCAACCCTGACATTGTTATGACAAACGGCATGGCCCACAAATATGTCCCGGCAATAGGGGCAGTGGCACAGCTGCCATTGAACTCCGAGGCTGAGGTATTCAAGGTCAAACCTGGTGAGCTTACAAGATGGTACATCATCAATGGGGGTCCAAATGACTACATCGCGTTCCACTTCATCAGCGGCATGATCGACGTGCGGGACGGCTTTATCAAGAACAGGTTTGGCACGCAGATGAAGAACGACGAAACATGGACGATCCCACCAGGGTCAGGCTCGGTGATCGAGGCGACATTCCCTGAAGAAGGGATCTACGTGGGCGTCGACCATGGGATGAACGACGTGGTCAAGGGAGCTGCATTTGTCGTCCAGGCAACCGAAGAGGCAACTGCCAATGACCATCCAGAAGGGACATGGGTGCCTCCAAAGGGAAGCAGCGAAGTATCCGGCCCGTCGATGATGATGGGTACTACCGGAACCAACGCGACCCAGACCGGCACCACCGCGAACATGACAGACACTGGCACGAACGCGACCGACACTGAAAACCAGACCGGCACAGACAACGCCACTGACACAGGTAACCAGACAACCACCGGAAACAGCACAGGCTAGAAAAGAGCAGTCAGCACGAGCTGACTTTCTCAATTTTCTTTTTGTTTAATTGGAAATTTTGTATCATAATCATTAGAATTGCCTATTTTTCGCGCAATACAAAATGCTTTAATAAAAGTGATGCCTAGCTGACTGGGTTCAAATTATGAAGAGAATCGAAGCGATCGTTCCTTCCGCAAGACTGGACAAGGCGTTTGCGGCACTGAAAGAATTGGACTTGGGGGGCTTTACCTATTACGACTCTAAGGGTCAGGGCCAGATACCGCGCCCAGAGATCCACTCGGGAAGAGGCACGGGCACGTACCGGCCAGAGTTTAACGTAAACTCGACAATAGTTATCGTTGCCAAGGACTCGATGGCAAACAAGGTGATCGACAAGATCCTGCAGAGCACGAGCACTGGGCTGGCGGGCGAGGGCAAAATATTCGTATCAGATGTCGACGAAGCGATCGACATTGGATCAAAGCAGCGCGGCGAAGACGCACTGTAAAAAATTTATAAAATGTGTCGGCAGAAGACCTCTGGTTTTAACCAGAGGATGAATGCCGCTCCTGTTCACGTTAACTATATTAGAATCTATAGAATATGTGGATAAGCGTAGTGCCAATAGCAAGGAAATGCTATCACTGCAAGGTGATTGGGCTTACAAGCATCAAGCAGTCGGCACTATCTCAGGAATACGACAACTTGCAGCACTATTTGCAGACAAGAGAAGACAGAGGGCTGTACTCAGCAATCAGACAACAGGCAGACAGGTTCTACAAAGTCGTCAAGAAGGGAAAGAAGTATCCCCTGTCAATCAGAAATGATCTTTTGAAGATAGAGAAGAATCCAAACACAGTCTCTGAATACTGGTGCAGGATACCTGTCAAGGCCGTTCGTGGCGGCGTGTGGGTTGGGATCAAACCATACGAACCAATCCCGCCAGATGCCAAGATATGCGAGTCCAAAGTCTATATCAGAGACGGGCACTGGTGGCTAGACGTAGTTATAGAGAAGGATATTCCTGAGAAAACAGACTACCAGAATGTACTGGCAATCGACATGGGCATCAAGCACATAGCATGTTCTGTGGACATGGCTATGAACAAAACCAGGTTCTATGGCAATGACCTGAACCGTGTCAGAGGGCATTACTTCTGGCTGCGAAGAAAGTTAGGCATGAAGAAAGCGATAGACACTATCAAGAAGATAGGACACCATGAGAAGAGAATTGCCAACGACATTGTACACAAAATCAGTCGAGATATTGTCAATCAGGCAATCGAAACAAAGGCTGTGATTGTGATTGTGCTTGGCAACATCAAGTACCTGAGAAAGAGGAAACAGAAACAGTACAAAAGAAGGATGGTTGGATTGCTATCAGGGTTTCCATACTACAAAAACTGATGCAGTACATCCGATACAAGGCTGCACTGGCAGGCATTAAAGTAATCGAGGTGTCAGAAGCATGGACAAGCCAAACCTGCCACAGATGCGGGGAACGAGGTCAGAGGAAAACGCAAGGTTTGTTCGCCTGTCCTCATTGCAACATTGAAGATAACGCAGACAGAAACGCTGCTTTCAACATTGCCAAACGGGGCTTGGGCTATATGTCCAAGCTAGGGGTAGTAGTTGTGAACCTGCCCAAAAGAACCATTGCTAGGGTAGACAGGAACCCGATGATGACAATGGAGGCTACCGAACTTGTTCGGTAGTAGTTCACTTTGCCAGATCTTCAATTGCCTGGCTTGCGTTCAGCATGCCC
The DNA here is from genome assembly GCA_040757615.1 of Thermoproteota archaeon. Classification (GTDB taxonomy): domain Archaea; phylum Thermoproteota; class Nitrososphaeria; order Nitrososphaerales; family Nitrososphaeraceae; genus Nitrososphaera. The sequence goes on along the minus strand of JBFLWZ010000031.1, from coordinate 9,719 downwards.
TTTCTTTTGGCATACTCTTCAACTGCCTTTAGCTGTTCTGGAGTGAAACACACTGGCATTGTTCTCTTGTCGTTCATGCCCAAATATCCTGAATGCAAGATTATAACTCTTTCTTTCAGAGCGCCGCATCGCCCTTTTCCTTACTGCCAATGTCGTACGCTTCTGCAACGTCGTAGACAAAGATCTTGCCGTCGGAAGCAGAACCGGTGCTTATTACCTTCAATACGTCGTCGATAATTGCCTTGGCCTTGGCATCGGGCACCAGTACTTCTATCTTGGTACGAAAGCCAAATTCGGGGACATAGCGCATGACGCCCCTTCCAACTGAGACGGGCTCTCTCTTGGCCCTGCCCCTGCCCTTGATGTCGTAAAAAGTCATGCCGCCGACCTTGTGCTTGTGCAAAAGCTCGTTTATCTCTGTAAGGCGCTCGTGCGGTATGATAAGATCCAGTCTCTTCATGCTATCTAGCACTACGTAGAAGCTATTTATCAATATATCATAATTTTTCAACCCTGTGTTACGGTGCCGCTCTCAAACTGTCGATGATGAATCAGGTCCTGCTGGTTCTGGAAGGGTTTACCGCATCGGTCGCATACGAAATCTGACATCGCTGTCGGGGTCACCTCGGGATAATCCTTGCGTTCTTCGCTTAGGTTCACCGCCTCGCGTTCTTTTATGCTTGCATCAGCCGTCATCGGGCGGGTCCTAACGTTGAGGCTTTCCCTCTTTTCGTCGCTAATCTGGAATTCCGTTTTCTTGGCAGTCACATTTTCGTGAAGAGCCTTTGCTACATGGTACTGATCCCGAAATTCCATGTACTCGTTCAGGCTTTCAAAAAGCGCAACGATGTCCCTGTCGACATTGATGCTTTTCGCATATCCGAGAATGTTATTCTTGAATGCCGGGAACCTGAGGCCGCCAAGCTGGCCCACTGCATAGTCGACAAAGTCTGGATCGCTATTTGCCTTTTCTATCGCGCGGTTGATCTCTTTTGAATCAAAAACAGGTATGTGCTTTGCCGCATCGACGCTCTCTTTTGATCTGTCGGTCATTATGTTTTCTATGACACAACAATTCTCATAATGGTTTCAGGTTGCAGTTTCATTGACAGGGTCCGCCAATATGGAATACATATTTAACCGCAAATTCATTAATTCCTCACGTATTTTTGATGCCTTCGACGACAACCCAATCATCACTTTGCGCTATCGCCAAGGTTCTGGATATTGCCATAGTAAGCCTGCTTGCAACTTTTCTTGTTGGCGTACTGGCGTTTGAAGTGACATATTTTGGGCTTGATGAACCGATTATTCCACTCCCTCCTGATGCTGAGCCGTATTTTGATGTCCTGCCTTGGGTCATCTTTGGTCTGCTGGTGGCTGACATCTATATAAAATACAGGAACTTAGATAACGACTGGCGGGCGCTTGTCAGGAACCACTGGCTGGACATCATGTTGGCTGCCTTGATCCCAGTATTCATGCCGCTGAAATTCATAAAACTGGTAAAGGCACTGAAAACTGCAAAATCCGGCGGCAAGATAATCCACAAGATCAAAAAGATGAAAGAATAGGCTGATGCCTACTGCTTCGCGGACACGCCGCCATCGACCATCATTACCGTGCCTGTGACCCATTTAGAGTCGTCGGAACACAGGTACGCTACTGCGCCGGCGATGTCTTCGGGCTCGCCGATCTTGCGCAGCGGAAACGTTGACTCGAGCACTTTTTTTGCTTCCTCATCCTGCAAGTATGGCTCTATGAGCGAGCTCCTGATGGTAGAAGGCGCGACGCAGTTGCAACGGATCTTGTACTGACCGTACTCTACCGCGATGCTCTTTGTGAACATTATCACACCCGCCTTTGTTACGCCATAGACTGACAGCGGCACCTTTGGTATGGATCTGACGCCAAGGACTGACGAAATGTTGACGATGTTGCCTCCGCCATTCTTCATCATGATCGGGATTACGGCCTTTGTCATCCGGAAGGTGCCAAAGAGGTTGGTCTGCACAAGGTCTTCCCACTGGTCCTCGGTCATTTTGTGGAACTGCTCAGGGTCGTTTATCGTTCCGGCGTTGTTCACCAGAATGTCTATCTTGTCAAACGAGTTTATGGTCTGGTCGATAGCGCTGAGAACTTCGGCCTCTTTTGTAATGTCAGCTATCACTGTCATGGTGTTCTTTTTGTCGCCGATTTCAGAGATGGCCTTTTGTAGCTTTGTCTTGTCTCTTCCAAGGAGTACCACTTTGCAGCCATCGGAGGCAAGCCTCTTTGAGATGGCCTTGCCGACGCCTCCACCAGCACCAGTGACCACAGCGACCTTGCCCTTTATCATGCCCAATATCTCGGCGCGTATTCTTTTAAAGTTGACTGGTCAGGGCTTTTGTAACGGCGGCTTCAAGTTCTGAAATCACTGAAGCAGTATCCGCAGGATTGCTCTTGAAGGTCGCGCCAGCGGCATACATGTGCCCTCCGCCGTCTGGAAGGTTTGCAGCGACATCCCTGCAGGAAATCGCGTCGTTATTGCGCCGTATGCTCACCTTACCCTTGGTGCTGTAAAACATGACAAGGTCTGCGTTGGTCCTGGCAAATACCTCCTCGGAAAAGAGGCTGTTCTGCAGGTATGGAGAAGACTGTACGTATGCTACCTTGAACTTGCCTGCCGGCCTTATCTGCATAGTTGCAAATACCTGCGTCTTTGCTTCGTCCCTGAGCCGGGAGTATTTGTTATAGTCGCTCTGCATCTCGACATCCCACAGTATCCCTGTGGCGGACTTTCTTGCAAGCTCTGACAGCCTCTCGTAAAAATTAGGAAACGTCTGGTAGTATCGTATCAGCTCTGATATCGGGGTTAGATACTGGTCCTTTGTGAAAAAGTCCATAGTGTGCGCCATGCTGGCAAGCTTTCCGGCCAGCACGTTATCTGGAAGGAACGTCTCATACATGAGGTCGGCTGCACATTTTTTCCCAGACGCGTCAAGCACTATTTCGACAAAAGGTTTGACTGCGTTGATGGCCTGCTGCGACCAAGGGTGATGATCCACCCACATTATCTTCCAGCCATTCCGCGCCGCGTCTGAAAATATCTGCCTGCAAGTTTCGATCAAGTCGTCGTTCAGCCCAAGGTCGGCGATGATTATCAGCCCGCGTTCGGACAAATAGTGTGTTGCAGAATAGATAAAGTTGCCAAGCTTTTGGAAATTCTCTAATCCATAGCCGAGAAAGATTGTCATCGCCTGCGGGTAACGGAGCAGACCGATCGCGGCAGAATACAGGCCGTCTAAATCGGACTCGTGAGAGAATATCATTACCTTCATTTGCATAATACCTTTCGAAGCTTGCTGGTCTTTTCAAATATCCTCTCTTGCGGTATTATACCTTCAAAGTCTGACCTGTTCAGAGGAGTGTTGTTGAGCGCGACGTAGCAAGGAATACCTGCATTGTTTGCAGCCTTTGTTCCAAGCGGCGCGTTTTCAACCACTACCGCGTCCCTTGGTTTGACTCTGATCTGCTCCAAGGCTTCTAGGAATGCGGACGGATCGGGCTTGCCTTTATTGATGTCGTCAGCAGTTATTATTGTGTCAAATTTGTCCTTGCCAAATGCCTCTTCAAGGATAGTCTCAACATCATTTCTTGTCGAACCACTCACCACTGCCTTTGCGCATTTGATGTCATCGATCATTTCCCTGACGCCTTCAAAGGGCTCTGAGCTCCTAATCGACTTGAATATGCGGGATTTTTCGTCATGCACCTTGCGCACGAGCGAATGATCGGAAATTTTCTTTTGCTCAAATATCTTCTCTACAAGCTCTAATCCGCGCATACCTTCAAGGAGGTAGATGTCGCGCTCGGCGATTTTTATCCCTGCTACCTTTGCAAAGGCTTCCTTCCATGCCTGAAAGTGGGTGGGCATAGAGTTGACGAGCACGCCGTCAAGGTCAAAGATTATCCCTTCCACCCTCCTATTTGCAAAGTCAGGTTATAAATTTCAGCGCAGCTTTTCTAGCTCGCTGTCGTCGCGGTAATCTTCTGGGTTGAGGCGGAAGCCCTTTGCTGATTCGTGCGGGACGTCTGTCAGCTTCAAAAAGTAATCAAGCTTGGCCTTTTTCATCTGTTTGCCAAGCCACAGGACGAACCTCTGCTCGATGTCATTGCCCTCCTGCTTTTGTATGTCTGGGTACAGATCGAGCAGCTTACCGACAAACTCGGGATCGAAATAGATGTGGAAAAAGTCCCATCCAAGAGCCTTACCGCTTGAAGAGCATTCGATCTTGCTCTTTTCATGCACTCCCCATTCAAGCGTTCCAATGAATTCCATTATCTTGGGGCGCTCTTTATCAAAATCAATGCATGACCCCTGCACTACTATCATAGGGGGTCTGTCAGCAATCTTGCGGTTCAAGGCTCAACAGAATTTTGGTTGTCTTTGATATATAAGCAGATTGGATCACAAATACCTTTTGAGAGCTGCAGTCGCCCTGTCGACACCTAGGTCGAGGAAATAATTGCCTATCCTTGGACCCCTATCTGCGTTGAGGAACATCCTGTAGAGCAGCGTAAAGAATTCCTTTGGCTCCATCCCGTTGCTTCTTGCTACATCGAATACCTTTGACTGCAGGTTCTTGGCGTTGTCGCCTGCATCCGACATTCCTGCAAACGGGGCAATCGCTTCGATCAGCTCCTGCACAGCTTTCCTTTGGGAATCGGACAGCTGCACTTCAAACTTTTCATCCTGCTTGTTGTCGTCTGCCCAGTTAGAGGCAAGCCTGATCTTGCGTATGATTCCTTCAGTCTTTTCCTTGACCATCCCGTACTTGACAAGCCTGTTGAACACCTTTTCGTCTCGGTCCTCGCCGGGCGGGAATATCGAGGCCTGCTGCGCGATGAACCGATAGAGTACATGCGGGCTGGGCTGCTTTGGTGGGTTCAACTTGTTGATGAATTCATAGATGCCCTTTGTCTTGACAAGTTTTGCCTGGTTGTCCTCCTTTATCTTGCCAAAGTAAATATCCTCGTAATAGTCGTACTCGTCCATGAGCGCCGGCACATCATCCAGGCTCACATGGCGAGTGCCAGTTATGCGCTTGAAGAGCAAAAGCAGTATCGATTCTGGCGTGCCATAGCGCAGCCACATCTGCGGGGTCAGCACATTACCAGCGGACTTGCTGATCTTTTTGCCGGACTTGTCTAGGAACATTTCATATTTTACGTGCAGCGGATGCACGTAGCCAAGGATTTCACTGGCTACCCAGTCGTTCACCCGGACCGAGTCCATGATGTCTTTGCCATATGCTTCAAAGCGGATGTCAAAGGCCTGCCACCTTGCGCCGAATTCGACCTTCCATGCAAGCTTGCCTTCGCCTTTCGTGATGTCTGCCTCGCCCTTGTGGCCGCATCCCTTGATGTTCGCCTTGCCTATCCTGCTGCCGGAACAGGCGTACGTCACTTTCTTTTCGTCTGGCAGGTATTTCTGGGCTACAGCGGTATAGAGCCGGCCACAGTTCTGGCATACAGGGAAATACGGTAGCACGTCAATGTACTTGTCCTGGCCGACAAACTCGGCAATCTTTTGGCCCAGCTTGCTACTATTCTTCAAAATAGTGTCAATCTGTTTTACTAACAGCCCCTGCTTGTATGCTTCTCTGCCGCTCTGGAACCTGTATTTTATACCCGCCTTGTCGAGGCCGTCCAGAAGGAGGCTGCTCATGTGGGCACCATAGGAGGCGTGACAGTTACCAAACGGGTCTGGGATGCTTGACACAGGTCGGGCAATATGCTCCTGCAGCCAGTCGGGCAGGCCGTGAGGAATCTTGCGCAGCCCGTCCATGTCGTCAGAATATGCGATAAGCTCTGACTTGAAGCCAAAATTCTGGAGAGCAAGGGCTATTCCATAGGCCCTGACTGCGTCGCCCATGCTGCCAATGTGGGGTATGCCTGACGCTCCAAGCCCGCTCTCTACTCTTATCAAATCCAAGCTGCGGCCTAGCTTTTTCTCCCTCTTTATGAGGGTGTCCGCGATCTTGTCTATCCATGTGCCCTTGCCGATTATCTCTTCCACCATTTACAACACCTTTGAAACGTACGGACCATCCTGAATGTAGCCAAGCTTTCTGTAATACTGCCTTGTTCCAACTGCACTAATCACTGCAACCTTGTCCACGCCCATTTCATCCTTTGCAATGCGTTCGGCTTCCTGCAGCAGTTTGGAGCCATATCCTCTATGCTGGTAGCTGGTGCCGACATCTTTGTTTCCAACGCTAACCGCTTGGCCGTATACATGGAGTTCGCGCACTATGGCGCTGCCTACAAGCTCATCCCTGTGCGGCTTTGACACCTTGCGCAGCCGCAAAAATCCAAGTATCGTATCATTGTCATTGCTTTCGTACGACAAAAAGACCTCCTTCCCCCCGGAAGCGGAGTAGTCGGTTCTCTTCAGCGATACTTCGTCCTCCGCAGGGTACTTTCTCTGCAGGCCGGTTTCCCTGCACCTGATGCACCTGCACTTGTAGCCCTGACGCTTCAACCTTTGCAATACAATCTGCCTGAGATTTCCGTTCTTCGGGCCTGCGATGATGTCTTTTGACTCTATCTCGCGCTGGACCCGCATTATGCGCACCCATTCCGGGACCATCTTTTTCACTTCGACTATCACGTCGACCAAGTCGTTGTCGGAATAGGGGTGGTACTTGCCGCTCTGGTGCATTTTGAACAGGCCGGTATGTTCCAATACCAGAGTTGGATAAATCTTTAGCATATCTGGCTTGAACATGTCGTCGTCAAACAAACGCCTGAAATCCTCGGCGTCTTTTTCTGGCGAGCTCCCCGGCAGGCCTGGCATCATGTGCGCGACTATCTTGTAGCCAGAGTCACGAGCTATCTTGAATGCATCAACGACGTCATCAAGCGTGTGGCCCCTGTTTACCAGTTTGTAGACGCTGCTGCGCAGTGACTGGATCCCGATCTCCACTCTGGTCACGCCAAGCTCGAGCATAAGGTTGATGTGATCTTCTTTGCAATAGTCAGGCTTTGTCTCTACCGTGAACCCTACGCAGCGGTTGTCTGCCATTTCGTTCATGGTTATGGCATGCTCTAGGCTTTCTGATCTTTTTCCGTTGAGCGCGTCATAGCATGATTTTGCAAACTCTCTCTGGTAGTCTGCCGGCATGAACGGAAAGGTGCCCCCGACAATAACGATCTCGGCTTTGCCAGTATCGTGACCTCTCGCCTGTAAATGTTTGATCTTGCCTTGCACCTGCTGGAAAGGGTCGTAGCTGAATTTTTGCGCGGCCCTTGTAGCCGGCTCTGTGCCGGTGTAGCTGAGCGGAGTGTTGAACTCGATGCCGCCAGGACAGTATGTGCACCTGCCATGCGGGCACTCGTACGGCTTGGGCATGACTGCAATCACGGCGACGCCTGATGCGGTCTTGGCCGGCTTGACCATGAGCAACTGCCTGTAGCGCCTGTCGTGAAGGTACTGGATGATGTGTTCGTTCTTTGGCATCGTGTCCAGATGATATTTTGATGCCGCCTCTCTGACAACCTTGAGCGCCTGCTTGACTGACAGAATGTTCTTGCTCTCAATTTGCTCCGCTATGGACCTGCAGGCCTGCTGGTAGTTGTCGGCGACTGAAAACAATTCTGGACAATTAGCCAAGAACGCATATTAATTTTTGTTCATAACACTACTTTCTTGCTGTCTATAGTTGCTGCAACTTCGCCTTTGCCTTTCTCTATCTTTCCAACCCCCCTGCAGCGCATCTTGTACTTTGCAAAAATGCCGATTATGTCGTCCACACTTGTTTTTGGTGCAATGACGCAAAAGCCTATACCCATGTTGAACGTGCGGTACATTTCCTTGCTGTCTATCTTGCCGTCAACCTGTATCTGTTTGAATATGCCCATCGGAGTCGGCAGCGCGTCAAGGTTGTATTTCACCTTGGAGTTGAGGCGCGGCAGTTTCGTAAATGAGCCTCCTGTAATGTTTGCAAAGCCATGAACTGCGATCTTTTTCTTCAAAACCTCCATCACCGGCTTGACATAAATCCTGGTCGGGATCAAGAGCTCCTCTCCGACCGTCTGCACAAGGTGGTCGGCATTGTCGTCAACTGAATATTTTGACAGAAGGACTCTGCGCGCAAGTGTGTAGCCGTTAGAGTGAAGCCCGCTGCTTTCGACTCCAATGATGATGTCACCCGGCTTTATTGCGCTGCCAAGCACTGGCTTGCCTTTTACGACGCCCATGACCATACCTGCAAGATCAAACGCGTTTTCTTCACCGGCAATTATGTCAGGAAGAATGGCAGTTTCGCCGCCTACTATTGCCATCTGCGACTGCCTTGCGCCTTCTGCCAGACCCTTGGCTATCTCTTGCAAAAGAGACTCGTTTGGCTGGCGAAGCGCGATGTAGTCGATAAAGCCGACGGGCTGCGCGCCCACGCAAATTATGTCGTTGACGTTCATTGCTACACAGTCGATCCCGACGGTGTCAAACTTGTTCATGAGCTGGGCTACGAGCACTTTGGTGCCTACGCCATCAGCGTGCAGCGCTACAAGCTGGGACCCAATTTTTATCAGTCCTGCATAATGTCCAAACCCCGACACCACCTTTCCTGCCAGCGGCAGCTTGTGGGTGGCAGATATCATGTCGCCTATTGATTTCTGAGCCGTGCGTATCTTGCCCACGTCTACTCCCACATCGCGGTAGGTCATGCCCCTGCGCTCCAACATTACAAGGCAACCTCGTGTCTTTTAATAAATGTTCGAATTGTTACACTGCGCTCAACAAAGGTGCTACACTACTTTAATATAGAAATTGGAGGCAATATCTCCTGTTACCAATAAATGGACGCACGCAACATCGGCCTTCGCAACATCGAGGTTGCCGACACAAAGATATGCTCTATCGACGGCGAGAACGGCAAGCTGATCTACAGGGGATATGACATCCTCGACCTTGTAAAGCACTCTACATACGAGGAGACCACGTACCTGCTACTTTTCGGCGACCTTCCGACTGCCGAGCAGCTTGGGGACTTTAAGCGCAGGTTGGCAGAGGCCCGCGGGATACCTGAGCCCCTAGTAAAGAGCCTGAAGAACCGCCCAAGGCGCGCTCAGCCGATGGACGTTCTGCAATCATGTATTTCCGAGCTTGCAGACTATGACCTCAACATAGAGGACAACTCGAAAGAGGCACACATTAGGCGCGCAATCACGCTCGTCGCAAAAATACCTGCCATAGTGGCTGCATGGAACAGGGTGAGGAACGGCAAGCATGTAGTCGACCCGCTTGAAGAAGGATCGCATGCTATGAATTTTCTATACATGATGAGGGGGGTTGAGCCATCGGCAGAAGAGGCCAAGGTGATGGACATTTGCCTCATACTCCACGCAGAGCACAGCTTTAACGCTTCCACCTTTGCTGCCCGCGAGATCGCATCAACTAGGGCGCACATGTATGCCTGCATCAGCGGTGCGGTCGGCGCGCTCTCCGGAGAGCTCCACGGCGGCGCGAACGTGCAAGTGATGAAGATGCTCCTTGAAATCGGGGATCCTGCCAACGTGGACAAGTGGGTTGCAAACCGGCTGGCGTCAGGCGGCAGGATAATGGGCATGGGCCATGCAGTGTACCGGACGACTGATCCCAGAGCTGATGTCCTTGCAAGGCTGTCTGCGCGGATATCTCGAGAAAAGAATAACAAATGGTATGAAATAACAAA
>JBFLWZ010000030.1:0-16567 GCA_040757615.1 Thermoproteota archaeon | reverse complement strand
TAAATTAGTAGATGTCCAAGATTCGCTGCAACTATTAAGTTTATTGTACATTGTCATAAGGTGATTCGTAACAGCATTAGCATTACAGGTAATAGTACTATTTCATTGGCATTTGTTTCGGTATTGGCTCTACTGGCTGCGATGATTGCTGCGAGTTTTGTACCTTTTCAAGCATCTGCACAAAGTGATGCTACTGACGATAGCCAGACAGCCAATAATTCATCCGTCTTATTTGAAGATCGGCAACTGAACAATAGCAGAGATCTTACATTTAGAGATCTATTTTCGAAGGTCAACAGTTCTGTAGTGCAGATAACTGCTTCTGGAATTCCCAGATTTTCTTTGCCTGCGCCCCCTCCTGATGGCGAGGGTAACGAACGGCTGCCGCCGGAGGTAACTGCCCTTGGCTCAGGATTCGTCATCGATAAGCAAGGCCATGTTGCGACAAATAACCACGTTATTGCCAACGCACGAAATGTCTCGGTGACGTTTTCTGATGGCTCATTTTACAAGGCAGAAGTAATTGGCTCGGACGTATTTTCCGATACTGCGGTATTAGAATTGCAGGATGTCCCTGTAGAAAAGCTCGTTCCCTTGCCCCTTGGGAATTCATCCGACCTTGCCGTGGGCGACGAGGTGGTAGCTATCGGGAACCCCTTTGGCCTTACTGGATCCATGAGCACAGGCATTGTGAGCGGCCTTGGCAGGCTCTTGCCTTCATCTATTCCTCCGGGTAATAATACCAATAGCAACAACACGATCATCTATGGCTTTTCCATTCCCAACATAATACAGACAGACGCAGCAATCAATCCTGGGAACTCTGGTGGTCCGCTACTAGATCTGAAAGGGGAGGTAATAGGAATGAACACCGCGATTTTCTCGGCATCACCCTTTGCGGTTTCTTCAGGAGTAGGATTTGCAGTCCCATCTGATACATTGAAGCTGATCCTGCCGGCCTTAATCACGAATGGATCCTACGTTCACCCTTGGATTGGCGTTGCAGGAGCGGATGTTACGCCAGAAATTGCCGTCAAGCTAGGATTAGAGGAAGCCCGAGGATATCTTGTAATTGATGTCGTTATGGGAGGCCCTGCAGATAAAGCGGGAATAAGAGGAGGCGATATGCCTGTTCCTGTTGGAGATAGTACAGGATTCCGAGGCCTAGGTAACTTGCTTGAATTAGGCGGGGACATAATTCTAGAAGTGGATGATCAGACCGTAAACAAGATAGATGATCTTCTTTCATACATCGAAAGCGAGAAGAAAGTAGGAGATTCTGTCACTTTGAATGTACTTCGAGATGGCAAAATGATGCCAATTGATGTTGTTCTTAGTGCCAGACCCTCGCCAAGTGGAAGGTGAAGTGGACAAGAACGGTTTCATACTGTAAAAATATAATGAATAAAGATATCCGTTCCCGGAGCCCGACTGAGATCGAATCAATTCCTTTACCAAACGGTCGATCAACTACGTGTTAATACGAGTGGATGGCCGTCTTGTGGGATCTCAGCTCCTTAAAGCTCGCAAAAGTGTCGCCGCACTTTTCGCACTGCCACTGCCTTGACTTGGCGTCTTGATATGATTCGAATGCGCTTGTGCCAACCCGGTAAGTCCTTGTTCGGTGATCATAGGTCACCGGGTTATGATTGATCCTGTATTTGATGCTGCTCATATCCGGAATCTTGATTCATAATTTTTAACTTTAAAGTATAGTGGTGGCACCATACAGAAGATAGTTCTACCACGGGTCATCATCGCGTTTTCCTTGAACGGCCGCAATACACCATCAGTCCTAGACATACAAAGCCGATGAATTCCTGAATTATGAAGAGTCAGAACCTCCTTTCCGGCGGCGCATAATAGTCTGCGAGGATTGTGACAGGGTCTCCGACAAGGTCGTCAAATAGACCGATCAGGATGGCAATGGTGATCAGGTGTTCTCTTTCCACAAGCATGGTAGTACCGGCCAGCTACAAATTCCCCTCGATCATATCCACTTCCTTCATGGACCTGTGGATCATGATCACAAATGCAGACAGGGCAGCGACGACTAGCCAGCCAGTGGACATCAGTGCAAACGAAGCGCTAGAGACAGCATGGAATGTAATGATGTAGTCGCCGACCGTGCGGATTCCAAGAGCTGCAACTATCAGTGATATAGGCAGGTTGTTGAATCTTGCAAAGTGCACCATCTTGCCGGTTATCGGGGGGAGCATCAGTGGAAGGTAAAGCGCGATGATGGTCCCGATAAAGCCTATTGCCGTATAATGGATCGCAAGGTCGTACAGGACAAAGCTGTTCGAAACATTGAACGCCAGGGCAATCGCTATGCCTGCCAACAGGAACATGAATGCAAGTCTTGAGTGGCGGACCGTATACATGTAGCGGGCCTTCTTTTCACCCCATATGAGGCGCAGGATCTCGCTATTGTCAAAGCCGCCAAATGTATAGGTGGCGCCGGTAAATGTCGCCACGCAGGCAAGGAAGACTGCGTTGAAAATAACGGCCAGCAGCGGGTTGGCGTACATCGCAGAAAGCAGAACTAGAATTGCCGCTGCCGTGGCGAGCCCGAACGAAATCATTGACAATCTTTTTCTCGGCCTGATAAACCCGATAAAGGACGGCATGGTCTTGTATTGCACACCGAATATCATCAGGACAGGGAACAGCAACAGAACCTGCACCCCGCTCAGAGAACTACCGAATCTTGCATAGCCAAAAAGATGCATCACATTGATTGCAAGCAGGGTCAGCACAGCCACAGCGATGAAATAGTCTGCCGTTCGCAGCAGCTTTGGGTGTACTCTAAGCATCCAGAGTGTCATGGCCGCAAATATAGATATCCCAAGCGTCCGTGCAATCATGCCAAGATTTGATAGGTCGCTGCCGGCCACAGAAGCGATCGAAGCTGCAATCGAAAAGACGACTAGGAGGAAAGACAGGTATGCCAGCTTGGTCGAAGGCAGCTGAATGTTTCTGAACCTCGGGACTATCATGTATCCTACGCCCATGACAAGTAGGGTGAGAAACCCGTCAACTTGGAACACCCTGTGCAGCGGAAAGGCCACACGCGCAAACGCAACGTCTGCACCTAGGAGGTACATCATCCAGACAGAGCCTGTGATCGAGCCAATGAAAACCAGGACTACGGCAGCAACGACAAATGGCCTGCTGACCGGACTGACCCTGATGTCACCTTCTGACAACCTAACATTGGGCATATAGGACAAATATGATGGTTGCCAGAGCTGCGATAGCTTTATCTTCGACAATTGGCTAGGCAATTACAATGGCCGATGCGATGTTCATGTATGGCGTGACGACCGGAATATTCGCTTTCCCCGTGGCGATCTGTTTTGGGGCAAGGGCAGCGCACAAGCGTCATGGATCTGACGAAGGTCTAGGCGTATCCGAATCGCACTTTGGCGGTTCGGGAAACCAAGGAAGGAGGATAAAGAAGTTCAAGTCCGACGGCACGCCTGTATATGAATAACAATAAACTTTACCGGGTCGGTGGATTTGCAGCCGAGCTAGTGTAGGCACTTGCTTGATTTTTGTAGTTAGAAAAGACGAAAGCCTTCTACATCCAAGCACGAATCAACAGATTGAGCGATTTGGTAAGCGTGCTGGAAGCAATTGATATTGTTTTCTTTATATTCTTTTACCCTGAAGGCTAATAAGACAGATCGGACAAGGAGTGCCAACAAGCAATTGTTCAAAAAAGGGGCGCATCCAATGCGTCAACGAGCGAGCGGGGCAGAAATATACGCATGCCCTGTCTGCAAGTCAGAATTCAAGGAAAAGATACTGCTGGCGATACACATCGGGACAAAGCACTAGCCCGGCGTAATCCGCCGCATTATTGACCAGCAACTAGCGCAAGCTTAGCGCCTTCTGGTTTTCCTGCTCTTCTTTTTGCTTCTCTTTACCTGTTTTTGCTTACGTTTTACCTTTCCTTTCGCCTTCTTCTTTACACTCTTGGCGACGACGGTTTTCTTTGGCTTGGCCTTCCTGACTTGAGCCTTTGCCGTCTCCTTCTTGCGGTGGCATGCGCAGGTGCATTTCAGAAAATAGTTTGCATCAATAGGCGAGATCTCTTTCTTTAGCACAGCCCAGCCCGTACACTTTGGATGTGCGCCGTCCTGGCAGTGTTTCAGGAGCCTGTCCACTACTATGTCTCTGCTTTTGTTGATGGTGAACGTCTTGACACGTCGTGATGCCTTTGCCATTTCTTTTGTGATAAGAATATTGACACTTCTTAAATAGATTTGCTGATAAACCGGCCAAAACGGGTCGAAACAAGCCTTAGATGATTATTCTGGCCACTGGTTTTCTTACTTTTTGCGATGGCTAGTTCCACAGCGTTTAAGAGTCATATTGACTGTCCGGAGCCATGTTCCTATCAGTCAGTCGGCTACCGCATCCGATACCCCATACAGACAGGCCGGACCCAAAGGCCGCCCAAGCGCTTCAAGAAGGGCTTGGAGGCCAATTCGGAGAAATGCGCACAATGATGCAATACTTTTTCCAGAACATGAATTTCCGGGGAGATGCCAAGCCGTACCAAGACCTACTGAGAAGCATGGCGACAGAAGAGATGGGCCACGTTGAGCAGGTGGCAAATACTATCAATATGCTACTGGAAGGTGCTTCAAAACCAAGCCAGCCAAACGGCTTGCCGCTGTCGGTTGCACTGGACTCTCCCAACATACATCATTTCCTTGTTGCAGGCCAGAGCGCAAGGCCCGTAGATGCTGCAGGAAACCCTTGGACAGCCAGCTATGTGTATGACAGCGGGAACCTTGTGTTGAACATGATATACAACCTGATGCTCGAAGCCACCGGAAGGCTGCAAAAATGCAGGCTGTATGAAATGAGCAACAACAAGGCGTACAGATCTACCGTTTCTTACCTGATAGTACGCGACCTAGTCCACGAGAAGGTGTTTGCAAAGGCACTGGGGACAATGGGCGTCAACTGGAATAAGGCGCTGCCAATTCCTAGGATTGACACATCGGGCATGCCTGAAGTCAAAGACTTGGAAAGAAAGAACTTGCACAACCAGATGTGGACTTTTACAAGCAATGGCCAGACAAGCGAACTTGGAAAGATATTCAAGGGAGAGTCGCCCTTTGACGACGGCGGGACACTGGAGGTAATAGAAGGATTTCCGCCGGGAGCAGATATTCCATCGTTCCCCGAAACTCCGCAAGAGTTTGCTCCTGGGTTGGATTCGGAACTGAAAAAGCTTGCCCAAGGGATAAAGACTGGAACCGCCGCGTAATATTGCGCACATCTGCTGTTCACAGTGGAATTAGTGCATACTTTCTTGTACCTACGAACAACTGTCAAACAAACAGTAGGCAGAGAAAATAGACCTCTCCGGTTAAAATTTTTCAAAGTCAAAAATGCTGTGCTGGCATTTCGCTATGAGTAATTTTCATGCTTGAAGTTTTAGAGACCGTGCATTATGAAAGTCATGAACTTTCATAAGAATGTACACGGCAGCAGTAATGCCGCCCATCACTGCAAGCATCTTCGCTAGCGACAGCCGAGCACCGGTGATACCGCCAAAGCCAACGATCTATGAAATTAAAGAAGATGTCATTAGCTGATGCATCATAATTATAATTAGGCTATTTGCTGTATTTCAATTCTACCTTTTGCATTAGACTATACTATGGGCATAAATCATGTCCTGTAGAATCACCCTATACAAAATGTTAATACCAAAACTATATTCTTGACTTACATTACGGTCTAATCATGAAGTAAGCGTCGCTTGGCAAATAGTTTTCACGTCCTTACCGATAGTTGACTTCTGGGCATTTTACAGAATTAAAAAATTGAAGATAATCTGGTCTAGAAGATATAATCAATAATTCGGTAAACCCGCCACTATTCACTCTTGATTAACTTACAGTGCTTTGAAAAGCGGTGAATTTCAGGCCAGCAAAGAGCGCACAATTCTTCATTTTCTAGCGCAGGTCTTTGCGCGCAGATTACACATGTCTTGATCTTTAACACCTTTTCGAGCCTTCGCTTTTCAACCAATGGCACTAATTACAGAATAGACTAGAAAAGTCTGTCTATCTATGTCTTGAAATAGAGATAACTAGCAAAAACAAATGGGAAATACAACATTTGCATCGAATGCGATCTTTGGCATTGTCGAAAGTTCACGACATGAGATAACACAAGATGTGCAGGCCTAAAGGGTTCCGATTCCATCCGGGTTCGCGGATTGACACAATTAAACATAGAAATTTAAGAACTAATAACATATGGAAATGTTGAAATAAAGAGTTCGCAAGATTTGTCGTCGATGGTGGTCCGCACAGTCAGCTGCTCCTGCTGTATACGAACGTGGTATTCGTCACGACATCTCTGAGCTCCAATGCATTATCCGTTTCTGTTACCGCCATGCCGTGTCTCAGGCCATCTATGAACGGCTCTTCGACCTCCATGATGCCTGGGGTGGCAGTGCACAATATCGCCGTGAAGAGAATGCTCGCTCCTCTGATGGTTGAATCGTCCAAGTATTCTATGCTGCCTGCGAATCCGTTGCATGTCGATCCGCTTATTTCTGTCGAGTTGAGGGTCAGCGTGTAGCCGCCGTCCCATACCGGCTCTGGTCTGGTTCCGTTTATGCTGATGGTCGTCATCCCCCAAGGATCTGCTACGGATGGGTTGTCTGGGACTTCACTTCCTGAGGAGGTGGCTCCGGCGAAATATAGCAGAGTCAGCATCAAACCCATGCCAAGGGAGATTATGACGATTGAGGACTTGCCGCTAGCCATGTTATCGTTACTATCGGCTAGAATCGCTTGATGATATATGGAATTTTACCCAAACGGTTTTTGTGGATCTTGTGGCTGCACAAGCCTTAATTTGTCGCACGATGTCCATGTTGGACAATGATAGAGGATCTCGCACAGCGCTGGCGCGGCCTTGTTGTGGTTGCCACCATATCATTTGCGTTGTGGGTAGTTGCAGGCGCTTCAACTACCTGCTTCTCTGTTTCTATATTAGAAGGCGCAGAGATACCGCCCGACGCGCGGCTTGGCGGCTGTGACAGTGCCTTTACCGCCGGCCTCCGGATTCTAGCAGGCGACATGGACAGAAAACCATTCTACGATGTCGTCTATGGCGTCAATTTCTCGTTTTTATGGTTCTTTGGGATGGCGCTGGCTGGGTGGCTCTTCACACGCAGGTTGTTGAACCTAGAAGCAGCAGCCATGTCGTAGAGCATGACGGCAACCTGATGGCGAAATAGCAGACCAAAAAGCGATGATAGTGATGGCAACTCTCTCGCCCATCACTTCTGACATCGACATTGACATCCAAACTCTTGCTTACCTCCATCTACAAAATTAATATTGGTTTCATCTATCGTCAGGCGGTAGGCTTCTAGGCTACAAATACGATGACATCGTAAGGTCGATGACAATATCGATATGCACTTCGCAGCATTATTAGGAACAGATGATACAAATTGAAAAAGCATATTCTATATCTATGTCGTCAGAAAAGAATTATCTTATGACATGCTAAGAGTTAATTTCGTTCTTTTTTATTCTACTACTCACCAATAAACTAAAAAATGATTCAGCCAAGTGTTACGGCTGCAATGTCCAATTCCAATTCGCCTAGAATTGTCGGTGTTTCTGACCAAAAGTCTAAGGAGCGTGTTCATAACGCAATTTACCGGAAACAAAAGGGGCTCTGCAGACACTGCAAAAAACCATTCGAATCAGCCGATCCTGTCATTTCCACTGGCAGGCACAGAAAATATTATCATGTGGATTGCGCAGCAAGATTGATGATAATCGAGACAGGCGGCCCGATTGATCCATGATGCAATTTTAAACAATGTATGCCATCGCTAAACACATAAAAAGAACCAGAAATGGAAGCTGCCTCAAAGAATAGAGAATTGTAAAGAATTGATGGACAAAGCCAAAGCTCAAACAGTAAACAAGCCTCGTTATACTGATAGCCGATAGCCGACACTTCTATTCTGAATCTGCTGGAAGCAACATTCCGGCTCAACAAATTTACTGTATATATCCCTTATCCGCAACACCGTGCCTAGCAATCTGTGGCGAGCTTAAGGATACGATTGGTATCGTGTTGATGGACGGCTTAGTTGCTGTCGATATGGTTGTAGAAGTGATAATAAACATTAGAAGGCTCAAGCGTAATCAGAAAATCATGGTTGCAGCTGAAGAGGACAATACAAGAGCATTGGCATCACGAGTAGAAGAAGAAGATGTAGTTGTGATGAAGTCGATATTTTTCTGATAGCGTGCCGCACTATGTAAATGAGATGTTAATGCACGGTGAGTCGTTCACGGACAGAAAGCAAAATTTACGCGCCAATAGCAACTAGCATGCAGAAATCATTCTGCTTGCTGTACATAACAAATCTTCCACAATTACGGAGTGATTCTGCCGAACCTGTAAATCTGATGCTTGCATTGATCGATAGATGTGTTGAGCATGATATGAGGCAAAATTCTGTATTGATAATGTGGAATCAAGAACAGATGCACGACAAGATAGTCAAGTTACTCGAAAATGCGAGTGTCGAGGTGTTCGCCTTTGTAAACGCCTATACTTTGACTATTACGACCGACAATGAAAAATTCCAACGCCCAAAACGCGAAGCTCGCAAACGAGGTGTAAAACTGCGATACATTACAGAGATAACTAGAGATAATCTTCCATATTGCAAAAGACAGCTAGATATGGTGGATGAGCTGCGCCACCTCGATAAAATAACGGGCAATTTCCTCGCGAGTGAGAGTGAATTTATTGCATCTCACGAAGTTTCGCCACAACATCCAATTACAGAAGGATTTTACAGCAACGTCAGCAAGATAGTAAAACTAGGAGGAAATATTTTTGAAACGATGTGGGAAAATGCAATCTCCTCTGCGGATAGAATCAAGCAACTTGAAGTAGCAAGTGGCGGGTCAAGCAGACCCGATTATGCTATTGAAAAAGGAAAACGAAAAAGAGTGGTGGACAGATTCTATGTATGTCCTAAATGCCATTTTACTTTCATATATGCAGATGAAGCTCGAGAGCATCAACTGGCGACAGGACATGATAAGGCGAAAGAATTCCCGTTTTTTGACGAGAATGATGAATCAAAACATTCACGATGAACATCACAAGAGAAGGATGCTTGCATCTATTGGAACAAGCCTCTACTGTGGTTGGTGCTTCTGCCTGGCGAGGACATTAACTTTATTCTGATATGCGTTAACACGCAAAAATATTATCTTGTTACCTTTGTAATCGAATTGACTCTTAGCAGATTTATTCCGACAATCTATTACGCGCTTGTAAAACACAATTGCGCTTCCAAACTGACCAGAGGCGTCCAGCCTAATTGCTTCTGCGCCGTATTTTGAACAATCGTGTGGATATATGCCCCCCTCTTCTGCCTTGAGCCTCACACCTGACAATTCCTGTCTCTGAGTAAATTTTATGGTTGGTAAACAGAAGTTGGCCAGGCGATAGATCAGGTTTTAGCACACTTAGTGACTGACATCTCGCCAGACCCTGTTTTTAAACAACATCTAAAAAAAACAGCAATGGAGCGAACAGAGTCGTAATGTTCGTTCTGGACGCTGAGCGGTGTTATATGCCAGAATGCCAGTCGCCTGACAGGCTGACTGTTGAGATCCGAGAGGACAAACAAAGATGAAAAACTGCTAAAAACATCGAATGAAACGATCAACGTGCAGCCATCTATACTTGAAATAGTTCAACGACAGCTTGTTCTTCTCGAAAGGCAAACCCTTGCCAACGAAGAAAATACTCGCTGGTCCCTGATTAATGCCATTGCGAGCCTTCCAGCGGCTGTTTTGGCAGCGTTGTTGGCCGGACGTTGATCCTTCGAAGCCAGAGCGAATGTTGAGCTCTTGCATCAGGAATAGGAGAGGCGTAACCATGAGGAACATGCAGGCAGGATTAGGGATTTGGTCCGCTTTGAGCTTGGTGAATATGAGAGCTGGATTGACACTCTCCTATAGGAAGCTGGAAAATAGGATAAAGAAAAAGAGAGTGTTGTACATGATCGGTATGTAACAGAATCATCATCTTCTAAGCGGAAATATATCGCGCACATGATGCGACACTCTCCAAAACAATATTTGGAGCTGCCAATTAAGAAAATTCTTCGAGCATCCATGATACACCTACGGCGACATCATTCTTTGGATTCACTATGCCGGTCTGCCATGCTATGTAGACTGAAACACCATCACTGTCCCTTATTTCAAATAGCGCCAGAAATTGCTTGGGACCTTCAATGATAGTTGTAAAAGACCGCGAAATGGTCACCTGTTTACCAACGGTTATGAATTCAAGTGAATTGCCTTCGTTGTCTGTTATCCTGATGGAGGGTACGGGAACCAAAGAAAACCCACACTCTTTACAGTAGATCAAAAATTTTTTCTAGTGATATGATGATTCTTCCATATCTTTCTGCTATTCATGTGCACCACAAAAACGCCCGGGATGCACCTGTGGAGTGAAAAATATAGGATAGAGGCAAACTCGTTCTTTTAACTACCCCTTCCTAAGGCATTTGTTGGCTGGGCACTAGAATTAGAGTGCGTGCGTGCGTGCGTGCGTATGTACGTACATTCAGAAACGAAGAGGGGCTTTGACACCCTGCAAAATGACAAAATTTTGATCTACTGTAAAGAGGGCGGGCTTCCTTGCGTCGTCTACTGTGAAAATAATTCTGGCCTAGCTAATTTCCTCGACCAACTTTGTCTCAAAGTCGTCGATTGAAGCCTTCTCCAGCATTTCGCTGTCTGACTTGATGGCTCCCTGCTTCTTCAGGACTTCTCTTGTGAGGAGCCAATAGACCGTCGCCAGAGCCTTGCGTCCGCGGTTGTTTGCGGGTATCACCAAGTCGACCTTTGAAGTGACGTTGTCGCTGTTAGCGATGGCGATCACCGGCACTCCTGCCCTCGTGGCTTCGATTACTGCCTGCTGATCTGCCTGCGGGTCGGTTACAACTACGATTTCCGGCTCCATATAGTTTGGAAGCGACGGGTTGGTAAAGGTCCCCGGCATGAACCTGCCAAGAATCTGGGTCGCGCCCGTGAGCTCGCAGAACTTTTGCACTGGGGTCTTGCCGTATTCGCGGGCAGAAGTCACGGCAACCTTGGAGATGCTTGCCCTGCCGATGAACTTGGCAGCCACATCGATCCTTGCCAGAGTCTTGCTGATGTCAAGGATATAGAGGCCCTCGGGGTTGGCCTTGACTATGAATGGAGCCATGAACTTTGTCTTTACTGGCGTGCCCACCCGGATGCCCGTGGAAAGTATCATCTTTTCTAGATTATCGGTATCAATTGCCTCCTGACCTTCCTGAGTTTCAATCGGTGCAGATTCCTCTTCTACGGCTGCGCCTGTATCCTCAACGTCAGTGGCGTCTTCGGGATTGCTCATTATGCAGAGGTCAGTTCAGCCATACCTTCTATTAAATCATACTCTGTCAAGCGCACAAGCTCGTTCAGCTTGGCCACCCGCTCGCCACCGAGGACGCCCGTCTTAATCATCTTGGATCCTGTAGCAATTGAAATGTGCGAAATGTGCGAGTCGACCGATTCGCCCGACCTGTGGGATGTTATTATCTTGATGTTGTTTTTGGTGCATTCTTCGGCAAATTTCATTGCGTCGTACAGGCTTCCTGCTTGGTTGACCTTCAGTATCGCCCCGCTGCAGGCTCCATACTTTACTGCCTCCTTTACCTTAGCGGCGTTTGTGACAAGCATGTCGTCGCCTGTAACCAGTGCCTTTTGGTTCTTTTTGGTGAGCACTGCCATGCTTTCAAAATCTTCTTCATGCACCGGATCCTCCACGTAGACCAACTTGTAGTCGCGTATCAGCCTGCTTGCAAACTCGATCTGCTCGCCGGTGTCGCGCTTTATCCCCTGCCGCGCATAGTCGTACACCTGCTTTTCTTCGTCCCAGAACGACGAGCTTGCAAAGTCAATCCCGATGGCAATGTCCTTGCCAAGGGCGTAGCCGCAGTTCTTTACCGCCTTTTCCACTATTTCAAGAGCCTGATCGTTGTTAACGTTTGGCGCCCAAGCGCCCTCGTCGCCTCTACCGTAGGTGAAGCGCTTATCTATGGACTCGATGACCTTGCGGGTCTCGGCGTGCAGCTTGAAGTTCATCTCCAGAGCTTCAACCATGTTCTTTGCACCTACCGGACAGGCAAGAATCTCTTGTATGTCCGGGGTGCCGGGTCCTGCATGAGCCCCTCCGCCAAGAATATTGCCAAGCGGGAACGGGAACCGGTACGGCTTGGCCGGCTTTAACAGCTTGAAAAGCGGGATGTCGAGCGCCTTGGCGGCCGAGTCAACAGCCGCGATGGAAAGCGCATATGCGACCGATCCTCCGACGGTAGAATAGTTGTCAGTCTTGTCAATCGATCGTAATGCATCAAACACTGCTTTTATGTTATCTGTCTGTAGGCCGACGAACCTGCTTGAATATGCATTGAACGCTGCAAGCGCTTTCTCGGGCTTGTTGTCTGGAAAGCTCTGGGCCTCGAACTTGCCGACAGACGCGCCGGACGGAGCGCACGCCCTTCCAACGAACTTGTTATCGGTTATAACGTCGACTTCGATTGTCTTGCTTCCCCTGCTGTTGAAAACTATTCTTCCGCGGACTGCGGTTAAAGAAGGCATATGTTTGACCAGATTCTGTCGTTATTTATTACTTGTTTATATTATTCTATTTCAGACTGGATCTCGGACATGCGCCTTCTGAGCGCTTCATAGTATGGGATAATCTGGTAGATGGTCTCGACGCTTGAAATATACATTCTCCTACAGCAGTAGCGCTTGATGTTGAGCGAGTCCATGACCTTCGCTGGGTCCTCGCCTGCCTTGACGCGGTTTGAATACTCAGCGTACTTGTCCGCGATAAGGTTGCCGCAGGTAAAACAACGAACCGGGATTAACATCTGCTGCTGTCAATGTCCCTAGGCATTATAAAAACCATTACCGCCACGCAATATTCAAATTAGCGCGGGGCAAGCGTGTTAACGGGAGCGGGAGTCGCCCAGCTTGGCCAAAGGCGTAAGACTGAGGCTCTTATCCCTTAGGGGTTCGAGGGTTCAAATCCCTCCTCCCGCACCTTTTCAAATCTTGCTGCCCTTTGCGTACAATACTTCGTGGTTGCCGGGAGTCATGTCTTCCCACACTACGTAAATGTTGTCACCGGAGATCGCGATTGACGGGCACTCGGATATCTTGGCGTTCTTGCTCAGGTTTACCGTGCCTGTTGCGTTGTCGCCGGAGATCGGCAGCAAGAGGATCTCCTCGTTGTCGCCTACAAAGACCTGGCCAGCTATGTACGCGACATCTTCGCTGACGGCAGCCACTTCGACGTTAGTGGGGTTCACAAACTCTCCTCCCGCATCGATCTGGAGCGGGTCCGAGAAGGTTTCTCCGCTATCGGTGCTCTTGAAGAAGTGCAGGCTGTTTGCTTCTATCGGGTCAAGCCCTCCTGATATCACATAAACGGTCCTGTTGTAGGCCGCAACCTGCAACTCGCCGGGGGTATCGTCAAGCTTGATGGGATTTCTGAATGTGCTTCCGCCGTCTGAGCTCTTTGCAAAGTATAGACCTTCATCCATTCCGCTGCCTATCACGTTCCAAGCCACATAGACGTCGTTCCCATATGCCGCGACTTTGGGAAAGGAGCCAATGTCTGCTATGCTGCTTATTTCTATCGTCTCGCCAAAGCTTGCCCCTCCATCAGAACTTGCCCTAAGCAGGATGCGCGAGTTTTCTTCCATGTTTCGGTCGAGCCATATCACATACACGTTGTCTCCATAGGCTGCCATCTCTTGGTTATGCGAGTCTGAATCATCGTTGCTCAGGTTTTGTATCGCCTCAAAGTTGGTGCCGTCGTCTGTACTTCTGGAAAAAAGAATCTCTCTATTGCCGGGACTGTTGTCCGCCCACACCGCATATACTCTGCTCCCATGGACTGACAGCTGCGGGTGTTCTGAAAAGCCTGGGTTGTTGCTAAGATTGACGCGTGACCCAAAGGTAGTCCCGTTGTCGTTGCTCTTTTTGACGAAGATATCGTAATTCCTGCCGCTGACAGAATCCTGCCATATGACATAGACGCTGTTGTTCCATGCCACGACCTGCCCATAGACAGAATCCTGCTCGTTATTTGTCAGGTTCGTGGCATTTTCAAAGACAACCGGAATTGATTCGCTGCCATCCGCCCTGCTTATGATGTCGTGCTCTGGTTGCGGCTGGCTGGCAACCAAAGCAAAGGCCGCAATTGCTCCACCTGCAATCAATGCAACAATCAGAACAGTCGAGGCTTTCACACCTAAAATATGAGCTGATATTATTTGAATGATGCGTAGGCCGGCTAGTCAAACTTTTTGAGGATGTGGTAATAGGGCGAAGTCTTGTGCCTGTCAACGCACTTGCCGCATATCGACTTGTCGCCATACTTTTTGTGGCAGGGACAATCGCAGATGCTCTGTATTGACGCCAACCAGCTGGAACATGCTGGAGAAGTTATTTAAACGTACAACAGGCACCGCCATTTTTTTATTGCAGGCTATCCAAGCTTAGCCGATGGATTCGCGGCTCAGGCAGATGGAACGGAAACAAAAGCTCTATTCAATGTTGAAGGAGCAGCATGACGCAGAGGTCAAGGAACTCATGCACTACATGTCGATGCTCACTACGGTCGAGAACAACCTTGTCAGAAGCTACCTGCACACCCTGCTCACAGATGGCCTGCGCCACATAGAGTACATCTCGAGCATAATGGCCGGGATCGAGGGGGCGACTGGCAGCGCCAGCCTGACGAAAAAGGGCATTGCCGAGTCGATCAAGGATGAGCGGGACTCTCGGGACACCCTTTTGCGGTGCACCGAACTGGCAGACGACTCGGAAACTGCCGCGTTGCTAAAGAGCA
This sequence comes from Thermoproteota archaeon, assembly GCA_040757615.1. GTDB lineage: Archaea > Thermoproteota > Nitrososphaeria > Nitrososphaerales > Nitrososphaeraceae > Nitrososphaera. Next base: position 1,573 of record JBFLWZ010000030.1, on the reverse strand, counting down.
TCAGCGTCGACGAAGAGCACCACATCCGGATCCTCGAGCACCTGTCAGAGCTTGTTGGCACCGCAAAATAGAAACTGTATATAGATTTTTGTTGCGTATATCTATTAAGTAGACAAAATCTGATGAATTTTGACATATAATGGATTCACATTTCGAGCCTAGGGCAGAGCGGCACCGGAGCAAGGTGGATATCGTATACGATATACTTGTCTCTGCGATGGGCGGCGGTACAAAAAAGACACACATACTCTACAAGGCCAACATCAGCAGCACGCAGGTGGAAAGCTATTTCTCGGCGCTTCTCGCTCACAACTTGCTTGAAAGGGCACTTGATATCGACGGCAACAACATCTACCGCACTACCGAAAAGGGCATGAAGTTCATAGAATGCTGCGAGGAGATACGCTCGCTCATCGGGCTTGTAATGAACAACCGCAGGATAGACCCAATGTCGGATTTTTACGCTTTTGATCGCAGGCGCTAGCCCTTTAGCGCATCAAACACTTCTTTGCTGTGGCCGGCAGGCTTGACCTTTCTGAAAATCTTGACTATCTTGCCGGATTTGTCTACCAGAAACGTAGAGCGGTTGACGCCCATGTACTCCCTACCCATAAAGCTCTTGAGGCCATAGACCCCATACTTTTTGGACACCTCGTTTTCAGTGTCTGCGACGAGCGGGTATGGCATGCCCATCTTGGCGCGGAACTTGTCATGCGATTCCTCATCGTCAGGCGATATCCCAATAATTTCAATACCCGCATTCTCGAACTTTTTGTAGTCGCGGGAAAATTCGGTCGCTTCCATTGTGCAACCGGGTGTGAAATCCTTTGGGTAGAAATAGACGACGGCGCTCTTTTTGCCGCGCAAGTCTGATAATTTCACTGTCCTGCCGTCTTTGTCCTTCATTGTAAAGTCGGGCGCGATGCTGCCCTCTATGAGCTCGACCTGCTTTTCTTCCATGACTGGAACCAGTCGCATCAGGGATAAAAAACTTATCCAAAGACAAAGGTGTAGAAAACGAAATTGTCCGAGCGCGGGATTATCTCTATCTCGTGCATCTCTGGCTTGTCTGTTTTCACTAGGTTGTGCATGAACGGCCACTGGATGTCTGCAACGCTGACGTTGCCTTCAAGCCTAGCATCTTTGCCCAACTGGTCTTTGGTCAAGTGGTTATCGTCAAGCTTGATCTCTATTCTGCCGGGTTTGCCATCGGACGTCCCCATTATGCCGTGCACACGCTTGGCGGCATTGTAGTTCATTATCACGGCAGGGTTCTGCTCCTTACCACCAGGCGCATATTGGGCGCCCTCTCTCTGCCAGATCCACTTGCCGCGCAGATACACTATGTTAACATCATGAGAGCCCGGATCGACTGCGATGTTTGCAGCATCTGGCTTGAGCGTCTGGTTGTTGCCAAAGCGCCTGAGCCGTGAATAGCCGATGCAGGTTTCCGGCGCCATACCGTAAAAATGCATGCCATAGGTGTCATAGATCTCGTCATTCGGGTCGGCATCATCTCTTCCTTCAGCCGGATTTTTGCCAGCCTCCTCCAAGAGTTCGACGACAATGTCTT
>JBFLWZ010000029.1:0-16779 GCA_040757615.1 Thermoproteota archaeon | reverse complement strand
CACCGGCTTTTTGCGCGCGTCCACAAGCTCGATCAGCCTCGGGAGGCCAAGCGTAACGTTTCTTTCTTTTACACCGGCAAAGTGGAATGTCCGGAGGGTCATCTGGGTTCCCGGCTCGCCAATCGATTGTGCGGTCACGACGCCGACTGCCTCTCCAGGCTCGGCAAGCGCCCTGTCAATCAGGTCGAGCACCTTCTTCATTACCTTCTCGACGCCTTCCTTGCTCAGCCTGTTTTCAAGCAGCGCCTTTTCCAGATTGATCTTCATCCTAGGGTTGAGATTCTCGGCATATTTTGCGATTATGCTCTTGATGATGTCTTCAGTGGTCTTTCTGCCTTCGTCAACTATGGATTCAGCCTCGATGAGCCTTGAGATGTTGACAGCCTCGCCATGGTCGCTCTTGGCCGGGTCTATGCCGTCCTCGCCGTAGAGGAACTGCACGATGTTGCCATGCGGGTCGCGCACAGTCTGGTCGTATTCAATCTTCAAGTGCTCTAGCGCATTGATGAGCCTTCTCTGCATATAGCCTGACTGCTGCGTTCTGACCGCCGTGTCTACGAGGCCTTCCCTTCCACCCATCGCGTGGAAAAAGAATTCCAGTGGCGACAGTCCATCGCGGTAGTTTGACTTGACAAATCCCTTTGCATCGGGGTTTGCGTCCTTTGGCTTAAAATGCGAGAGTGCCCTGTTGTGGTAGCCCTTCATGATTCTCTTGCCCCTGATCGACTGCTGTCCAAGGGCAGCGGTCATCTGGCCGATGTTGAGGGTCGAACCTCTGGCACCGGTAGATGCCATAATGACGCCCGAGTTCTCGTCGGGGAACGCCCTGTCGGCAGTCCTGCCTGCGCGGTCGCGGGCTCTTGACAGCTCGTTGACAACGTACAGTTCGAGTGCCTCTTCTGCCGCAAGACCTCTTGTCAGCGGCAGCGTCCCGTCGTTGTACTGCTGTATCAGCTCATAGACTTTTTCGTAGGTCTTTTGGATGATGTCGCTTATCTCCTGGCGGGTCTCTGGTGAAAGCCAGAGGTCAGAGTAGCCGTAAGTGAATCCCCTGTGTGTGATGTAGGTCTTGAGCATGGTTAGGATGGAGTCGAGGAACTTTCTTGCGGCTTCAGTGCCATAGTCCTTGGCGATCCTGTGAAGCACGCTGTCTGGCTCCTCTGCGCCTATCGAGGCCTTGTCGATCACACCGCTCTGGAGCTGGCCGTTCTTTATGACGACGTCCTTGCCTTCTCCCTTTGCCGCTTTGTTCCATTTCGACGTAATGATAAAGTTAAAGTCCTTTGGCAGGAACAGCGAGAAAAGCTGCCTTCCAGCATAGAGCTTTTGGCCGTCCTTTGTTGTTATCGCCGGCTCTGGCAGCGGGCCGTTGTAGCCACCAATCATTGCAAGGTTTGCAAACTCGTCCCTTGTCAGCGTAGAGCCGTCGCGTGTCAGCATGAACGCGCCGGTGATAAAGTCCCTTATCCCGCCAATGATTGGGCCTCCGTACCTTGGCGAGATCAGCTGGTCCTGAACCCTCATGAGAAGCGTTGCCTCGGCCCTAGCCTCTTCGCTCTGCGGCACGTGGAGATTCATTTCGTCTCCGTCAAAGTCTGCGTTGTATGGTGGGCATACCGCAGGATGCAGGCGGAACGTCCTGTACGGGAGCACTCTGACGCTGTGTGCCATAATTGACATTCTGTGCAGAGAGGGCTGCCTGTTGAAAATCACAATGTCGCCGTCTGCAAGGTGGCGCTCGACGATGTATGCGGGAGCCAGTGAGTCGGCTATTGCCTTTCTGTCTGTAACGTAATCGAGCCTAATCTTGACTCCATCCGGTCTGATGATATAGTTGGCGCCGGGATAAGTGTTGGGGCCGTTCATCACCAGCTCCTTGAGCCTTTCAATGTTCCACTGCGAAACAGTTTCAGGTATCGTGAGCTTTTTGGCGACGTCTGTTGGCACGCCGACATCAGAAATCCTCAGGTTAGGGTCTGGAGAAATCACAGTCCTGCTTGAAAAGTCGACACGCTTGCCTGAAAGTGATCCCCTGAACCTGCCTTCCTTGCCCTTTAGTCTTTGGGTCAGGGTCTTGAGCGGCCTGCCCGAGCGGTGATGGGCTTGCGGAATGCCAGACACTTCGTTGTCAAAGTATGTGGTGACGTGATACTGCAGGAGGTCGACAAGGTCTTGCACGATAAGTGGTGGAGTACCTGCCTCCTTGCTCTCCTTGAGACGCTGGTTTACCCTGATGATGTCTACTAGTTTATGGGTCAGGTCGTCCTCCGATCTGATGCCTGTTTCAAGTATGATTGACGGCCGTACTGTAACAGGCGGCACCGGCAGAACTTGGAGCACGAACCATTCAGGTCTTGCCGTCTTGGGATCATATCCAAGCAGCGTCAGGTCGTCGTCCGGGACGTGACTCAGCCTTTCGCGTATTGTTATTGGCAAGAGCCTGTTTTCGCCTGCGTCAGTCTTTTCAACGAAAATTGTCGGCTTGGTGAATATCAGGTCGTACTGTTCCTTGCCGCAGTGCGGGCAGATCTTGACCTTCTTGGCCCGCTCGATTATTTCATCCTTGATGTTTTCAAGGGTAATGACAGCATATGCAGCCTTTGTATCGCGGATCTGCTTATAGTGCGTCAGCTCTTCCGGCTCCAGCTTGATCCTGCTGCAGGACCTGCAACAGATGAGCAAGAGCTTGTGTATGTCGTCGACGAATGCGATGTGTAGTACCGGCTCAGCAAGTTCAATATGCCCAAAGTGTCCGGGGCACTTTGCCGAGGTGTTGCCACATGTGGCGCACTTTTGGCCGGGCTCCAGCGTGCCCAGCCTGTTGTCCATCAGGCCGCCCTGCACAGGCATGCCGTCCTCGTCATATGTCTCTGGAGCTGTGATCTCGGCTACAGAGAACTTGCGCACTTCAGTCGGCGACCATACGCTGAACTTTATTCCACCCAAAATTTTTGCAGATTCTTCCATCATCTCAATCTACCTCCTAGACCTTCTCCTTTACAAGCAGCCTCGGAGCGACATTCAGACTCATCATCTCCTGCAACAGCAGCTTGAACGCATAGGCGATTACCACTGATGAAATTTTGGCTTTTTCACCACAGACGCGGCAGACATAGCGGCGCTGCTTGACATCATAGTATGCTAGCAGTCCACAGCGCTCACAGACATTGACTTCCGCTTTGTCGGATTCTTCCAGCAGCCTGTCTTTCAACATCATTGACGCGCCGTATGCGATAAGGCAGTCGCGCTCCATCTCTCCAAATCTAAGACCACCGCCACGAGCACGGCCCTCGGTCGGTTGCTTTGTCAGCATCTGGACCTGACCCCTTGCACGGCTGTGGATCTTGTCAGCAACCATATGGTGCAGCTTTTGATAATAGACGACTCCGATATAGACATCAGCTGGGAACTTGCGCCCGGTCCTGCCATCATACATCGCTTCCTTGCCCGTGTATTTGAAGCCGTACTGTTCCATCGCACTCTTTATGTCATCACCTTTTTCTCCAAGGAACGCCGAGCCATCAACAATCCTTCCGCGGAGCGAAGCAGCCTTGCCGCCAAGCGATTCCATGAACTGTCCGACCGTCATCCTTGAAGGGAACGCATGTGGGTTGATCATAATGTCCGGAACAACACCATCTTCGGTATATGGCACGTCTTCTTGATTGACCAGCATGCCGACGACCCCTTTCTGGCCGTGCCTTGAGGCAAACTTGTCGCCAATCTCAGGAATTCTCATGTCCCGGACTCTGATCTTGTACATCTTGCCACCTTCGACCGACTGTGTGACTATTACAGTATCAACTACTCCATTTTCCGACGGCCTGACTCCGACTGAAGTATCGCGCCTGTAAGGTCCTTTGACCTCGAATTCTTTGTACTCTTCCATGAACCTTGGAGGTGAAGTTCTGCCGATCAGAATGTCACCTCCGTTTACAACAGCTTCGTGCATTATGGCGCCGTCCTGCTCTAGCAGGCGGTAAGCCTTCTCGCCTCTGTAGCCGCGGATGTTGGCGTCTGCCTGCGGAAGCTCAAAGTTGTCCTTCATGCCGCCCGGATACTGCTTTGCTTCAGCTTCATAGATCCTGTAAAAGAACGTCCTGCCAAGGCCTCTGTCAACCGACGACTTGTTGAACACTACGGCGTCTTCGATGTTGTAGCCTTCAAACGGCAAAACTGCAACCACGGCGTTCTGACCAGTCGGACGGTCTTCAAGCCCAAGCAGGTTTATTGCCTTTGTGCTTACCACAGGAGTCTGGGGATACAGCATGAAATGCTGTCTTACATAGGTGCTTGCGTTCATCAGCGGCGTTGAAAATCCGAGGCTCTGCTTTGCCATTGCGCTTTCGTATGTGTTTCTCGGCGACTGGTTATGTTCAGGATATGGGATTATCGAGGCACCCACGCCCAAGATCGCTGACGGGAATATCTCCAGGTGCGTATGCTTTGGCTCGATCTTCTTTGGATCGATTGCGACATAGCAGTTCTCCTCTTCGTTTGCATCTACAAGCTCAATAACGCCCATGTAGAGCAGGTCGTTCCAAGAGAGGAACTTTTTCGAGACCTTTTCAATGATTTCGTAGGTCACGAGCGGCTTGTTGTCCCTGATTACCACCAGAGGGCGCAGCACGCGGCCGGCGTTGCAGCTGATGTAAAGGCGTTTTGTGGCCTTTTCGTTCTGCGAGCTGTAAAGATAGATGCCTACGTGTGGGTGGATCTTGCCAGATCTCCTCATCGATCTCAGTGTGTCGGCAAGGTGATCTCCCCTTTCGACGTAGCCTATCAGCCTGCCGTCTACGAAAACCCTTGTGCCGGATTCGCGGAGACCCTCGTTTGCTTCTTCCATGTTCTGAACGCCTAGCTCGTACAGCTTTTCCGTGACTTCGGCGCTCTGGACGTTGACTGAAATTATCGCAGATAACGCAAGGTTCTTGACGAGTCCGCAGTTAGAACCTTCAGGTGTTTCAGCCGGGCAGATCCTGCCAAAGTGCGTTGCATGCAGGTCCCTTGCCTCAAAGTTGGGTTGGCTTCTGCTGAGTGGCGACTGGATCCTGCGCAGGTGCGAAATCGTGGACATGTAGTTTGTTCTGTCCAGCAGTTGTGTGACTCCGACCCTGCCTCTGCCCCAGTTACCTGTTGCAATGGCGTTGTTCAGCTTGTCAGAGACGATTCCGGGCCTGACTGCCGCGGCGACTGCATTGATGCCGCGTTTCTGTCCCGAGCGTTCCAGCTGATACTTCATGTCTCGAATCAAATTGCGGAAAGCGGTTCTGAACAGGTCAGCGAGCATCTGGCCGGCAAACTTGATCACTTTGTTGCCATAGTGGTCCTTGTCGTCGGCGTCTATCCAGCCCAGCTTGAGCTCGATAAGCTTGCTTGCAGCTTCGCCTAAGAACAGAGCCTTTTCGTGTCTGTTGTCAGGGTTCTTGCCAATGTGCGGTAGGAGACCCCAGTCAAGCAGAGTCTCTGCCCTCTTTATCTGGAACTCTTCAAGCATACCAGGCGCGATTCTTTTTGAAATGTATACAATCGCGTCCCTGCTGCTCTTGACGTCGCCGGCCTTTTCAAATGAAGGTTCAAGCTCGTCCTGAATAGTTTCGTTGAGCGAAACAGAATCTGCAATGTCTTTGTCAGATTCCAAGCCAAGTGCGCGTATAAGCGTAATGAGCGGAATGTCTACTGGAGAGCCAGGAATCTTGGTCACTATCGAGCCGTCAGGGCGCATTACCAGCTCAAGCTTTGCCCTATAGCCTACGATTGAAGAGTAGACCTTGGCCTTGTAGAGCAAGGTGCCGGTCGTTTCTTCGGCGTCAACAATGATCTTGTTGTACGACAAGTCCTCCAAGCCCACAATGACGCGCTCGGAACCATTGATGACGAAATATCCGCCAGGGTCGCGTGGGTCCTCGCCAAATTCAATTAGCTTGCTTTCTGGCAGGTTGTGCAGTATGCATGTATTTGACTTTACCATTACCGGCATGTCGCCAATGTGGATAAAGCGTGATTCGAGAATCTTGCCGTCTTCAACTACACTGCATTCAAGCATCACTGGTGATGCATAGGTGAGGTTACGCAACCTGCCTTCCATCGGGGCTACATGTGTGATAGAGCCATCAAGCTCCATTATCCTTGGTTGCTGAAGCTTGATCTTGCCCAGCTTGATCTTGTACGGGTATTCGGCGGTTTCAATCTCGATCTCGCCTACTTCGTCAATAATGCTCTGGAGTCCGCGCTCCATGAATTCGTTATAAGAGTTCAGGTGCTGCCTCGCAACGCCTTCCCTCCGCAAAATGTCATTGATAATTGGCCACATTTCAATAGAATTCTCTATCATGGTACGTACTCAACCCTCTACGACGTATCGGTAATATACACTTTCACCCGCGGTCGGGCTCTTTCTCGTGATCTTGATTATGTCGCCGGGCCGGACGTCAAGATCTTCCAAGGCCTTGTCGCTTATCATGATGTATGGGAGCTGGCTGGGCTTGGCGTTGTACTTTTTCAAAATTTCCTCTGCTTCCTTTTTAGGCAGTATTTCGTGCTTTGGCTGGTAAGCGTGGTTCGTTATCTTGATGACCTTCTTTTCAGACAATGACGGGCACCTCCAAACATGAAAATAGCTTTTGCTCGAGAGAAAACATCAAATCCAAATTTACAGAAATCTGGAGAGCATATATAAGTATTCGCAATTTATTGCCCGGGAAGTTGATTTTATTTTGAAAATTGAGAGTGCTTATTTAATCAGACCTTTCAAAATGGTCTGAAGTGTTAGAGTTTCTGCACAAAAAGGATAAATAGTAATGCAATTATAGCGACTTAGGTGTGCATGAGGGATAATGGACTATAAAGCATATGCACTAATGGCAATATTAATGGCATCTGTTGCATCCGTTGCACTCGTTGGTGTAGCGCATGCGCAGACCACAACACTGACAGTAGAGACAGACAGCGACAGTTATGCCGCCGGCGACGACATCACGATTTCAGGTCAACTGACAACGACGACAATCAACCAGCCAATCCTGATCCAGGTACTTGACCCACAGGGCAACCGCGACAGAATTGACCAAGTTGACGTTGCCGCAGACGGATCGTACAGTTACACGTTCCGTGCTGGCGGACTGATGAACACTGATGGCGAATACACTATAGTTGTCAGCTACAAGACTACAGAGGAAGAAACAACGTTCCAGTTTACTGCAGGAGGCGGAGACTGGAGACCAATCAATGTAAACATTGATGGAACCAACCACCGCATTGACTACATGATAACTGGCGCAGGCAACAGCCTCGACAGCATAACAGGCGACGTCGAATCGATCTCATTCCTTGCTGAAATCACAGCAGAGTCTGCGGGAACGCTGTCATTGAGATTCAACCAAGACATCTTTGACGCAGAGTCAGAGTTTACTGCAATCGTAGACGATGTGCCAGCTGACGAACCTCTTCCAGCGGGTCCAGGTGCAACAAACACAATCCACATCGACTTTGAAGCAGGCACAGAGCAGATCGAGATCATAGGCGACAGCATCATCCCAGAGTTCGGCGCAATCGCTGCAATCGTACTGGCTGTAGCAATCGTCGGAATCATTGTGGCAACTGCAAGATACGGCAAGTTCAACTTCGCCCCAAGGCTGTAAACCAGCCTTTTTTTCTTCTTTTTATTATTTGATCAATTACCGAAAGGTATTGAGAAATGGGGCCTTCGGAGGGATTTGAACCCTCCTCAAGCGGTTTCTGCCGAAAAGTTTCTCAAGAAACCGGCCACAGCCGCCTATACTGACCAGGCTATACTACGAAGGCCGCCAGAAAATTTGCAGGCTCTACAGTATATAATCGTTCGATCATTTTCCGGGCAGGATGCCCATCCTGACAGTCTCGACACCCAAGTCCTCCAACCTGTCCGCAAGGCCATTGAGCCCTATCGAGTCGCCTGCAAGATGCCCCATGACGACCAAGTTGCCGTTCATGTTATCTTCTCTCAGTTTTGTCAGCTCTCCATAGTCTACGTGTAGGTAAATGACCGTGGAGACACCGTGCCGCATGTACGCCTTGGCGATGTTGTAGCCGCCGTTGGTGCCGGCCGCAACTACCAGTGCCCAGTGGCCAGCCTTGTTCTTTTCGCTGCCCAGCTTTACCTCCACCCTTGTTACAGCATTCCGAAATTCAGGGATCTTTTCTATCGATTTGACAATGTCTGAAACGTATTCCGTCCTGCCTGATTTTATCGCCTTTAATATCACCTGCCGCATGTATTCATCGCACGGCTGGTGGACGTTGACAAGCGGCATGCCAAGAGACTTTGCCGCTCCGACGACTTCACTGTAAATTTCTGCATGGTTGCGCGTCGCCACCCTCTCCTTGAGCTTTGCAACTGCCTCTCTTGCAACTCTTTTGGGGACGCCGTGCTCAATCATGAATTCAACATGCCTGTCAAACACCTTGTAAAAGTTGACGTGGGCTGCCCCTACTGGATGGTGAGCAATTACCGCGTCGCATCGAAGCTGCCTTGCAAGCATCAGCTCGGCAGTTCCCACGTCAATCGCAATGAGCACCTTGTTGATGTTCTTGCCCTTTACATGCACGGCGGTGTCTGCAGGCATTTTCTTCCAACCCGCAAGCTCGAGCCCAACTTTCATTATCATTTCAGTATCGACGGCCATGGCTTCCAGTCAGCGTAGTGCAAAATTTAAATCTGATGTGCAAGTCTTTGCAGATGCATGAGCTGCTCCGACGAGCATGTGTCGCATTCGATGGACAACCTGATCCAGATCACACCCCAGCTCAAGGCAAGATTGCAGAAGGCAAAATACGGGGTCTACAACCACTCTGCAGTTGAGCTGTGCCACTGGACTAAAAAGTCGTTTGCAAACGAGGGGAGCTGCTACAAGCACAAGTTCTACGGCATCTCGACCCACCAGTGCATGGAGATGACTCCGACTGCCATGAACTGCGAGAACAGGTGCATATATTGCTGGCGGCCGACCGAGTTTTACGACACGCTAGAGATGCCCGAGGAGCTGGTGGACGAGCCGGACGTCATCGTGCAGCAGCTGATGGCAGAGCGGAAAAAGCTGATAAACGGCTTTTACGGTCATGCCAAGAACGACAAGAAGAAACTGGACGAATCGCTCCTGCCGGCGCATTATGCGATCTCGCTCTCAGGCGAGCCGACGATGTATCCAAAGCTGCCGCAATTGATAAGATATCTAAAGTCGCTCAAGGCTACCAAATCAATATTTCTTGTAACCAACGGGCAGGAACCGGCTATGCTAAAGAGGCTGGTGGCAGAAGAAGCACTTCCCACCCAGATCTACCTCTCTACAAATGCTTCTAACAAAAAGATGTTCCATCAGATCAATAGGCCAATGCATAAGGACGCGTGGGAGCGGTGGTGGGAGAGCCTCCGGTTTCTTGCCACTGTAAACACTAGGACGGTGCTCAGGATGACGCTGATAAGAGGCTACAATGACGGCGCGGACTTTGTTGGCGAGTTTGCTGAAATGATGGCAGAGGGAGACCCGCATTTTATAGAGCTGAAATCGTACATGCACATCGGCATGTCAAACCAGCGGCTCGAGCAGGACCATATGCTAGAAATGCATGAGGTAAGGAACTTTGCGGCGAAACTGTGCGAAAAGATGCCCTCGTTCAACGTGATGGACGAAAGCGAGATTTCAAGGATAGTGGTATTGCAGAACCAAGCGCGATATACTAACCGGTGGATCAAAGAGTACCTGACGCAAACCTATTAACCTGCATTATAGTTGGCTAAATCGTTGAAGGCCGCGGTGGCGTTTGCTGTCGCATTTTGCATCATTGGCGCGTGCCAGCTCCCGGCTTTAGCCCAGACAGGCTCACGCCCGGCCTACATCTACGACTATGCCGACGTCATCAGCGAAGGCTTTGAATCCATCATTGACGACTATGTTAGGAGAGTTGATGCCAACACCACTGCAGAGATAGTCATTTACACAATCCCCAGCTTTCAAGGCCACGGCATTACAAAAGACGGTGTGGAGATTCAGGACAGGGACATGCTTGCGAACTATATCTTTAACGAAGTATCTCTTGACGGGATAAAAGGAATCGGCAAGGCAGGCAAGAACAACGGACTGCTCATCCTGTATTCTATAGAGCGCGACGGCAGCGGAGGTTCGATGCGAATAGAAGTAGGGAGAGGGCTTGAAGGCGACATCACCGACGGCACTGCCGGTGCGATACTTGATGCATATCTTGTCCCCGCAAGGCAGGCATACGAAGCTGGCGATCTGCAGGCGCTAGACCTAGCATTCTACAATACGGTGGCTGCTCTTGCCGGCGAGCTCGGCTATGTTGACGGGTACAACCCAGGCTTTGAACAACCTTCAGATACATTTGAAGACCAGCTCTCGATCTTGATACCGGTCATCATTATGACGGCCATCTTTGTACTTGCAGCCTTCTCGAAAGGTCGGAGGCGGAGGCGCTACTATTATGGAGGGTACGGCGGCGGATGGGCAGGTGGAGGTGGAGGCGGCGGTGGAGGCGGCAGTTCCGGTGGCGGGGGCGCAGGCAGATGATAGGCATTAAAGTAAATATTGTACTCCCATTGCCTTCATACTAAGTCATGGTAAGCAAGGCCGTCATAGCAGCGATCGCGGTGGTCGCGGTTATTGTGATAATCATAGGCTCTCTGTACGGCATGTACTTTTCCGGTTTTAATGCCGCCCAAGCAAAAGATGAAAACGTCAAACGGCTGGCTGCAGATGTCCAGACGCAACTGCAGCGAAGATACGACCTGATACCCAACCTTGTCGAATCAGTAAGGGGATACATGCAGTTCGAGTCCGAACTCTTGCAGAACATCACCCGGCTCAGGACCGATTGGCAAAGGGCCCCGACGGTGAATGAACAGGTGGAAACAAGCAATCAGCTTGAGCAGGCGCTTAGCAAGCTTATCGTCATTTACGAGCAGTATCCTGAGCTAAAGAGTGACCAGACGCTTGTTAGGCTGATGGACGAGCTGGCAGGTACAGAGAACAGGATCGCTGTAGCTCGGACCTACTACAATGACGGTGTGCGCGACTTTAACACCAATATCAGGACTTTCCCGAACAACATGTTCAACGAAAGCGGATTCCTTGGAGCAAAGCCATGGGGGTTGCAGCAATATCCACCCTATGAAGCGACAGCACAAGCGCAGACTACAATCCCACAGGTTGACCTCACTTCGTAGAGTACCATCTGGCAAAGTTGTCAAGAGCCTTTTTTCGGTGCGAGTACCTATTCTTGTTCTCATTCGACTGGGCAAAAGTGAGGTCGGTGCCGGCAGGTATAAAGATCGGATCATATCCCCAGCCACCCTCTGTTATTTTCTCGGATATCCTCCCGTCAACGCGGCCTTCTGAAATTGACAGGTGATCTCCATCATAGAACGCTATCAGAGAACGGAAAGATGCGTTCCGGTTGGTGGACCCCGCGAGCAGCTTTAGGATCCCTTCGTTTCCAATGGTCTTGTACGCGTGAGACGAGTACTGCCCAGGAAAGCCCTTCAGAGCTTCGATAAAGAGGCCGTCGTCTTCCACTATCACTGGCCTGTTGACCTGCATGTAGGCGCTCTTGGCTTTTTCCCTTACAATCTCTTCAAGCGAGTCTGACTGGATCTCAATAAGGCCGATTTGGGCAAAGTCAACTGAAATATTGAGCGCCGCAAGTATCGATTGCACCTCCCGGAACTTGTTCTGGTTGGTGCTTGCAAAGATTACCAAACATCCTTTGAAAGGGAGTTGGCTTTTTTATACTATGTTTTCTGGATTCGATAAATTACAAAGCCGATTCCGGCTGCGATCACCGACGTTACAACGATTGCACCCTGCAGCTGCATCATCGGAAGGCGTGAGAACACTTCGGAGTATGGCTGCATCGCAATTATGACCCACGTGGCGCCAGGCATCTTGATAGGACTATATGCGACGAACATCTGCACCCCGTCATGCATTTCTGCTCTTGATCCGCTGTTGCCGGCCAGTGCATCGGCGTAGCTCTGCAGGCCGGAAAGTGCCTCGTCTGCAGAGACGAGCGCGCTGGAAGAAACTACCTCGTGGTTATTTTGGTCGATGTAGACCACCCTGCCTCCATAATCGGATCCGAGCAATTCGTTTGCGCGGCTGTTGAATGCCTGAAGGTTCATGATCGCCATCCAGACGCCGGCCAGCGTCCTGTCGCCGTTGTAAACAGGTACTGCTAGCGCAGTGGCGCTAGAGCCAGTAGCCGCCGATATATACACTTCGCCAAGGTAGGGGTTGTCGGTTGTCACTGCGCCCTGAAAATAGTCGCGGGTAACAAAATTGGTTCTTGTGAGGTTCAGCTGCCGTGAATACGGCTCTTCGAGATACATGTCGCCATTGGAGAGTATGAACCCGATTGCATCAATGTCCGGGTTGGATGCAAGTATGTCCTTTGCCACTTGTCTTTTTCCAATTGCAGAGTCTTCTGGTACCCCCTTGTTCTCTTCGCTCATTAGATGCACATCAGATGTGTCCCTTACCTGCGGCAGATTTGCAGTGACTTGCATTATCGAAGCAACGGCGGACATCCTGCTGCCCGTCTCAAAGGCTATAGATTGGACATCGCCTTCAATATCCTTTGTTGTCCTTAGCTCCATCGCCTGAATTCGCCACATGCCAACATATGACAAAATTCCAATTGCAATAACAACGACAACAGCATAACATGCAAGTGTCGTCGCCCTACGGTTCATCCTCTGGTCTGAAGAACTATCTTCTATAATAATGTGTCACGTTAGGCGGGCGTACCTGCCCCGCTGCTCTATCTCTTTTACGTTTTCCAAGATTTTGTCCGTTCGCTTTTTTCCTGCTATGCTCGCATAGCCTTCTACAAACCGCGGAAACGCCTTTTTGATTGCAATGTGCGCGCTGGTGAAAACCTCTTTTATCAGCCTGATGTCAGTCGCCATGTCTTCGGTGCGCTCTGAATAGTACGAAAGGCCAAAGTCAAGCAAGATGAGTTTCTTGTTGGCGATAAAGTTTGACGTGGTCAGGTCGCCGTGGATGATGTTGCTTGCATGAAGCATCGCAGTGTAGCGACCTATTTCATGGCAGAGGTCTGCAGTCAGAGAGTCCCGAACGTTGTCGCCCTGCACAAATTCCATTATTATTTCAGCGTTTACAGGATCAACGAAATGTACAAACGGCGACATGATACCGGCAGACTTTGCAGCTGACATAAAGCTGGCTTCATGTACGGTCCTCTGCTTTCTGATTGCCTGGTCAAGCTCGCGGTGTCGGTAGGGTTTGGGCGTCCTCACCTTGGAGACGGCCGGCCTGCCGGCCCATTCTACGAGATAGATGTCTGCCTCTGCGCCCTTTTTCACCAGCCTTGGCTGCAATAGTAATATAGCCTCTAGCATGGAGATAAAAACGTGGTGAGTTTCGAGCCGGCACCAGGCGAAAAAATAGTCCTTGACGAGGATTGCGCTGAAGACAAGCTAAGAAATGGCATACTGGTGCTGACCGATAGGAGGCTGGTCTTCCAAAAGACTCAGGGAAGAATGGCCACCCTCTCAAAGAAAGAAGGCGAGGTCGTGCTCGACATCCCACTGTCAAAGATATCGTCAGTCAAATCAGAGGGCTTTTTGGTGAAAAAGGTGGTAGTCGTTTCTGATGGACAGACCTACAAGTTTGGCGTGTTTAACAACGGCAAGTGGGAGCGCCAGATAAAGCAGCTCATCGGCGCCAGCTGACATTGACCGTGTCAAGCCGCCACGACTGCTGGACAGTAGAATCCTGTATCCTGACCTGCTTTCTTGTAGCCTTATAATCCTGCAGCGCAGTCCATGCGATCTGGACGCCGTTGTCCCCGGCAAATTTCAGCGGGCACACGAACAGCTTGGCGCCCTGCCGGCTGCATGCGGATTCCAGCATTTCTGCGAGCCTCTTGTTTGCAGCGACCCCACCAACGATCAACATCTCTTTTTTCCCAGTGAATGATAGCGCACGCTCGACTGCTTCTGCGAGCATTGCAAATGCTGTCTCTTGCAGCGAGTAGCATACGTCAGAGGGTTTGGCCTTTTCAGCAAGCTTTGTCGCTGCAGTCAGCAAGCCGGAAAACGACACGTCATTGCCCTTGACAATGTATGGCAGCTGTATGTATTGTCCGGTGGATTGCGACGCCAGCTGCTCAATCCTGCCGCCGCAGGGCGATGCAAAGCCTAGTGCTCTGCCAAACTGGTCGAGCAGCTGCCCGACTGTGATGTCCAGCGTCTCCCCAAAGACGCGCCACCTGCCGTGCGAGAAAGCAAGTATCATCGTATGGCCGCCTGAAACCAGCAGGGCAAGTGGGTCGGAAGCTCCGGTGAGCATCGACCCAAGCTCTAGGTGACCTAGCGCGTGGTTTACAGGCACTAGCGGTTTTTTGTAAAAGCCGGCGACCGTCCGTGCTACCACTGCTCCAACCCGTAGGCATGGGCCCAGCCCCGGCCCGGCAGAATAGCCTACGATGTCGACATCCTTCATTGTGACGCAAGCAGACTGCAACGATTTCTGAAGAACTGAAGAGCTGACCTCCATGTGGTGGCGCGAAGCCTCACGTGGGTGTATCCCGCTTCCCTCCGGGGCCTTGTAGATGTCACGTTCGTCAGATAGCACCTTGCCCCTAGAATCTACTATAGAGCATCCAAAAGTGTGTGCGGTGCTTTCAATTCCAAGACAGAGCATTGTTTATCCTCTGCTCATCGCTGATACTATTTTAATCACATCGCCGCTCTTTAGTTTGTGGTCTGCCCCTATCCTCTGTTTTGTCCTTGCGTCCACAGCATAGAGGAAGCCCTTTGCAAGATCGGCGTGCACAGTATGCGCTAGGTCCTTGGCGGTAGAGCCTTCAGGAAGCAGCCTGACGTCAGGCAGGACATTGCCTTTCTTGTCGGCAAGTTTGAATTCATCCTCCACAGGATAGACCTCCACCATATGCAACAGCTTGAAGCAGGAAATGTTTATCGCCTCCTGCACCCCGGTCGATCCGTATTTTTGTATGAGCGTCCTAACGATGTCAAGGGCATGTTGCTGCTGCGGGTTCAGTGCCACATTTGGTTTGACGTCAAACGAGCCATCTCCAGGAAGATAGTGCAGTACGCCTTTTTTTGATGCCTTTCGAAGTAGCGCTTCGGCCTCGGATGCACATGGGACCACCTCGAGTCCAGCTGCCCTCATTTTTTCAATGTTAGCCTCTGACGACGGCAGGTCAGCCTTGTTGGCAGCTATTACGAAGGGTTTGGCCTTTGTCCGCAGTATCTTGCAGAATGCAAGTACGTCTTCTTCCGTCCAGCTTGCAGGCTTTTTCATTCCAAGTCCAGATGCGTGTATTGCGGCGGCTATGACAGGCTCGCTTATTGCAAGACCTGACAAGCGTTTTGCAAGCATCTGCTCAAGCTTTTGGCCCATCCCTTCGGCTTCCCTTACATTCTTGCCCCAGTCCCGGCTGACAAGGGCTGCAAGCCACAGGTCAAACTCGTCCTCGACAAACTCGATGTCAAACATCGGGTCGCCAGTCCCTGCGGGAACCGGCCTGCCTTGGCTGTCAGTAGCGCCCGACGCATCAACCACGTGTATGAGGGCGTCAGCTTGCCTTGCATCGTCAAGAAACTTGTTGCCAAGCCCCTTGCCCGTGTGGGCACCCGGAACTAGGCCTGCTACGTCAACCAGCTTGATTGGGATGAACCTGTTACCATCGATGCACATCGAATGCACGGGGTTATCCTGAACGCCAAACTCCCGGCAGACGCATTTTACTCTCGCAAAGGCCACCCCCACATTGGGCTCAACGGTCGTAAATGGATAGTTAGCTGCGGGCACGGCCAGCTCGGTTGCTGCATTAAAGAAAGTGGACTTGCCGACGTTGGCCTTGCCGATCAAGCCGATGATCAAGTTATGTCTATTCCCTCATGCCCGCATTAATGTCTTTCAAGATTTAATAAAATGCAAATACGAATGTGGCTATTGAATGCTGCTCATTTGGCAAAAAAATTTGGGCTTGAAAAACATCCAGAGGGCGGCTATTTTAAGCAGACATACAGATCAGACAAGATAGTAGATGTTGAAGGATACGAGGGGTCACGTAATATTGCTACTGCGATCTATTACATGCTTGCAGGCAATGATTTTTCTGCATTTCACAGGATCAAGTCTGATGAAATCTGGCACTACTATGCAGGAGGCACAGTCACGCTCTATGCAATTGACAAAGATGGAAGATTGTCAAAGACAAGAATCGGCAAAAATGGAGTATTCCAAGTAATCATAAAAGCAGGCACATGGTTTGCAGCCGCGCTGGACAACACAAGATCTTATTGCTTGCTTGGATGTACGGTGTCGCCGGGATTTGACTATCGAGACTGGGAGCTTGGCAAAAGAGATGAACTAGCTAGAGTGTACCCGCAGCACAGAAAGGTCATTGAGAGATACACAAAATAGGCGCCGTCCTTGAACTATCCTCTATGGCAAAGCCTGCGGCAGTTTGCATTGTAAGTGGCGGGCTCGACTCTGTCTGCTATGCTGCAATTCTGACCAAGAACTACGACATTTACATGATGACTTTTGCTTATGGTCAGCGCGCCAAAAGGGAGATCGAGCGGGCAAGGCACTTTGCAAAAGTGCTGAAGGCAAAGGATCACAAGATCGTAGACATTGGCTTTATGAAGTCGCTCTATGGTGCTAGTAACGCGCTGACCGACAGCAAGCAGAAACTGTATGATGATTTTTCCCTGAGCTTAGTGGTACCTGT
>JBFLWZ010000028.1:0-16849 GCA_040757615.1 Thermoproteota archaeon | reverse complement strand
CGACCTCAACACCCATGCCGCAGACATGCTTGGCGCAGACATCCTCTTCAACATCGGCCACACCGTCGCTATGGAGACCTTTGGCGACAAGGTGGTTATGATAGGCGCGTTTGATGACATCAGCTTTGACTCTGTCGCAAGAAAGTGCGCAAGCGAGATGAAAGGAAAGTACAAGACAATATCACTATTGACAGACAGCCAGCACCTTCATCAAATTGAAGGCACGAAAAAGATCTTTGAAGAACACGGCTACAACGTGATCATTGGAAGAGGCAAGGGTCAGCTCCGCGACGCACAGGTGTTTGGCTGCGAGTTCTACCCGGCATACAACGTCCAAAAGCAGATCGACGCGTACATTTTCCTTGGGCAGAGCATGTTCCATTCCGCAAGCATCGCTATGTCCACTGAAAAGCCGACGTTCATGCTCGACCCGTATTTCGACGAATACCAACAGGTAAACGAGTTTGCTCAGGGCCTGCAAAAGCGCGCCATATTGTCGATATACAAGGCGCTTGACGCAGAAAAAATTGGAATTGTCATCGGTCTAAAGGAAGGCCAATTTGCCCACGTGCGCGCACTGGAGCTAAAGAAGGAATTTGAAAAGGCAGGCAAGAAGGTCCAAATGATCGCATTGACAGAAATCACGGATGATAGGATGCAGGTCTTCAAGGGCATTGACGCGTTCGTGCAGGTCGCATGTCCCAGAATTGCGACAGACAACCACTTCAAAAAGCCAATGCTATCTGTACCTCAGGCTCACGCACTTCTGAAGCTACTCCGGAGAGAGCCTATAGATGATTTCCTCAAGATCCATCATTGGCTGTAGATCTAATAGATGGAGCTTTCTGAAATTAATCGCAAATTTCCACGATCGACGAACAATTTCGTAACAAATTGTTGAAGAATTTTTCCCTATTGATGAGAAAATCACTTCAATAAATACCATTAATTAACAAATTATTTGTAACTCTTATGATACCGATCCGGTCAAGATTATACAAATTTTGACATTTTCTACCTTTTGCGAATAAAATATTTGTATAAATCTTAAATAGATATTGTGTGTACTAAACGACGGTAAAGAACTAACTAACGTACGAATGAACGCTAGTCGGTTATTACCGGGTGAAATAAAAAATGACTTGTAAAGGCATATGCATCCGTCATAAGGCTCAAAAGCCAGTTGGCTCCGGCAGGTACGCCAGCGGACAAAAGAGGTGCCAGATCTGCGAGATATTCATCAAGTGGGATGGCCTCTGGTGCCCGTGCTGCGGCTATCGCTTGAGGACAAAGCCAAGGAACCTAAAGTACAAGGCAAAGCTGAGGGCTAGGACAAAGAAGCAAGAAACTCTAAAGGTCGCCAAGCCCATCACTGTCCGCGCAAGGTAAGCCAATGGGTAATGAGCCAGACGTAATGGAAGAGAAGGTTGTTAGCTCGGGCAATGGGCGAGAATTTCTCCTCCAGGCTAACTTTTTTCAAAACGGTTGTTTTATTTTGATTTCAGAGGGCGAGCGGCGCATAGGCGCAATGTCAGTCGCAATCAGCACCTCCAACAAGGTCAACGTCGCCAAGGTCATTCCAAGCAAGTACGATTCAATCTTTATCAATACCATCGCGGAAAAAGTATCGTCGATGATAAACGGCATCTGTTTGGTCTCGCTCCATAGCAAGGTGCAGCTCGAGCTAGAGGACATGAAAGCAATTATGGGAGAGGTTATGAACATCGTTGGTAGCAAAAAGCATGAAGGGCAATAGCGCCGATTTCCAAGGCTTTCTGTCGCTGCTTGAGGCAGAGGGCGAGCTGGTGCGGATCAAGCAGGATGTTAGCCCTAAGTTTGAGCTTGCAGCAGTGACTGCCAAGCTGGATGGCAAGCAGGCAGTGATATTTGAAAAGGTGCATGGAAGCAAGATCAAGGTAGCCTGCAATGTCGTCGGTACACCAAAGAAATTCTACTACGCGGTCGCCGGAGCGCGCAAGGCAGCTCAGGCCGATGTAAAGCGCGCTATCCATGTCCGGATCACGGAGGCGCTTTCCAGCCTCTCAGAGCCGGCAAGGATGCAATCCGGCGCGCCGTTTGAAAAAAACTCTTCGAGCAACCTAAATGATCTTCCAATAGTCACGCACTTTGAAAAGGACGCGGGTCCGTTCATTACAGCATCCGTGGTGTTTGCAAAGGATCAGGAAAAGGGCAACCAGAACCAATCCACCCACCGCCTGTTGCTGCTCGACAACAGACACATGGCTATTAGGATGGTGGAAGGCAGACACCTGCACAAGTGCTTTACCTACGCACGCGACCACGGCGAAGACCTAAAGGTCGCAATAGCTGTAGGCGTTCACCCTGCGATAAGCATCGCCGCCGCATACCAGGCCGCATACGGGGTCGACGAGATGCTCATTGCAAACTCCCTCCTTGAAAACAAGCTTTCGCTCACAAAGACAGGCTATTCGCAACTGTACGTGCCAACGCATGCAGAGATCGTGATTGAGGGTAGAATACTAAAGGACAGGACGCATGAAGAGTGGATGGTCGAGATGCTCCGTACCTACGACTTCAAGCGCAAGCAGCCTGTGTTTGAGCTAGAAAGGATAAGGTTCCGCGACAATGCAATCTACCACGACATCCTGCCAGGGTACGCCGAGCACCGGCTTCTGATGGGCCTGCCGGTTGAGGCAAAGATGTTCGATTACATCAAGAATGTCGTGCCAACCACGCAGGCGGTGCACCTCACTGACGGAGGCAGCAACTGGCTGTCGGCGGTAATACAGATAAAGAAGCGGCTTGAGGGAGAACCAAAGAACGCGCTGATGGCTGCATTCTCTGCGCATCCCTCGCTCAAGATGGCGACCGTGGTTGACGCCGATATCGACCCGACCGATCCGGTGGCCGTCGAATATGCGATTGCGACGAGGTCTCAGGCAGACAAGGACTTTATCATCATCCCAAATGCCAAGGGATCGAGCCTCGACCCGTCGAGCGACCAGACCAACCTGCTCACCACAAAGCTTGGCATCGACGCGACAGCTTCATTGCTAAAGCCAAAAGAGGGATTTGAGATCGCCAAGATCCCAGGCGAAGAAAAGACCAAGCTTTCCGACTATCTCTAGATCTGGACAAGAGATTAAATAGCCTAGGATGGTAAGCCATTAGGATCATGAAGGCCAATAATTTTGCAATGAAAGACTGGCATCTTGAGCACGTTGAAAAGGTTATTGTCCGTTTTGTGAAAGGCATCTCTCCCGACGCTTCTTCTTTTGAAAAACGAAATTATAAAAAGTACAGCACGGTTTCGAGCTGCGCCAAGCAGATTGAATACGACATCAAGCACGGGGTCACGATGGACGAAGTCATGAACGTCGTCCGCAGGATAAGGCATGAGAAGCAGTTCAAGGATCTGCAAAAGAACCCAGAGTCACTCCAGCGGCTCGACGAGCTTGAAAGGCAGATCTCGGCGCCAAAAAAAGTGGCAACCACGTGGTACTAGATGTCAGAGTACCGCTTTACCGACGGCAACCTGATCATTCTCTATGCCGTGCACAGAGGCAAATCTAGCGACGGCGGACTTCCCGACTACATCCAAGAGCGCGTAAAGCTTGGCCTAGAGACCCACAACACGGTCATGAAGTCGAGGCCCGACAGGCACAAGACGATGGTCATGATTGTTGGCGAACCGGGGGCGGCCTAAAAAGTAAAGGGAGCGCTTCTTCAGGGTGGAGTGAACAAAGACATTATCGCAATCGACACCGACTCGAAGAACATGGCCCAGACCATAAGCAGGGTTGCGGACATGATAAAGAGCAAGCCGAATCCCCCGTTCATCTATTTCATCGGCTCGGTGTGGCTGCACGACATCTTCAACTCGACGGTCATTTCAAAGCTAAAGGGCTACAAGGTGCAGTTTTATGGCGCGCTGGACCACCGGCCGGTCGACGAGGTTGAGCGTGAGAAAGCGCTTGATGCGCCCAAGAAGGGCATGGAGTACTACAAGCAGCAGGCCAAGAACAAGGCAGTCGATGCGCTGCTGAACATAATCTTCCCGGAGTGAACTACCCACGAATAAATTCGTGGGCTTCTTGCTTCCTTGAAGCAAACTTGCTTATCCGTTGCCGTTGTCGGACAAGTAGAGGCTGCTTCTCAGCACAGGCCTGTTCCAGACCCAGTTTTTCAATGTTTTTAGCCGCGTTCAGGTCACGGTCAATGACCAGTCCGCAGCTGTGACATTCAAAGATACGTACTGATAGGTCAAGCTTTTCTTTTGCTTCCACTCCGCACCCGGAGCATTTCTGCGATGTACCACTTGGGTCAACGGTTATTACTCGTCCTCCGCCGCCGCGTCCTTCTTCTACCTTGTAGGCAGTGTATTGGCGCAGCTTTCCCCAGGTGGCATCCATAATTGCTTGTGCCAGATGGTGGTTCCTGACCATGTTAGCGATATTCAATTTCTCAAATACCACAAAAGTATATCCATCGTCCGCAATGGTCTTTGACGTTTTATGTACAAAATCATCCCTGCATCTCCGCACATGTCTCCATGCCTTTGCCAGTTGAATCCTTGCCTTCTCGCTATTCTTTGAGCCTTTCTGCTTTCTTGCAAGGTTCTTCTGCAGCCGCTTAATCTTCTTTGCTTGTGTATCAAAATTTAGTGGATTTGGTATCACTTTGCCGTCACTCAGTGTGAGCCATTTCAACAGGCCAACATCAATTCCGACAGATTTCGTCAAATCATCATGATATTTGTTGGCTGCGCTGGCGACTACGCCATCGTCATCTATTATAGTAGTTATGCAAGCGTACCACTGATCAACATCGCGAACGATTGCACATGTTTTCAATGTACCGACAGGTATCATCCTGTGCATCTTGATTTTGATGGAACCTATGCACGATAACACAAGATACTCGTCGTCCCTGATTTTCCAGCCATTGTTGTATTGAGGATACGTGAATGAATTGTACTTGCCTTTCCTCTTGAATTTAGGGTATCGGGCAAGTTTCTTGAAGAATGCATGATATGCCTTGTCAAGTCTTAGAATAATGTCTTGCAGCACCTGACTGTGTACCTGTTTCAGATATTTGTTATCCTGCTTCCTCAGTGTTAGCAATTGCTTCTGTTCATAGAAGCCTACATCCCAATCGACACTTCTTTCACCAAGTGAATCATTGTATAGTCGTCTGCATGTCTCGATAGTATCTTCCAATTTTTTCATCTGTTCTTCCGTTGGATACAATCGAAACTTGTAAGCTCTTGTTGTCATGCTCTCTTTTGTTCCTCGCCATATTTTTGATCACATCGGCTGAAACATGATGATGACCCCGTGTGTTGAAAGAACAAGTAATTTTACGTATATAATATTTTCATGATGGGAAACAGATTCATCCCACCCGTAAACAGTAGATCAAAAAATTTTGCTGGTGATATATGTTGATTCTTCCATAGCTTTCTGATGTCCGTGCATATACTAGAAAAAAAGCAGCAGAGATGCACACCTGTAGAGGGCGAAAAATATGGGATGGAGGCCTTATATCTGCAAGATGACAAGATTTTGATCTACTGTAAACGGTGTGGGGTTTCTCTGTTTCCCATACCCTTCTTCAGGCTAAGTTTTAATATCCTTGGCAATGTCGCCTACAGTAAGCGGTCATCGTCTAGTTTGGTCTAGGACACTGGCCTTCCATGCGTTATGCGAAGACAGCCCGTAACCCGGGTTCAAATCCCGGTGACCGCACTTTATTATAATTCAGAAGAGAACGGCCTTTCTTGGAACGTCGTTCCAGATTCGATGATGGCGATGCCGGTGATGCGCCAGCTGATCTCTTCACTGTTGTTGAGTATCTTGTTGAAGAGCTCTGCGCGCTCGTCAGAGTACTCTAGAGTGAATGTGTCAGGTATTGTTACAGGTCGGTTCGAAAAGAGCGCCGGCCTACCGTTAACAGGAATGTCCTCATACGATATCGTGTCTGATCCAACAGATGCGCCGTCCGCAAAGAGCTCGTATTCGATCTTTGATGTTGTGAGCGTGAACTCGCTTCCGTTTGTGACGTTGAGCGAGATTCTGAGGTCTAGCCTCTGATCGCCTTCGCCGCCTGATGCAAGCATGACCTTGCTGAGATCAATCGAGACGTCGTTTGGATCAAATGGCGTGGCGACAAGGAGAGGGTAGAATATGATCGTGAGGGCTACTGCTGCGATGGCGCCGATAAGCGCCACCCTCCTCGGACCGATTATCAACTGATTCTAGCTGACTCGCAGAGCTGATTAAAACCTTTCTGGAGATGCAGCATCAATAATATACCGCGGAACGTCGCAAGATAACGATGGCGCTTGCCGACAGCCTCGTCACGTGGGTGCACCTGATATGCGCCTCGATATGGGTCGGGGGCTCGCTCTTTATCGGAGTCGTTCTCGTGCCGGTGCTAAAGTCGCACACAAAGTCGCTCGAGGAGCTCGTCGCGCTCATGATAAAGGTCGGCCGGCGGTTCAACAAGATAACGGTGCCGGCGTTCGGCATTTTGATTGCAACCGGCATCTACAACTCGCGCGGCTTTATCGGCGACCCGGGAGCGCTGCTTGACACCACATACGGAAGCATCCTGCTTGTCAAGATAATACTCGTGCTTGCAACCGTTGGCACGTACGTGGTGCACGTCCGCCTACTCAACGCCGATATGGAGCGCAAGATAATGTCCGGCCAAGGCGGCAACATCTATGTCCAGTCAGTCAGGAAAAAGATAATCATCCTAGGAGAGGTGATCGTGATCCTCTCGATAATCATACTGCTCTTGGCGGCGCTCCTCGACGGCGGGATCTAGTTTATCATGATGACATAGGTCTTGTCGTCCTGCTGTTCTATGCTGTATTTGCATCCGACCATCTGACTCGCCACCTGCAGGTTCGTCCGCAAATGTTCAGTAACCCTTGCAATCCGGTATTTCGATCTTGCTTTTGCAAGCGCAAGCGGGAGTACCAGCATGTCGGCAAGAAACGGGTCGACCGGCACCTGTGCGAGTGCGCTCTCTAAAAAGCGATCTGCCGCCTCTGTGCCCACCGCTTCAGCCCGCTTGCCAAGCTCGCCTATCGAGTCGCCGCCAATGTGCGGCCCAAAGTCGGAAGCGGAATAAACCAGTATCGACGAGCCGGGTGATGTCGAGGTCTCTATGGACGCAGAATAGCTGCTGCAGCGGATCCCCTTTTTCTCTAGCGCAATGAGTGCGGACGACGTTTGGCGTTCAGCCACGTGCCTGGGCAACTGGCCGCAGACGCTGGTTATACGAGGCGCCACCTCCCTTGCTGACAAAAGCTCCATCGTCCCCGGCTCTTTGCATGGCTCGATCATCGTCTTTACGATGCCGCCGCCTTTTGGATAGTAGCCGCGTCTTATCACGTCGCATGAGAATTTTATCCCGATGCTGCGGTACGCGTCCGCTACCACATAGCGGACATAATCGATAGTCGGGCTCGCCTTCACGTCAGTCCCGCCCGTTATCTCGATCTCCAAGCTGTTGTTTGACAGCGAGACTGCGGGCACAACCGCCATCAGGATCATCGGGATACTGCCTGCCGTACCGACGTCCACCTTGACAGAGCCCCCCTCGAACCTCTCCGATGGCACAAACCTGACCCTGTCCGCCCCCACCTTCAGGTTCTCTACATTTGCATGGAAGAGATCGGCTATCACCTTGATTCCTGTCATGTGCTGCGGGCGCAGGCCGGGGTTCGGCCGCTTGGCGCGGATGTTGACCACTTCGACAGGCGTGCCGGTTATGGCGGAGAGCGATACTGCGGTGCGCAATATCTGGCCGCCGCCCTCCCCTTCCGAGCCGTCGATCCTCACAGGCGATGCCAACGTCCTTACCGATTGTGACCTTGCGTGAACTACTACCGGACTTGTCCGATAGCCTCTTCTTTTTCCTGCTTCCTCGACCGCTGTTGTGCAATCTCCACAGGCGTGACTTCCCGGCGTTCCACCGGTAGCAGTAGTAGCAGCAATTCCAGCCCTCGCTGGAGGATGTTGAGAGAAGCGTTGTAGTCCCTGTCCATCACCGCATTGCATTTTGGACAGGCATGCGTACGTACTGCAAGTGACTTTGGTACTGGGTGCCCGCATCTAGAGCAGTCAATCGATGTGTATGCTGGCTCTACTTCAACGACGCGGTTGGCGTTGTACTGCAGCATATGCTTGAATGTAGTAGACCAGCTTGCGTCTAGGATTTTGCGTGCAAGCCTGTGGTTCTTCGTCAGGTTTGCCACTCGCAGCCTCTCCAGGAATATCAGGTCATAGCGGCTGGCATAGTACGCCGATGTTTTATGCAGGAAATCCCTTCTCTTGTTATGGATACGTTCGTACAATCTGGCAAGCATGTGTTTTGCTTTCTCGCGGTTGCTGCTACCTATCTGCCTTCTAGATACCCTGCGGTGGCCCCTCATCAGTGGCTTTAACATTTTAGTCAGGAACTGCGGGTTGTCTTCCGCATGGTCGTCAGAGTCATGGCAGAACTTTGTGATGCCGACGACGTCTATCCCTACCGGCTTGCTGTAGCTGATTGTGGTGAATGACCTGCGCAGTACATCACAGGCTACAACTGCGTACCACTTTCCTGTCTTGCTGCGGCATACAGTCACCTGCTTGACGTTTACCGGCAGCTTTCTATGAAGTACAATCCTTATGCTGCCGCTTATCTTGGAGAGTGTTAGCCTGCTGTTCTTCTCTATCTTAAAGCCGGACTGGCTGTAGGTAAATGCGTTGAAATCATCATCCTTTCTGTACGATAATTTACCTGTTTTATGACCATTCCTTTTCAATGCGCGTAGTGATTCTCTGGCTGCTGCTACCTGATGTGCTACCATCTGCAGCATCTTGGAGTGGTAATTATTGCGGAGCCATGGGTGCTGCTCTTTCAACTCAACCAGAGTAAACTGCATATCTTCTTTTGACATGTTCTTGTCAAGGAAGTAGTTGTACACCCACCTGCAGCCATCAAGTGTCTGCTCTAACACGAGCTCTTGCTCTTTCGTTGGATATAGGCGGAATCTATAGTTGAGCATGTATGTTTGTATGTATGTGTGCTTCTTCTATTTCACCGGTACTACTACCTAAAATATGTTAACAGCGATATTCATCCACCGGTCTATGACCGGTGGACTTTTCGCCATGCTTCTTTAAAAATGCCAAAAGCTGTCTGCTTTAAATCGTCAATTGCCTGAAAAATAGCCGTTCTGAAACGTAGAACGGAACGTGGAACACGTTCTAAGGTCTAGGTTTACCTACCAACCACTGTATTTAGATGGTAACGAAAATGTCAAACCAGAAAACAAATCAACAGCAACAAAAAAAGTTGGTCCTGCTCGCAGGCATACTTGCGGCAGGTTTGCTTGGTGCGGCCTTTGCAACCCAAGTGCAAAGTGTTGCGGCCCAAACGCAGAACGGCGGAGACGAAGATAATGCACATTGGTCGTCAACGGTGACCACTTCGGGCACCGCTACAACCACAGTGGATCCGGACAAGTTTTCAGTGACAGTCGGCGTTGAAACAAACGGCACGACGGCAGAGGAAGCCGCTTCTGCCAATGCGGACTTGATTGCGCAGGTGATCGCGGCCCTCAGGGACCTTGGGATAGCAGAGGAAGACATTGCAACTAGCAGCTACAACGTCTACCCAGTCTACGAATACAAGGCAGCGGCAGAGGCATGCATCATGATATACCCGCCGCCTCCTGAATGCCAGCCAAGGCAAGAGATCACTGGCTACAAAGCATCCAGCAGCGTGACTGTCACGCTTGACGCAGATGGCCAGATTGATGCAGGCGAAGTCATCGATGCAGCAGTAGAAGGTGGTGCCAACACCGTCAGCGGCGCATACTACTTCCTGTCGGCTGAATTGCAGCAGCAAGTCCGCGACGAGCTGATCGCTGACGCGATTGCAAACGCAAGGCACAGGGCAGACATTGCGGCAGAGGCAGTAGAAATGGAAGTGTCAGGAGTAAAATCGATCAACCTGAACGATGTCTACTTCCCAGTCTTCTACAGGGAAGCAGCGGCATCTAACTCGATGAGTTCGACACAGATACTTCCAGGCCAGCAAGAAGTCTCCATGAGCGTGAGTGTAACCTACTTTGTACAGTAGGCGCAGACGGGAAGAAAAAACCTCTGATAACAATGGCAGGGAAACAACAACGATTCCCCTCCACCACCCCTTTTTCCTTTTTTCTCGATATATGTTTAAAATAGCCTTGGCGCCAGCATAGCGTGTTGACCACCGGGCTTTTTATCGGCAGGTTCCAGCCATTCCACAAGGGCCACCTTGCGACTGTGAAGTTTGCTTTGGGCAAGGTAGACCAGCTTGTGATCGTGGTTGGCAGCGCACAAAAGAGCCACGAGCCCAAAAACCCGTTCACCGCCGGCGAGCGCATCAGGATGATAAAAGAGTCGCTCAATTCTGAAAAGATCGACACTTCCAACGTCCTGATAATCCCGGTGCCTGATGTCGACGTGCATTCGCTCTGGACTCGACAGGTGGACATGCTGGTGCCAAAATACGACGTCGTGTTTGCGAACGACCCGTTCACACTATTGCTTTTCCGAGAAAGAGGGATCAAGACGATGGAGGCGCCGCTAGTCGAGCGGAGCGAGATGCAGGCCACCGAGATAAGGAGCAGGATGGCGTCAGGTGGGAAATGGGAACATCTCGTCCCGGCTCCGGTCGCGAAAATAATCAAAGAGATAAACGGCGTCGAGAGGGTTAAGGCGATCGCCGAACACATGTACCATTGAAAAAACATATTTCTAGCTGTATGCCCATAGAATAGCGTTGTTTGGCGGCAAGACTAGCAGCAGCGACTCTGGAAGGCCAGCGTCAAGCTTTATCAACGAGCCATGGTACCTCGACCTGCAAAAGCTGGCAGACGAGGAGCTGATGCGCATGTATACAATGATATCGGACGGCCGCTATAGGTTCGCCAAGAACGCGTGGTATATCCCACTTGGCACAGACCAGCGCTGCCCCATAATGGTGGCCAAGGGTTTCAGGGCGCCGGACACACTTGATCGCATGGTTGAGTTCGAGGACACGGCCAAGTCGCTTGAGGGCGAGTACCGCAACTTTATCGACGCGTGGGACTTTGGCTACATCACCGAGAAGGACATTGAAAAGGCGGTCCTAAGGATACTGGAGTCAAGGAACATCGCCATCACAGAGCGCAGCTAAAAATAATCGATATAGTACACCATGGCCTGTGGCGGACTTTTTCGCAGACCTGCTCAGGTCGACTGTAGCGCTGTTTGTAATCATTGACCCGATAGGCATCGTGCCGGTGTTCATGGCGCTCACGCAAAAGATGGAAAGGCCCGAAAGGGTGGCCGTGAGCAAGACTGCGATCGCTACTGCGGCAGGGCTGCTTTTCGCGTTCGCGGTCGCCGGCACACAGATCATGTCGATCTTTGGGATCACGCTTGCAAGCTTTATGGTCGCCGGCGGCATCCTGCTCTTCATAGTGGCTATCGAGCTTCTCACGCACGGCGAGTGGAGGTATGGCGCCGCGGGTGGTCAAGGCGAGTCCGGCGTGGTGCCCATAGCGTTTCCGCTGCTGGCAGGTCCTGGCGCGATAACTGCGGTGATAATCTCGTTCCAGACAACAGGGCTAGCGGTGACGGCTCTGTCGATCGTTATTGTCATAGGGATAACCTACGTGATATTGCGGTACGTTGACAGAATTTACAGGTTGCTTGGCCGGCGAGGATCGATTATAGTCACGAGGGTGTTTGCTGTGCTCATTGCGGCCATCGCGATCCAGTTCATAGTGGACGGCATTCGAGAGCTGTTTGTTTAAATGATTTATGAGCTGGTTAGGTATATATTACTTACTCAGTTAGAAATTGCTACCAGGTATTAATACCTCCATGTCGGATAACTTGCTAATGAGCAACCAGACAGAACAGCGTCAATTCATAGATATTGTAGATGTAACGGGCGTTCCTTTGGGAAAGATGAAACGCATAGATGTAGGAGAAAATGAGATACTACTTGCCAATTCAGATGGCAACGTATATGCGCTATGCGATAGATGCAGTCACATGAACGCTCCACTGTCGATGGGCACCCTGAAAGGAAAGGTCGTAACATGCCCTATGCATGGCGCCAGGTTTGACGTCACAACTGGAAAAAAGCTAGCAGAACCGATGGTTCCAGACCCGTCAAAGTTCCCCGAACCAATACCGGCGAGTTTGCAAAAGATGTTTGCGCGCAGCGCTGAAATCATGTCCAAGGTAAAGACATACAATCAGCCGACCTACGAAACAAAGGTCGAAGAGAACAGAGTCAAAATAAGAATCTGATTCCAAATTGCAGCTTTCCTAATGCAATAGCACACAACCCAAATGCAGTGCCTTGGCACCGCTAACTTTTGTTTGCTCGCAGGTTCGTAAGACAAAACATTAACTGATGACAACATCATCTGCTTATCATTCAAATACAAATCGGGTTCCAACGCCGGGCTGGATGAACTTCTCTGGCATCCGCTGGATAATCGTGTTTATTGCTTTCCACCCCGTGCAGTGGCAGGGCACGACATAGTCAGGATCCGCATCCTCCAATGCCCTTAAAGTGGGCTCGATCGCATCCTCGTACAGCTTGCCTGAGAGGTGGAACCCGCCAAGAACCGCGTGGATTTTTTCGGCTCCTGCAAGTTTCTTGGCGTAGTTTATCGTATTTATTATTCCTGCATGCCCGCAGCCGCTTATTACGACCAGCCCCTTTCCTTCTACGTTGGCAACGATCGCCTGGTCATCTTTGACCAGAGGGTCGTGAACGAGACCCTTTCCTTCTACCTCTGCATATTGTGGCGGGAGGCCCTTCTCGTAGTTGGTTTCTCTCGGAATTTGACCAGTAACGATAACAGATGGATCCTTTTCCTCTGGAAGGCCAGTCGGCCCTTCGTTCTTTTCTACAGATATGCCGTTCTGTCTAAGCACAGATTCGTCTAGAATAGGATTGGCAAGCCTAGTTCCATCGGGAAAGATATCCAAGCGTTTCAAGAAAGCATCTGGATGGACATAGAGCTTTAGTGGCTTTGAAATCCTCTTTACCACATTATGCAGCCCAGTAAAATGATCAAAGTGGCCGTGACTTAGAACTATTGCATCAATCTTCGTGAGATCGATTCCAAACAGGTCGGAGTTGTAGATCACTCCATTTTCGCTTGGTCCGGCATCAAAAAGGAGCGTGTTCCTTTGCACCGAACCGTCTTTTGGATTAGCTTCCGTTTCTATCAGAGCTGAAAAGCCGTGTTCCGCCCTAGCTGCAGGGAGAAACTTGCCATCCTTACCAAGTGGCGGTCTGTGTACGTGGGTCGAATTTGCAAGCAATATATCGGTGACATTGTCCATGAGAAGAGTAATCGATATCTTGTCGACTGGCACTAGGCGCATTACTAAAGGCAACAAATCATCAGATAAAAATATTGAGACTAATGCGCCCATAACTACAATACAATTATGCATTCAGGATTGAGCATTATTGTGTCACTTGAGCGTCACCAGATTTGTTAATATATTCAGCATTCACCTTCAAATGCGTTGGCAAAGCAGGACAGTGGTGGATACAGAGGGGCCGGCCTTGAGCTGCTGGGCAAGCATGGCATATCTGTCGGCGATAGTGTCAAGGTCGCTACCGAGGACGGCGACATGTCAGGAGTGTTGATGCCCCGCTACGAGTCTGCTAGTGAAGATTACATTGTAATTAAGCTAAAGAGCGGCTATAACACAGGCATACAGGTCGACAAGATAAAGTCGATTACAAAATTGCCAAAGGCCGAATCAGTCCCGGCCGCCAAGACGCGTATAATTACAGAAAACAAAGATCTTCTGAAAATCGCGCTTATTAGCACGGGAGGCACGATTGCAAGCAAGATTGACTACCGCACCGGTGGTGTGCATGCTGCTCTGTCCGCTTCTGAATTGTATGCATCAGTGCCCGAGCTTGCAAGCTACGCCTCAATAGATCCCGAGGTGTTGTTGAGCGAATACAGCGAGAACTTGAGGCCAGAGCACTGGACAATGATAGCTGAAAAGGTAGCTGAAAAAGTCAAGAGCGGCAGGTATCGTGGAATCGTCGTGTCACATGGCACCGACACTATGCACTACACCGCTGCCGCGCTTTCCTTTGCGCTGCAAGGCCTGCCCATTCCAGTGGTGCTAGTCGGCGCCCAGCGATCGTCAGACAGGCCATCTTCTGACGCTGCATTGAACCTGCTTGGCGCGACGGTGTTTGCAGCAAAATCCGAATACGCCGGCATCTTTGTGGCGATGCATGCAAGCACCTCGGACGACGCGATTGCGTGCCATATCGGGACGAGGGTGAGAAAGAACCACACGAGCAGGCGCGATGCCTTTGAATCGATCGATGTCACGCCGGTTGCGCTTGTCAGGAACAGCGAAGTAGAGATGCAGAAAAGCGAGATCAAGCTAACAAAAAGATCTGAAGGCAGTCTGGAGGCAAAAACAAAATTTGACGATAGGGTCGCGTTGCTAAAGTATCATCCGGGCTTTGACCCCAAGATGATCGATTATGTCACCAAGTCCGGCTACAATGCGATAATCTTGGAAGGGACGGGCCTTGGGCACGTCAGCAAGGAATGCTTTCCGGCGCTCAAAAAAGCGGTTGACGCAGGCATTAATGTCTGCATGACTTCACAGTGCATCTGGGGGCGCGTGAGGATGACGGTATATGACACCGGCAGGGACCTCCTCGACATTGGTGTGATCCCGCTGTCTGATATGATATCCGAGACTGCAACTGTCAAGGCGATGTGGGCGCTTGCAAATACCAAGGACTTCAAAAAGACGATGCAGGAAAACCTTGCAAGCGAGATTTCTGAAAGCATCCCGCTCTAGGCAAGGCTTAATACATGTGTCAGCGGATTTTCTATTCCAGTGGCAATCGACCCCGCATCCATAGAACTGAAGGTCGGCTTTGAAATACACCAGCAGTTGAGAACAAAGAGCAAGCTCTTTTGCAACTGCAGCTGCGAAGAGGCGCAGAAATACGACCGCTCATTTATACGGAAATTGCGCCCGACCCAGAGCGAGCTTGGCGCGTATGATCCTGCCGCAATGTTCGAGTTTTCCAAGATGCGCACGGCGGAATACAGCACCGCGTTTGGCTCGAGCTGCCTTGTTGAAGCAGACGAGGAGCCGCCCCACGAAGTCAGCAGGGAAGCGCTTGAAACGGCGCTGATATTTTCGCTTGCTCTCCACTCAAAGGTCATGGATGAGATCCATGTCATGCGCAAGCTTGTGATCGACGGCTCAAATACGACTGGATTCCAGCGCACGATGCTTGTAGCGTCCGGCGGCTATCTGGAAGTCGCTGGCAAAAAGATAGGTGTACAGAGCATCTGCCTTGAAGAAGACGCGGCCAAGCTGCTGGGCGACGAAAAGGGCGTGCGCAAGTTCGGTCTTGATAGGCTGGGCGTGCCGCTTGTAGAGATCGCCCTAGAGCCGGTGACCGGCAAGCCCGAAGATATAATGCAAGTTGCACTGACTCTGGGCAGGCTATTACGGGCAAGCAAGAGGGTTGCCCGCGGACTCGGCAGCATAAGGCAGGACGTCAATATCTCTGTGCAGAACGGCGCAGTCGTGGAGGTCAAGGGCGTGCAGCAGCTCGACCAGCTGGTCAATGTGATAGAGCATGAGATGCAGAGGCAGCACGGCCTTATTTTGATAACAGACAAGCTTAAGGAGCGAAAGGTGGACACTAGCAAGATCGGCGACAAAGTTGAAGACATCACCGACATTCTGGCAAAGGCGCAATCCAAGATAGTGAAAAAGATTCAGGACGGCGGAGGGTTGTTCAGGGCGATAAGGGTGCCAGGATTTGCAGGCATGATAGGATACGAGCCATACCCTGACATCAGGATTGGAAAAGAGCTTGGCAAGCTTGTCAGGTTCTACGACTTGGACGGCGTATTCCACTCTGACGAGCTTCCAAACTATGGCATAACAGAGCAAGAAGTTGCTGCCGTAAGGTCAAGGCTGCATGCGGGCGACAACGACGCATTTGTCATAGTCGGCGGGCCAAAGGACAAGGTCGGGTTTGCATCCGACGCAATAATCAGGCGCCTGCAGGCTGCAGTCAACGGAGTCCCTGCAGAGACTCGTGCGGCGACTCCTGACGGCAAGACGGTGTTTCTGAGGCCAAGGCCGGGTGCGGCGAGGATGTACCCCGAGACCGACATACCCACGATCCCAGTGACTGACGAGATGCTTAAAGCGCTTGAAGACAAAGTGCCCCGATCGTGGGATGAGATAGTGGACTCGCTTGCCAAGAAATACAATCTTAACAAAAAGTTGGCCAGCCAGATCTTTGACTCTGACTACCTTGCCGTGTTTGAAGAAATTGCGAACGCGACAAAGGTCCAGCCAACTTTTGTCGCGTCAAAGCTGACAGAGGACCTTACCAGCCTACAGAGGCAAGGTCTCGATCCTTCAATCTTGACAGATGAAATCATCAAGGACGTATTTTCCAGGCTTGACGCCGGCGCCATAGCCAAAGAGTCTGTGAACATTATTTTCGAAAAGCTCATGAAAAAAGAAGCCAAGAACGTCGACGAAGCCATCAAGACCGCCGGCGTTTCTTCAATAGGCGACGACGAGCTGAGCACGGGCCTTGATAAGATAATCAGCGCCAACATGGCAGTGGTGAAGGAAAAGGGCATGGGAGCCTTGAGCACCCTCATGGGGAGGGCGATGGCAGAGTACAGGGGTAAGGCCGATGGGGCAAAGATAAATTCTATGTTGAAGGACAAACTGCAAAAGCTGATCAAATAATGTACAAGCCCCGATCGACCAGAGAC
>JBFLWZ010000027.1:0-17227 GCA_040757615.1 Thermoproteota archaeon | reverse complement strand
CCTCCGGCGTCGGAAGCTCGGCAAGCGAATACACTTTTTGCATCGCTTTTCGGAGTCCGAGATCGCCAACTGGCAGGACGTCCTGCCTGCCCAAGCAAAAGATCAGAAACATTTCCGCGGTCCATCTGCCTATGCCCTTCACCTGCACCAGTTGCTCGATTACATGCTCGTCAGTTAGCTTAGGCAGCTGCGAGAGTTCTATCCTGCCATCAGAAACCCTTGAGGCAAGGTCCTTGAGGTACTCTATCTTTCTGCCAGAAAGGCCGGCGGCGCGCAATTTGGAGTCCTTTGTTGCCAGCAGCTGCTCAGGCTTGGGAAACCGGCCATAGATCTTGACAAACCGCCCATAGATCGCGTCCGCCGCGCTGCCGGCGAGCTGCTGGTAGATTATTGCTTCCACCAATGAGCGGAACGGATCTTTTCGGAGCTTGATTTCATACGCGCCTACGGACTCTATTATGGCTGCTAGCCGCGCGTCAGCGACTGACAAGTGCCTCAGCGCTTCTTGTGCAGCCATCCATTTACACCGGTAGCGAATCGAGCACCGCGTCAAAGTTTGCCCGCGTCTGGTCGCGCTTGTAGGTCTTGAGCGCAAGAAGCACCCTTTCCCTGTCAGCCTGTAGCGTCTTTTGCACCATGCTGGCGACTGCTCCATGCAAAAATATCGACTGCGCGGCGGCAGTCACGTTGCTGGTCCTTCTGGTGGTGCTTGCGCTCTCAAAGTCAATGATGTAGGGTTTGTTTGATACTATGACGTGCCTGTCAAGCCTGCTCAGCTCCCCGTGATCTATGCCGTCCCTGTCAAGGTCATAGCACTGTTCTAGCACCGACCTTGCCATCTTGCGGAGTTTTGTTTTTGGCGCGTTGCTGACCCACTCGACTATGCTCTGGCCATCGATAAATTCCATGGCTATCAAGTTTCTTGTGTGCCCTTCAAGTCGAGGGCCGACGCCGGCATTATTTGCAATTTTATGTAGACGCATTTCGTCGTCCATGCTCTTTCTGTCAGCGTCCAGCCTCCTGATCTTTAGTGCGCAGATCTTGCTTCCGATTTTTGCCCGGAGCACGATCCCGACCTGACCCTTGCCTGCTATACGCAATCCATTGATTGTCGTCCTGCCGCCAAGCGCTATCGATGTCACTCCAAGTGACTCCATTTCGGATATGCGGTCGTTGTATTCACTTTCCGAAAAGCGCGGGTAGCAGATGAGTGGCACCAGCTCCTGCGATCGGATGTCCAGCTCATCCGAAAATGAGACGCTCTGTCGAGACAACCTCGCTGACAGCCTCCTTTGCAACTCCTCTTGTTTTTCTGTTCCCGTCATAAATTTGGAGCTTGCCTGCAATCAGATCCTTTGGGATCCCGCTATTTTCCGCATTTTGCAGTAGCGACCTTGTGAACTTGATGGCATCAGTAGCTTTTCTGTCGACTAGCATTGTGACCCTCATTTCCTTGTCAACCCAGATCATCAGGGGCTTTTTCTTGCCTGCAAGAAAGCTGGCAGCGTCATTCCGCCTGAAAACTTCGGGGCCTTTCCTCTTCGTGTAGGACGGCAGAGTCATTGATTCTAGCAGAAATGCCAGTGCGGCTGATCTCTTTTCGTCTGTAACACACGAGCTTCGCAGCACGACAAAGCCTGCCAGCTCTAGCTGCTTTGCGATCGCGCTGGTGCCCCTCTTTAGCTGTCCCCAGACTACGTCCGGGCTGCGTTCCTTGTGAGAGAATTCCGTCACCAGCACGTTAGGATATAGCTTTTTCGCGTCGGGGCCGCGCTGGTATCCCTTGAAGAACTGGATCAAAGGCCGCTCAAGGAAAGCCCTTGCGGCAAGCATGAACCTGCCGGCACTCGCTGGCGAAATCGCTGTGCCGAGGTTGCGCCTGCTGTCGATTGGATCGATGATGATTATAGCGCTGTTAAAGCCCTTGATCACGTCTGGATCATAATCTATACTGGCTACTACCTGTCGCTCTTGCCAGTCTGATGCTGCGCGCAGTGTTCCTTCAAACGATCCATACTTGTGTATCAGCACTTCCGAGACATAGCCGCTAAAGCCGGCTGTAGAGATTTCCGCGCCGTATATCCCGGCCGACTTTAGGAACTTTTTTAGCAGCCTCGCTTGTATCCTTTTTTCGTCATCGAAATTCTTGCTGATGAACTCTGTGTGGAAGGGCGACCTGTCTGCGGCGCTCTGCCACTTGCCCTGCTTGACATCGTAGCAGGGCACCACGTTTATCCTGACTTTTTTTACAAACGCCTCGACGTATGGATGATCCGAGTAGCGCAGTCTCGGCCTGTGGGCCCTCAATGCCTTAAGGCCGACTGACCTTCCAAGCTCTTCAAACTTTTCTACAGGGACCGAAGGTTTGACCTTGAAAAAGATGTCAATGTCTGCGTCGCCCCGGAGCCAAGTGCCCTTTGCAAAGGACCCGCCGAACGCAACGTTCACAATGTCGCTCATGCCATAGACCTGCTTGTCCACAAGCGCCTTGGCCTCCTCAGCCACCGCGGTTATCCTGCGCTCTTCGCTAGGCGAGGGCTCGCATAGGGGCAGTGCCTTTGCTACCACGGCGCTGACGCTGGACATACTGGTTCATTTCTTGGCCTCTACGGTATAAATGTTCGAGTAGGCAGGTCCCAAGGGGGAAAGGTCGCTCTTTTTGAGGTGCACCTTGTCTATGAGGTCCGAGCCAAAGATCCTGCCTTGATATTTTGCTGCAATGTCGCTTATTGCGATAGGTCGGCCCTTTGTGCGAAAAAGGGTCATATGTGAAGAAAACGGCTTGTCGGCTGAAAACCCGAGCTCGGCCATCTTGGCAATTACGTCGTTTGCAAGGTTGGTCAGCTTTTGCCCACCTACCGGATCGACTCCAACCCAGATTACGCGTGCTGATGACGACTTCGGGAACGCGCCGACTCCAACAAAAGTCAGCGGGAATGGCTCAAAGCGCACTTCGGCCAGTTTGTCTTTTATCTTTGCAACTTCGCTGTCGCTTTTTTCGCCAAGAAAAATAAGGGTAAAGTGAAAATTCTGTGCTTCTACCGGCCTGATGTCTTTTGTGGTCCACTGCGCCGTGGACATTATTTCATTTTGCAGTTTGGCTATGGCGCCTGATGAAACGTCGACTGCGATAAAGGTCCGCATTGCCCTGACGATCTAGGCTCCAGTATTTACATGTCATGCTCTACTTTTTGATGCTCGCCCAGCTTGTCAAGGCTGTCAAACGTCTGGCGACAGATGTCGCACACGAGTGGGTTGAGGTTCGGGTCGTTATAGTCAAGCCCAGGCTCTCCCTGATCCATGCTGCACATGATGCAATATAGAATAAAGCAGTTGCACGGCAGGGTTGGAAATAATGACTTAATTCATGACATAATGAATGCAGAGATTCAACTGGCTATCTAATGGTAAAGATAGCTACGGGATCAAAATGCAACAAGCAATAAGTAATCAGAAACACCTTTGAATAGTAACAGCTGGTTATGCGTTTCATTAATAATCATGATGGATAAGAGTGTGAGGATGGCATCTCGAAACCCCGGTACAGAGCGGGGAATTTCTCAATTTAAACAATTCTATGCCAAGTACCGAGAGGTCATTTTATTCAACAAAAACATCATAATCGCCGCCATAGCATCCATTATTGCCGATGCAATAGTTGTCCAATACGCTTTTGACAGCATCACTGATAACAATATCATAGTTTCAATACTTTCTATAATGATTGACACCGGGGTTTACCTTACAACATTTGCAACGATGTTCTTGATTGACAACCGAAACAAGTACGTCGATGCGGCAACGGGCAAAAAGGATTCTGTTCGCTTTAGGAGCGACATAAAGAAAATAGTTACAGCCCTTGGCGTTTCAGAAGTGATCTATATCATTGTCAAGTTCACTTCAATCTATTTGCTTTTGCAGGCAAGCATAGCTCCACCATATCAAGTTGCAATATTCACTACGCTACTGGCATGGGTATTCTATGTAATCGCTGCAAATGCAATGATGCGGTGGCAAAAGCTGTTCAGGTAGATCGCCCAACATGTAACAAAAACTCCCGAGATGCAAGTGGTAGGAATGACCAATGGGTTTTCCTTTCCAAAAACCAAAATGCAAATTTGGCTGCAATTATGCATTCCCCCCGCACAAAAATTGGGCTTATGCAAAATCAAGCGTGTGAGGACATCCAAGGTAGCGAATAATGCATCCAAATCAATGGTAAATGCAATATATCGCAGGCACTGCATGTGTGCTGTTGGCGGGAGCGGATAGTTTTGCAGTGGAGCAGGGCAAGGCACACGAGGTCATCGAGTGGATGAACGAGCACGCCAAAAAGAACAGCCAAAAATTCCAGGCAAGGTTGTCAGGCTACACAATGCAGACGACCAAGTTCGGAACCTTTGAAATAATATCTTGGAGCGGCGACTGGCCGGCGGCGCGCAACATAATCAAAAAGGCAAGCAGCAAGGTCGGCGCTAGGGTGATCGAGTCTGGCTACCACGAAAAGCGTGACCTGCTCTCGGCGATGTTTGGTAGCCCCTCGGAATTTGGCAAGGTATATTCAAACGGTAAGCTTGCAGGTCAGATAGAGATGGTCAAAAAAGCCGGCAAGTGGACCGCAAAGGCCGAAACGTTTGCCTGACTACTTTTTGTTCTTGAAGTAGATCTTTTTCATCTCTTGTACCCAGGCGTCCTTTTTCTCGTATATGTGCTTGTGCGCCCGCGGTTTGCACACCGACATTGCGTACGAGCAGAGAAGCGGGAAATACACAGACGAGTCGCCGTAGACGATGACGTTGCCCTTGTGCGACGTCTTGATCTTGCCCCAGCTCTTACCCTCCTGCAGAGTCGCGCCAGAGAGGCCGCCAGTGTCTGGTCTTGCGTCCGTCAACTGTATGAGGTAGTCCTGGCCACCTTCCTTGATCTTTAGTATCTGATACAGCGCCGGCCCGGTCTGCTGGAAAAAGTTCTTGGGCACCCCTCCGCCAAGCTCGAGCCCCCCGGACTTTTCGCTCTTCCAGAGTATGGCTGCAGACTCGGCTACATCAAGTATGACGTTTGGAAACACGCCCTTGCCTTCAAGCAAAAGCGGAAGCATGTTGAGCCCGATCGAAGAATCGCCTATCGCAGGCATGTAGACCGGCACCTTGTGCTCGTAGGCCTTGACCAGAAATGACTTTTCCGGGTGCTTGGCGTTTTCCTTGGCGGCCTTGCCCAGCGCGTAGCCGATGTCGGCGGTGGAAGCGTTCGGCGGCACGTCCTTTGCTTTCCTGATCTCTTTTTGCACGATCAGGTCTTGCGCCTGGAGCGTGCCCATCTCCTTGATGTAGACATCATAGATCCTCACGATCTGCTTTGCATACAGAATATCGTCGTCGACGTTAAAGTGCCCCTGCCTCACCGGCAGGTCGTAAGCGAAATGGAGGTCATGGTAGACGTTGGCGCCGGTGGCCACGATCCAGTCGATAAAGCCCTTCTCTATCATTGCCGAAATCGTCCGACCA
Source organism: Thermoproteota archaeon (assembly GCA_040757615.1). GTDB lineage: Archaea > Thermoproteota > Nitrososphaeria > Nitrososphaerales > Nitrososphaeraceae > Nitrososphaera. The sequence goes on along the minus strand of JBFLWZ010000027.1, from coordinate 11,723 downwards.
AGCCCAATTGGGGTCATTGCGCCTGCAAGTGTAAGGCAGACAGTTGAGTTGGTGTTTATCATATCCTCCAGCGTCTCTGCCGCTTCGGCCAGCCGGCGGGCGTTGTAGCCAGTCGAGCCGTAAAACTTTATCAGATCTACAACAGTCATGCCTGCTGATACTTTTGGTGGGTCGATTTTTCTGCCGGTGAATGTATGCCTGCTGTTCACTATTTTGCTACAAAGACACCTCTATTAAAAACTCACTACCCTTTGCCAAGACCGGTCGGTGTCTTTGCGCATACATCATAGGCAAGATATGATCGCCACAGGATGAGATAATGACTCAACTGATGTTCGAGTATGGAAAATAATGAACCACCGCCGAATAAATTCGGTGGCTTCCTGCTTCAGCCACCGAGAGCTTCTTGGATCTCCACAGAGGCGTGTGCATTCCCCGCGTCCCGCAGGTGATAATAATGTATGTCTGAGAACCCAATCCACCATTGTCGGCTTTACACGGCATGGCATGGCAAATGGTGGTACAGGTTCGTCGTATTTTTTTATTTGTGTGCCAAGACGTTCTTCCACTTTGCCTAGCTCTGACATTCAAGAAGTGTTTCTCTCTGTACTTCTTGAATTTAACAGCCGGTGCACCTCTCTGGGAGAAGGAGGAGGTTGTTGGATGTAAAAGAGCGGCATTCTTCATCCACCAGTTAAAACTGGTGGTCTTCTGCCGTCTTTTCTATAATAAAATCAGCCTGATGTTAGTAGTCGAGGGGCCGGCCAATTTGAAGAGTCCTTTTTGATATCCCGTCAGTGGACAGTGTAATGTTTGGCTACCAAGCCCGTTCTTCAAGTTCTGGTTTCCTTGGCCATGCTGCTCTTTGCCGCAAAGCTATTGGCGAAACTGATGCAGAGAATGGGACAGTCCGCAATCTTGGGAGAGATAATTGCCGGCATCATAATAGGCCCCTTCGCTCCGGACAGCCTCTGCTGCTCATCGATGGGTAACCGCTAGTCGTGTTTGACGAAACAGTGCTCACCATTGGCGAAATCTCGACGATCATCATTCTTTTCGTGGCAGAGATGGAATCACTCCGAAGGAGTTCGTGAAGCTTGGGGCACCTTCCTTCATAGTAGGAGCTCTTGGGGTTGTTGCCCCGTTCTTTATTGGCTGTTTCGTATTTGTTGCAATGGACGTCGCATCGCTGCCTGCAATAATTATTGTTGTCACGGCTCTGACTGCCACTATCATAGCAATTTCGGTCCAAGTGTTAAACGATCTTGGAAGGCTGCACTCTAGAGAAGGCAGGCTCATTTTGGGCGCGACAGCAGCAGATGATGTGTTGGCTATCGCAGTGTTATCGGTAGTCCTCAACATGGTTCGAACAGGAAACATCAGCTCTGACATCAATGGTGTAGTCCTGTCCGTTTTGCAGATACTTGGAATCTATGCAGCTATACTTGTGACTTCGGTTTTTGCAATACCACACCTCCTGAATTGGGGATCTGGAAGCCACATGAGAGCGCTGAAGTTGCGGCCATAGCCGCGTGTTTGGCAGTCTCTCTGACGCAGCGTCCTTTGCAGGTCTGCCTCCAATAGCGGGAGCTTTTGCAGCCTGTATGGCCGTCCTGCCTCCAGAGCCTTCCAGCAGATAAGGCAGTATGCAGAAAAGCTCGATATTGTGTTTGCACCTCTCTTTTTTGCGATCATAGGCGGCAGAGTGGATCTCCGAGGAGTCAGCTCCGAAGTGTTGGTCCTTGCCGGCGCATGATTGCAATGGCAGTCGGGACAAAGCTGGTAGGCTGCGGGCTCCCATCTACGATATTCCTAAAGGACAAAGGAAAAGCAATGAAAGTTGGAATAGGCATGATATCAAGGGGCGAAATCAGCCTAATAGTCGCGCGGCAGATTCCTCTGCAGGAGTCCTGTCGGATAGCCTGTTTAATACAGTGGTCATCATAGTTGCGGCAAGCACGATAATCACCCCCCGTCTTGCTCAAGGTCGCATATAGAAAGGACCTGCCCGAACCAGCACCGGTAGAAGTCAAATAGAGAACAGCAAGAAAGACTCATTAGTCTAGGCGCTCTGACACAGCCTGCAATGGTCGGCCGCAGAGCAAAAAAGGGCAAGGAACTTTTGCGCAGCCCAGTAAAAGATTACTCAATTGAGCATAATATTGATGTCAATTCCATCTTTTCCAACATGGCAAATTCTGGAGGCTTTGAGTCTCGGAACCTTGCCGATGGAGTTGACATTCTCCGCAGAATGATCGATGATAAGAACTGCATCAAGTTCATGTCCTTTGTGGGCGCGCTGATGTCCACTGGGGCGAGAGGTATAGTTCGCGACATGGTAAAGAACAAGATGTGCGATGTAATTATCACCACCTGTGGCGCACTTGATCATGACATTGCAAGAGCCTATGACAAATACTATGCTGGCGACTTTAGAATGGACGATGGAATATTACTTGATAAAGATATTCATCGGCTTGGCAACGTGCTAGTCCCCATGGGCAACTATGGTCCACTCATTGAAGAAAAGGTGCAAGAGTGCCTAAATGACATGTACAAGAAAGGAAGCCGCAACGTCTCGACATATGAGATATGCGACTATATAGGGAGCACACTTGGCAAGTCGTCATTTCTGCACTGGGCTCACAAAAACAAGATCCCCGTGATAGTGCCGGGCATTGTTGATGGTGCTGTAGGGAGCCAGATCTGGTTCTTTTACCAGCAGCACAAGGACTTTAAGATAGACATTCTGAAGGACCAAAGCAGGTTATCTGATATCGTTTTTGAGGCCAAAAAATCTGGCGCATTCATGATAGGCGGCGGCATTTCAAAGCACCATACGCTGTGGTGGAATCAGTTCAGGGGCGGGCTTGACTATGCTGTCTACATCACCACTGCACCCGAATGGGACGGGAGCCTGAGTGGTGCGCTTGTAGCAGAGGCGATATCATGGGGCAAAGTGACTGCCAAGGCAAGGCAGGTCACCATCCATGGCGAGGCGACTACGCTTTTGCCATTCATATATGCCGCGATAATCAACAATGCAAAGGTGTAGAGCGTCTATTACCAGCATAGTGGAAGATATTTTTTCTTCTAAAAGAAACCAAGTGCAAATCCTGCTGCCATTGCAGCCAGTATTGCTGCGCTTAGCTTGGGAAGATACTTTGCATATTTGATTGCCCTGTGCTCTATACGTGCGTAGAGCTTGACAACCAATACGGTTATTCCAATAAGGGAAGTGGAAACAGATGTTGCATAAGCCAGCATCAGAATAAGGGGGCTCATACCGCTTACTGCAAGAGTAAGAATAACAAATTCTTCCTCGTGTGCAAAGCCTAATGCCAAAGCAAGCCCTGCCATCGCGGCAAGCGTTGGCGCTGACCTCTTTTCATGCACATGCAAATGAACATGGTTGCCAATATCCTCATGCCAGTGCATGTGCTCATGTTCTGTGCGATCCAAGGTGTCATGATGAAGATGACCATGTTGCGATTTTACAGGGTCGACGCCTTTTTCATTCCAAAAGATGTATGCCAACACTGCCAAGGCTCCAGCTACAACATAGTTTAGGTAAAGCTGTGGTACCTCTACAAATCTTGTAACGAGAATATATGCTACCACAACAACAATAGAAGACAGAAAGTGCGCACTAGCAATCATTCCTGAACTAATAATGCTACTGCGCAACGGCGTCCTGCCGCGTACAGAATACAATGCCGCAACTATCCAGCCATGCGACGGGTTCGCTCCGTGTAAAAGACCAAACGCAACTATGCCAAACAGGACTGGATCTAGCTGCATACTTTGAAAGTAGTTGCTCTAAATAATTAATAAATTGTCGTAGGAGATACGCGATAAATGGAACCTACTAACGAGAACCATATCAAGCAGATGCAGCTTGTGATGGATGCCACTTCCATAACCCTCCACGCATCTCTGATGCCTGGCTTACTCACCACGCAGACATTTGAAGGAATTGATTGTTATGCAAAGTTCATTAATTTCATGCGACAAACATCTGCAGGAAAGGGTTCTTCTATCCTTGCGGAAATAATCATCCGTTAGCCCAAATATTCACTGGCAACAGAATCATAATGACCGCAAATGTTTATAATGTTAAATCGTGATATGTTTCTTGGCTCGAAAATGAATGCATTTGATAAACACCGGAAAAGCGTTACTGCATGGTGCGAAGATTGCGAAGGCGTTTTCGATTCCAAGTGGCTGGCCGATCAGCATAAAGAAGAGAGCGGACACAGCGTCAAGATTACAGAGTTTTTGATAACGGGGAGAAGATGACCCATATGATTAGGTCATTCATGGCTATTGTTACCATCATCTTCTAATGTATCTTGCATGGCATGCAGCCACACATCGCCTTTTTCGGTGATGCTCCATAGTTCACGATTATCTGATTTGATCCACTGCATACCTTGTAGAACCCTAACGAAATGACCAATGAAATTTTCTTCGATTTCTAGATCTATAGCTAACTTTTCTATGCTGCAGCTTCTTTTTTCGAGCCGCCGTAGCAATTCTATCGCTTGTTGTAGGGGAGTGTAGCATTCAAATCTAGAGGCATTGATATCAGTTGCGACATGTCTGCCAGACATGGCAGTGACTTTTTACCAGACTTGCAATAAGTAGTAAATGGTCTAATCCAATAGAAGAATCTATCTACAACTGCCAGTACACAGTGCTGTTCACACAAAGGCAAAGCCTGTCTGTTTTTGTTAGGTACTGTATTGTCATTTTATTTCACGAAGTCCTTTTCCGCGGGGATTCCTCAACCTCTTCTGAAAAAGCTGCAATAATTTGTGTATGGAGAGGACAGAATCCTCATGCTGATCCCGATCATCCTTTCCTAATTCCACTGAAAGGCGCGTTCAGTACCACCTTTCTCACCGACCTTACAACTTCAAAGATCGCAGATCTTACTTCGCTTGCCGTGTTACCTAGCAGCCTTACTATAATCCCACTGTTATCTGGCAGAATGGATGCGCCACCAGATATCGCTACTACATTCGCGATTTCTTGGCTTATTTTTTCATAAAGTTTAGGCATCTTTTCCGATCCTGTAATGACGTACACCGTGCCGAAAACATCATGCTTTTCCAATATCCCAAAGGCACCCATATTGCGCTTCTTGGGTTCTAGGATAGCAACATCATAGCACCTTGTGCGATCATTTTGGTTCTTGGCAACAGTTTTCATGTAGCAGATGTCATAGTCAAAATGCTCTCCTCCTGCCACTCTTCCAGGTGTCACCATTTCCGAATATACCAAGGTGGCATTATCGTGGACATGGAGATTTGCAATCTGGTAGAATCTCGAGCTTCTGTATGGAATTATCTGATCTGGGATGTATTCGAGATAGCAGCCCTGGTCTACTGTGATATTTACTATCTGGGTCGCGAAATTTTTTTCCATCCTGTACACCCGGGTAGCCCCCTGAGTAGTAAGATGTGCCATTGCATCTTTTCTCAGTGTTATATCCATTCTGTACCGATCCCCTTGCAGTATGCCGCCTGAGGGAGAAATGATGTACATGTAGGCCATTGATGGAAGTGCCTCTTCTAAATACAATGCCCGCTGTGTGTAAAGTGGAACTCGAGAGTACTGTTGCTTCACAGCCGTCTTTTTCGATGTTTCATCTTTTTCCAACCCAAGTATCAGGCCGCCCAGTTTACCGGCTTTTCCTACGCCCAGCTGATCGAGCTTTGAGGCATAGGCGAGCACTTCTGGTGGAATACTTGACGGTATATAGTATTCGAGCTTGTTTACATCTTCCAAATGCTTTTCAGCGTCTAGCAATGGCTTTGGGCTGCGACTCAAACAAAACATCTCTGATCAAGTGCTCTGCAACTTTGGATACACCTTCGCCTGTTTTGCAATTTACGAATACATGGGGCTTGCTGCCTCTAACAGCCTTGGCATCTCTGTCCATTGTAGAGAGGTCAGCTCCGACATATGGGGCAAGGTCTATCTTGTTTATGACCAACAAGTCGCACGTTTCTATTCCAAGGCCTCGTTTTCTAGGATACTTGTCTCCGCCAGATACATCTATGATGTAAATGAAATAATCCGCCAGTGCAGGGCTAAAGGTAGTCGTGATATTGTCTCCGCCGCTTTCGATCATGATCATATCAAGGTATCCGTGCTTCAATTCCATCTCTTCGACGACGGACAGGTTCATTGAAGGGTCCTCTCTTACTGCGGTATGAGGGCAGCCTCCTGTAGCAAGCCCTATGACCAAGTCTTCTGGCATTAGACGCTGTTCCTGTGCAAGATTTCTACGCATCCTATCTGCATCTTCCTTCGAAACCACATCGTTTGAAATTATCCCAACATTGTAGCCCTTAGCGGCCAGAACGGGAACTACTTTCTCTATCAGCATAGTCTTGCCTGAACCAACAGGACCTCCGACACCTACCCTTGGAATTCTAGTTTTACTCAACTTGGTACCTCTACTAAATTATCCGTGCTCAAGTAATAAACATTTTACTACTCATCTTTTCATGCATCATTTGGATGATGTCAAGTTGGGGTGCAAACTGCCAGATTCCTTCCATCGGTCTTTCAACATAGGATTCGACGGTCCTTGATATAATAGGCTTCAATTCATCAATAATCTTCTGCCCGTCATAATGCTGCAACATCCCTAGACGCAGCGCCGCTCCAATAATGCTCACAGAAAACGAATATAGCATCATAATGCATGCCTTGCGTTTTGGAATCGAAAAGACATTTGCCGCTATGGCGAGTGCAACTGGATAAGTGCCGTGCCCTTTGCCTTCCTTTAATGCAGAGAGATATCTAGCAAGTATACTGTTATTCTGAGAAAATGAATAGATGCATCTTAACATCTGAGTGCCAGATCTCGAAGAAGCCTCGCGTATTTCTTTAACCATCTTCATTGCATATATGATATTATCTACTTCTAGTAAGGAATCAAGATCGCCTGCAGAGGCGTATTCATAGGCATTCCCAAGTGCGTTGCAGTCTGCAGGACCAATCTGGTGCTCGATAAATACTCTAACCAAGTCGCGAAGCTCATCTGTACTCATTTTCTTTCTTTCGCTGTAGAATATGGCTTCCAACCCGCTAGAAGTCGTATACATGCCTGTTGGAAAGAAAGAGTCGGCAAGCTGCATCATGCCAATGTCTGCAATGTCTTCGGTCTTGATCGCACCTTGTTCAGTGCTCATGGACATCCATTCCCTCATCAGGTTCAAAAACCATTTTCATGCTCTTTATCTCCAAATGATCTTTAAGCGGGGAAAAGATCTTTCTAAACATTTCAACCTCAGATTCGGCTTGGATAGGAAAGTGGATCGTTCTTCCCTGTAATTTTATAGGCCTGTGCAAATTGCCTATTGCGTGACCTATTCTTGCAGGAATTTGGATAACGTCATCGTCGTCATGCATGTTTTCCTTTAATTCCAAGGATATGACATTTTCGGGCTCAAGCTCTATGACTATCATCTGGCTGCTCGTTTGCAAAAGGACGTCCCCATGTCGCAGCTTTGTTCCTGAGGGCAGAGTCAGAGCAATGTCCGTGCCTTTGTTAGAAATCTTGCGCATCCTGACACGTTGGGATTCCATCCTGTTTATCTTCACTGATTCAGCAAGGGATTTTGACAGCATGTCTTCATATGCTTTCCCAAGGTTCTTGTCTCGATAGATGTTGCCAATTACCGAATCAATTGTTATCATTTGGCTGTCACTTCTTGCGGGTTGTGCTTATTGTTGATGATTGGTTCCGCTTCTTTACTGCGTTTATCAGCTCAACTAGCCTTTGTGTGTAATCGACCGGCCCATAGTGTCCATATGATGATCGCTGTACAGTTGCAAAAAGGAGTCCCTCATTGTCCATTCTCACATTCGCGCCGACTGAAAACTTTTCAGCTATGATACATATTGTAACTCTGTGGTCAGGGTAGTCCAGATTCAAGTGGGAGGCTGGATCGATAAGGCCAGACATTGATTCAATCTTGCCTGCCTTTACAGTTACGTGCCTAATCTTGATCGCATCTATTACATTCATCTCTTCATCAACGTTGCTTTCTTCTACACAATGTCTGATCAACACTTGCCAATCATCTCTTTGTTTCAGATAACACCTGCTGGCTGAGATCCTCGGCCGCAAGGTTCCGATCTATTCTCAACACAGATTTTGCAATCTCGCCTGCTGCCTGGAGTGCCATGGTCTTGACCATCAATGGATCGATTACGCCTATCTTCCACATGTCAACTGGCTCGCCAGAGTTTATGTCTATTCCAAAACCGGGCGGAGACGCCTTTGCCGCCATGACTTTCTCAAGACCGTTAAAGCCAGCATTAGTAAGTATCTGGCGCATTATGCTTTCAAGAGCCGAAGTCACGACCTCAAGACCCACCTGCTCCAGACCCTTGAGCCTCAAGCTTTTCACTTTTTCAACCACGTGCAATTCAGCAGCGCCACCACCTGGGACTATTCCTTTGTTCAGGGCCGCCTCGGCTGCGTTGACTCCGTCTATTGCCGCCCTCCAGCGCTCAAGCGAAGTCTCCTTGGTTGTACCTGATACAACTATTGTGACCATGTTGCGCCCTGATCCGCCTTCTAAGTAGATCATGTTATTGTCTTCTTCTTCTCTTACGCGCTCTGCTGTGCCGAGGATGTCTTTCCTGTTAAGATCCTCCATAACGCGGACAGGTTTGGCTCCAGTGTAACGTGAGAGATGCTCGATCTCTTCTGCAGAGATTCTGGCTGCAAAGATCCTCCTAGATACAAGCATGTCCTCGACTGCCTGGTCGACTTCCGGAGAGGCGATAAGAATCACATTTGCTCCAGTCGCCAGCATTGCATCTACCACCTCCTTTGACTTCTTGATTCTGTCGTTTTCCATCAAGAGGATCTCTTGATACTTGTTGTTCTCTTTTATCCACGACTCTTTTACTGGCTTCAAATCAAGTTTGGTTATCATTATCTTTGCGTTATGGATCTCTGTTGGAAGCTCCGGGTCGATTTTTGTCCTTTCAAGGACAATTCCATTTATTACTTGATCTTCCATGCTTGTCTTGCGGATTACCATTATGGATTTGTTGAAATCATATTCCCCGTTATAACGTGCGTTTTCCCCGACTGTCCGTAATGCAGAAATGACAAGTTCTGCAAGCCTCTTTCCATCAAGTTTTGAAGCCAGAGAGGTTCTTACTATCTGCTCCAGCTCAACGTCATTGATAGTTATCCGTTTTGCCTCGCTCTCCAAGAGCTGGCATGCATGTCGAACTCCGCTGTCGATGCCTTCTACCACTTTGGTTGGATGCACTCCAAGCTCCTTTACTAGCCTCTTCCCTTCCTTTATCATCTCTGCAGACATTACTACTGCAGTGGTGGTTCCATCGCCAACAAGCTGCTCCTGCCTCTCTGCAATCTCGACGATCATCCTTGCGACAGGGTGTATCGCTTTTAAGGAAAGGAGAATGGTAACGCCGTCGTTTGACACATGTCTGTTCATTGCCTGATCTATCAGCAACTTGTCGAGTCCCTTTGGTCCGAGAGTAGTGCGCACAGTGTCAGCAACTGCCATTACAGCATTGGAATTTGATTCTAGTGCATTAAGTTCAACGTTTTCGGCCACAGGCCGCCATACGCCGAAATTCGGATTCGACATGCGTATTGGATCAAGCTAGATAAAGATAAAGATTCAAAGAAGAATAAAAAAAGAAACGAGCCTGCCTCGCAGGCAGGCTGCATCTTCATTATACATTGCGTTTGCTCTATGCCATAAAGTATCTCTGCGCGAGCGAGAGTTCTTCTGCAGCGTCTACGGTAGCGATCTTGCCGTCAAGCTTTACTTCATAGGTCTCTGGATCTATCTCGATCTTTGGTGTCGCATCGTTCCACATCATGTCTTTCTTGCTGATGTTTCTGCAGTTCTTCACAGGCAGGACGACTTTTTCCAGTCCTAGCTTCTGTGGAACACCCAGTTCAATTGCACGTTTAGACATGAATGTGTATGACGTCTTGTGAACCGCTTTGCCCATTGCTCCGAACATTGGCCGGTAGTATACGGGCTCTGGTGTCGGCAGCGATGCATTGGGGTCGCCCATTATGGACCACGCTATAAAGCCGCCTTTCAAGACCATTTTGGGTTTTGCAGGGAAGAACGCCGTCGGATACATTACAATGTCCGCATATTTGCCCACCTCAAGCGATCCCAGGTGTTCTGCCACTCCGTGTGTGATCGCGGGGTTTATGGTTGTCTTCGCTATGTACCTTCTTGCTCTAAAGTTGTCATTATCCCCTGTTTCCTGTGGCAGCTTGCCGCGCATCTTCTTCATCTTGTCTGCCGTCTGCCATGCTCTTATAACGACCTCTCCGATCCTGCCCATTGCCTGGCTATCAGACGAATACATGCTGAGCACGCCCTCGTCATGCAGCACGTCCTCTGCTGCAATGGTCTCCGCCCTGATTCTTGATTCTGCAAAGGCGACGTCTTCTGCCACTGCAGGGTTCAAGTGGTGACAGAACATTAACATGTCCAAGTGCTCGTCTACTGTGTTCTTCGTGTACGGCCTGGTTGGGTTTGTAGAAGATGGCAATGCGAATGTTTCGCCGGCGATCTTCATGATGTCCGGTGCGTGGCCTCCGCCTGCTCCTTCTGTATGGTATGTGTGTACCACTCTGCCATCGATTGCATTTATTGTGTCTTCAACGTATGCACACTCGTTGATAGAGTCGGTATGGATAGCAAGCTGGGTGTCAGTAAGATCACATGCCCTTAATGACGCGTCAAGTACTGCTGCAGTTGTTCCCCAGTCCTCGTGATCTTTAAGGCCACATGCCCCCGCCTCTATCTGTTCCATTTGAGTCGCGAGAGACGGGTGCGAGTCGTTTCCTTTTCCCAGAAATCCCCAATTCATTGGGGTATCTTCTACAGCTTCCAACATTCTGCTGATGTTGTATATGCCGGGTGTGCAGGTTGTAGCATTCGTCCCGTCTGCCGGTCCAGTCCCTCCACCAATCATGTTGCAAATGCCATTGCTGATCCCGTCGATGTATTGCTGGGGAGAAATCATGTGTATGTGTGTGTCAAAGTGGCCAGGTGTGCATATCGTGTGTTCGCCGGCAGTTGCCTCAGTACAAGCTGAAACAACCATGTTCGGGTTTACCTTGTCCATAGTCAGAGGGTTTCCAGCTTTTCCTATTCCTGCAATCTTGCCGTCTTTGATGCCAATATCTGCTTTCACTATGCCCAGTACAGGATCCAAGATCACTGCATTTGTGATCAGAAAGTCAAGGGCACCATTCTTGTTGGTGACCCCAGGAGTCTGCGCGAGCCCATCCCTAAGAGTCTTGCCTCCGCCAAAGACACACTCGTCTCCAAGGGTTATCAGATCTTTTTCTATCTGTATGAAAAGATCCGTATCTCCAAGCCTGACTTTATCTCCTGTTGTCGGACCGAAAAGGTCTGTGTACTGTTTGCGTGTTAGTTTGAGAACCATTTTCCTCTTTTCCCCCTATGCTCCGTTAAAGCCAAGCCGCCTGGCTTTTTCCACCGCTGCGCGCATTACTACGCTTGAATTCAGACCACCCATTGTCAGACCATTGAACCCAAAGCATATCCTCTTGCCACCTATTTCGCACAGTTCTACCTCCTTGCTGTCTCCTGGCTCAAACCTGACAGAAGTTCCTGCGGGAATGTTTAGCCTATATCCAAATGCCTTTTCTCTTGGAA
>JBFLWZ010000026.1:0-17232 GCA_040757615.1 Thermoproteota archaeon | reverse complement strand
TGCGCCTGAGCGAGTGCTCGATGCTTGCCTGTGCTGTCTGCTTTGTTATCCTCCGGGGCTCTGGCACCCATTTTGTAAGTGCCTGTATTTTTTGCCGCTCGTGCTCTGGCAGCCTGCGCCTGAAATCCCCGATAAAATCCTCCGCTGGGCCGTAAATGTCTGCAAGATCCCACGTGGTAAATCCTTTGTCGTGATATTTCCTCATTTCCTCCACTGCAGCCTGCGGGTTTATGCGCCCATGTGCCCCTGCAACCTGCCACATGCCGTTTAGGATCCTGCAGATTTGCAGCCCCGGCGCTAGCTGGTAGTGCTCCATGTCACTCTTTTCTCAATCTATTCCGTCATAAATCTTACCAATTTCATTGTAAGCTAGCTTGCAGCATTCAAAATGTTGACTCTTCTGTTTTTCAAACAATCGTAGCAGTGGATGTTGCGCAAAACGAAAGGCATGGCGCAACAGACGCCTACGGGCAGTAACGAAAGAAAAACCATGGCAGACGGCGCAGACAGACGTACGCAGGTATTGCTGAGTGAGCTGTAAGCAAGGAGGGTAACGGAAATATCAGGATAAACAGGGAAAGCGTGGGCCGGAGGCAGCCGTCATAGGATGGCAGGGCTAGTCGGCCAGTTGCAACCGTGCAATCCCGAAAAAGCTGTAGGTGATGTCGCGCACGCATTTCAGTCGTGCTCTGAAAGTACGTAAGCAACGAGGAAAAATACACAAGAAAAAGAGGGATGCGCTGGCCAGCAACGACGTGCATTGGGCTGGTCAGCAGTTCATCTCCAATCAAATTTTTTAGTGGTGATGGCCGCAGCCACATCCACCCATGTCATGATCGTGCGACGACGCACATGATGGGCACTTGTTGGAACCGTTCTCAGACATGAACATGACGCCACACGAGGCGCACTTTGTCTTTTGCAATCCTTGCATGCAGTCAAGCAGAATTGGCTGGAATATTAACCACACGTCCTTTGGATCGAAAGCAAGCTTTTCCGGAATAGTGAGACTATCAGCATGGCGTCCTTTTCTGTGGGATTACCCTTTGCCATCAGCTTTTTGACCGCTGCCTCCAGCAACGGTTTTTTGTGAAGGTCATAGTTGCCAGCGTCTGCCACTTTGGAAACGTATTGCAGCACAAGGTCAATGTCCTCCTGCGACGCAGGCCTCATGTTCTTTTTTGTCTTTTTTGCCGGCACCTCTGGTTCTGTTCTTGAAATTTCATACAAGATCACTGCAAGCGCATGGGAGACGTTCATTGTGAGGTATTTTGTCTTTGTATCTATCAAGGCTACAAGATCGCACATCGCAAGCTCTTCGTTGTTGAGCCCTGACGCTTCCCTGCCAAGCAGTATGCAGAAATCCTTGTTGTCGCTGTCATGGATTATTCTGGCCAGCTCCTCTGGATCAATGGACTCGCGCAGGACGTTCAGTCTGCTTGTGGCGCGTATCGCAGTCGTCCCGACAAACACGTCAAATTTTTTCCTCAACTGCTTCAAGGTGACTGTTTTTGCAGCCGCGAGGATGTCCTTGCCGTGCGTCGAATATCTTACAGCCTCGGTTCTGTCAAAGTTTGGCTTGACAAAATACAGCTTTTTATGGCCGAAATTCTTCATCAGCCTTGCAACGTGGCCGACATTGACGTGCCCATGAGGCTCGAGCAGCGCAACTGCAATCACGGCTATTACGCAAAATCCTACCCATTTATGTTTTTGATTCTTCAAAATATTCATATGGAATGGACATTATTCTGCAAACGTGGTTGAGGGCATTGAGCTATTTGTTCGCGATTTTGCAATTATCATGATTGTTGCCTCTGTGATGGCACTAATTTCACACAGGCTAAAGCAGCCGATGGTGATTGCCTACATCGCAGCCGGCATGATAATCGGTCCCTATACTCCGCCCTTCAGCCTCATCACGCAAATTGATACTCTGCAGCTCTTTGCAGAAATTGGGGTGATCCTGCTGCTGTTCGTAGTCGGGATGGAATTTCCAATTGAAAAGCTAAAGAGGATTGGAAGGAAGGCGTCGATCATAGCCACTTCAGAGGCGGCAGGCACTTTTCTAGCAGGATATGGAGTCGGCCAGCTTCTGGGATTTCCATTCTACGACAGCCTCTTTGTGGCGCTTGCGATCTCAGTTACGAGCACTGTAATAGTCATGCGGGTGCTTGAAGAGCTGAAGATGATAAAGGACGAAGCATCCACTCTGATTTTAGGCGTCGCGATAATCGAAGACATCATTATCATCTCGATGCTTGCAGTGCTCCAATCAGTTGCGTCCACCGGCAGCCTGTCATTTACTGAAATTGGGATATCCGTAGGTCTTGTCCTTGCATTCATTGGCGGAACAATATTCCTTGGCGCAAAGAGTGTTCCAAAATTCATCGATCTGATCGGAAAGACCAACAGCTATGACGTATTGGTAGTTGCAATGCTTGGCGTCGCATTTGGCATGGCCTTTATCGCATTTGAGCTTGGCATATCTGTCGCGGCAGGGGCGTTCTTTGCAGGAGTGTTGATAGCCGAGTCAAAGATGCACTCGGTGGCCACAGTGCTTGCCACCCCTCTCAAAGACATGTTTGCCGCCGTGTTTTTCATATCCGTAGGAGCACTGATGGACATCTCGCTTCTTCCGATGTTCATAGTGCCCGCGCTGATTTTGATAGCGGTATCATTTGCAGCAAAGTTCCTTACAGTATGGAGTGCAGCAAGAGCTCAGGGATTCAGCAAGCTGACGTCAGCTAGGGCCGGCTTTGGGCTTTCCTCTTCTGGCGGCGAGCTGGCTCTGGTTGCGGCAAAGGGAGGGGCAGATGTCGGGGTAACCAGCGCATTCCTGCTGCCGATGGTCGGGGCCATGACGATCATTACCACGTTTATCTCTCCGTATGCGATAAAATTCGGATGGAGGCTGGCAGAGAGATGGAAATCAACAAGCAAGGATACAGAAGCCCCAACGGGATCCAAATAGGCGAAAGAAAAGAAACCGAAGGGCTAACTTGCTAGCGGGGTATTTCTTCAAAGAACCCGCACTGGCATATTAACACCGCAGAGCCGCTTTCAAATTCACGCTCTGCAATGCAGACAGCCTCAGATACCGACCGTCCGCACTTTGGACATTCCTTTAGCATGATTGCCAAGGCAGTAAGGGAGCCTCCTTGTCATCATCTTTATAATTTGTGAAATGATGTTCTAGTTTCCGGCAGGAAATTTTCTTGACACTATTAAGGAATCTTCGACGATGGCAGTGTTTATCCATAATAGGTGGCAAGCGCGGCGTCTATCTTGTCCTCAGGCACACCGAAAAACTCGAACGCTTCTTTGCGGCTTGCAATCTGCAGGTTCGAATTCGACTTTGCCTTCAGATACGCTTCAGACGTTGCCTCCATGAGAGGACCGGCGTTTGCGTTCCATCTACTCAGATTTTGTGCGTCTAGCTCTCTGAGGATAGCAGACAGTCTTGAAAACGCTGCCACCACTCCTATTCGATATTTCTGCAGCTGCAACTTTCTTGGGTCGGAATCGGGAATTGAGGGAACCATTGAGCATATCATGAACTGGTATTCATCAAGATTCTTGGCAATGCTTGCAGCCTGCCCTATTACTGGCAAGCTTTTCCTTGCGGACCTCATGTCCACAGATGCCGGCTCAATGATGCCGATCAGCCCCTTTATGCTCAGTTCGAAAACGGTTATCCCATCACCGGCCAGCAGGCGTTGGCAGCCTGGTATGGCAAGAGCTCTTGATATTATCGCGTTCAGCAGCACAGCCTAGAGAGCAGGGGACGGCATTAAAAAATATCGGAAAAAACGCAGAAATATCTACATGACCTGCTAATGCATGTTGAAGCCAAAGACAAAGTGGCAAATTCGCGCCTACTACCTTGATGCCTGCAACTGCGACTGGGGCTGCCCCTGCCAGTTCAACGCCAAGCCTACGCATGGTTACTGCGAAAGTGTCAGTGGCATCAAAGTCATTAAGGGCAATTATGAAAGCATCAAGCTTGATGGGCTCAATATGGCGTTCATAGGCTCGTGGCCGGGTCAAATCCATGAAGGCCATGGCAAGGCTTCATTCTACATCGACGAGCGCGCCAACGAGGGCCAGTTTGAAGTGCTGTCAAAGATAATCACGGGAGAGGCCGGCGGAGGTCCGTTTGAAGTTTACAGAAGCACGTTTGAAAAGATGCAAGCGCCTCGCAGAGCCAGGATTACCTTCCAGGCAAACGGACTCAAGAGCCGCGTCAGGGTGAGCAACATTGCAGAAGTTTGGCTTGAGCCGATCAGAAATCCGGTGACAGGCGAGGTCCACCGCGCAATACTAGAGTTGCCGGGAGGCTTTGAAACTGCAAGGATGGACATGTCGTCGACCAAGAAAGTCATTGCAAAAGACGGATTTCTTGATTTTGAATATTCGGGCACCTATGGCAGCTTCCAGAAGGTCGCTTGGAAGGGATCATAAAACCTATCGCGTCACGTGCCGATAAAAAATCATTCATATTGAGTATAAGAATTATATGAATATGTCCACTAAAACAAGATAGTTTATCTATAGACGCTATATTATGGAAATTATCGTCAAATCAAAATGTTTTTATGTAATTCGCGTCAATATATGGTGATGACGTCGAAAGCCATGGCTTGACTTTGGCGCTTGGCGGGCAAAACTGCATCGAACAAAAAACGCGACTTTAACGGCATAGGCTGTAACAAGGTCGTTGATGCAGAATCGCCAAGCGCCTCTTACCTCTGTTTTTATCATGTTATGGGCGGGAAAACCCCAGTTCTTCTTTAGACGTCGGGGGATGAAGCGAGAGAACCTCTGTGCTGGCCGCCATTAGTGCACATATACATATGCCGTCTCCCCCCCCACAAACGTGCTCTTAAAGTTAGATTTCAAGCTTGGAAAAATAATGATTCAGCCATCATATGATCAACTACAAATTCCGGCTCTACCTTACAAAAGAGCAAGAGGTTGTGCTAGGGCAGACTCTGGATGGATGTAGGTGGCTGTGTACAACTACTTTTTGTCAATCCAGCCATCGATGTTAGAATATGACATGAACTATGCATTGATAGAATTGAAAGAGCAGCATCCATGGCTTTCAAACTATCATAGCAAGATGCCTCAGCAGATGGTATATGCAAACAGGTTGCTACGGCAGCTAGAAAGGCTGCCAAGGGCGGGAAGCTGACATACAGAAAGAACGATGATTTCAACGCATTTACATACAACAACCAGACTGGATTTAAAATCGAAAGCAACAACAGGCTGCTGGTACTATCCAAGGTAAGAGGCAGCAGCATAAGGATTGTACTTCATAGAAAGCCGGTAAACGTCAAGCAGGTAACAGTATGCAGGAAGAATTCAAAATGGTACGCAGTCGTGGCATGCGAGCTGCTGCGCAGGATGTGCTCAACCATAATCAAGTACAGAAAGCCTGTAGGGATAGACGTCGGCATCACAAAGTTCTGCCACGACTCTGACAACTATGTAATTGATAACCCTCAATTCCTTACAAAGATGTTAACACCATTGAGGCGGGCTCATAGGAAGCTATCTAGAAGGCATGTGGGAAGCAGCAACCACAGGAAAGCAAAGTACATGCTAGCCCGGCTGTACGAGCGCATAAGCAACAAGCGCCGCGATTTCCTGCACAAGGTATCGACATACTACAGCAGCCGCTACGACCTGATATTCTCGGAGAAATTGCAAGTAACAAACCTGACGAAGAACCACAGGCTTGCACGCAAAATCCTGGACGCAAGCTGGTCCACCTTCAAGCAGATGCTGCAGTACAAGGTCAACAGAGTGGTAGAGGTAGAGCCGGCGTACAGCTCCATCGACTCCTCCAGATGCGGCCATCCCGTACCAAAGTCATTTGCAGTACGTACGCATGCTTGTCCAAAGTGTGGTGCTATCACGGACAGGGACTACAACTCTGCCATCAACCACTTGCAGAATAGATTGACGAAGCTTTTAGGTCTACCAGTGGAGCACCGGGAAGTCACGCATGTGGAGATTGCAATGCAGTCGAAGAAGCAGGAAGCCCACGAATTTATTCGTGGGTAGCTCACGAAACTTGTTCCCGTAGATGCAGTCCAACCGATTAAGAATTATGCGCGTATCTTCCTGACGATGTATGGCAAACTTGTTGTAGCTTTTGTGATCGCTTTTGCAGCGGCCATCGCCCTAGTTTCTGGAACTGCGTCGGCGCAAAACCAAACCGCAACAAACACCACTGCGTCAAACATGACGCTTGGTGACGCAAAGGACCTGTACCTTTCAGTGTGGAACCAGACCGCGTTTAATGCCACGTTCAGCACGTATGTCCAGCCGTTCACCGCCGCCGGCTATGGGGTCTATGAAGAGCATGACAACGTCTTTGACCCTGGCGAAACCATGGTGCTTTACGTCGAGCTTGTGGGCTATGACCACATGCACGTCATGGATGATCAAGGCAACATCCTGTACCTGATGAACATGACTGCCGACTATATCATTGCAAGCGCAAATGGAACCGAGCTCCAAGCGATTGAAAACGTGCCGGCAGGAAGCATAGTATCGCACAGACCCAACACAGAGCTTTTCCTAGAGCTGTCGCTGACGCAGGACACGCCATTTCCAGAGGGCGACTACCTGATCACATATGTAATAACCGACGAGGTGTCGGGCGAGAGCTTTACGATTGAAAAGCAGGTCACCGTTGGGCAGACAGTGTCGGTAGATACAGTGTGATCAAGGGGCGTAATCCACGAGGTGGTTGGGCCCTCCAAATGAGGCGTCGAGCCTCACCAACACCTCAACCCAGTAGCTGAAACGCGAAGGGTTGCCGATGTAAAAATCCTCCACTGGGAACTCTACTCTGTTTTCAGTCATATCCTCGATCCTGACTGGCCTGACGATGAACGTGTTCACGGTCTCGTCGTACACTGCAAAGTACCAGCCATCTGTCGTAGAGTTGCCGGTGGCAAAGTGAGGGAACATGATTGTGTACTGCTGCTCTCTGTTTGTCACCGGGCTTGTGGTGATGATCTGCCAGCGGTAGATCGTTTCGTATTCCTGGCTGTTGTTTGGGTTGCCTGCAAGATTGATTGTAAAAAAGAAGGCGTCGGCGCGCTTTACCACACTGGCGCCAAGTATGTCGTGGTAGTCCCTGACTAGGACTTCTGTTCCAGTTTGCACCGCCTCGGCATCATCCCTTGCATCTGCGATCCTGCTTTCAACGCCGTCATAGATTCCCAGCTTCGGCCCGCCGGTTTGCGGGGCATAGGGGCTCAAGGCTATGGAGAGTGGGACTAGCGCCGAGACCGCAACAGCGGCCGCAAGGACATATGACGCCTTCATGTGCAAAATTACGTATAGGTGGTATTTTCACATTTTGCTAATAATGTGTGCAGGATTTACAAAGCCGCAGGTAGCGGGCCTGACTGCTAGACCACAAGCCTGCCGCTCTTGTCCAGATAGTTGCAGCAGCGTATGCAAAAATACGGTCCCCTGTATGTGTGCACCGAAGATGCCACGCCGTCAGTGCTACTACATCCGCTGCATGCTGGTGCCTCCATTTCACGTTCTATGGCAGCTTGCATGTGGCTAGTCAGGTGCCAAGAAATAAAAGGTCACAGATGTAATACTACAATACATTGTTAAGAACAATGGTTCTAGGCATTGCGGTTGCAGCGGCGCTCTTGCTGTATTTCTCTCTCACGCTTTACGTCTTTCCACAATCGTACCAGACACGGCTGCGGAGACCCGAGGCCGTCGTGACTCATGTCATCCTTTCCAAGGCAGAAGTCACGCTTGGGCAGCCATTTATCATATCAGTCGCTGGGACAAACAGCGGCGATGACGCAGACATGCAGATCGTTTCCATTGGATTTCCAAACCTCACGAGGACTGACAACGTTGAGATAATCAATCATAATTTCGTACAGACTCCTGACTTGATTCAGGCTGGCGAAGAGATGGGTTCGGCATATGGCGAGAACGCGGTGACAGTCAGGGCACAGTATGCATCTATAGAGGCGTTCAGCCGACCGTGGGGGGGCGGCAACAGCTACAGCATCAACCTGCAGGTAGAGCCGGAGGCCGATGGAAGGTTCGTGGTTTATGTAAAATCTGTTGCTTTTCCACACAGCTGGCATGGCGCTCATTGGCCGGCTGAAGGGACAGTCGATCACCAACAGGAATTTGTGCAGATATATGATGTGCAAGTCACAAAGCCTTAATTATCGAACATGCGAAAAAGTGTCATGAATTATTTCCGCCAGAGTTCCGCCCAGAACATAATCGGCTCAAGCTCTAGGCTCCTTGCAGGCTATGTACTTGTAAGCGTGGGCGTTTTGCTCGCTGCTGGAGGCGGAAGCTGGGACATCAACAACCACCTGCTCAACAAGCCTGAAACCTTCTTTGCTCCTCCTCATGCGGTGCTTTATACAGGAGTAGGGACAGTGGTCGCAGGCGCAGCAATACTGTTTTCTGCTTCAAAGCGTACAGGCTTTATCCGGCCAGTTAAGATGATCATAGCCGGAGTAATCCTGCTGGTAGCCGCAGGGCCGGTCGATTTTGCGTGGCATTCGGCTTTTGGTCTTGACGGTCTTTTGAGCCCACCCCACTTTGTGCTAGTAAGCGGCATGGTGGCGAGTGGCATCGGCGCTCTAGCAGGCATGGTGCATCACGGCAGCATGGCCTTTCGAGAGTTCCGCCTCGCGCCTTCTCTCATCCTGATTGGCGTTCTGCCTGTGTGGCTGGCAGTCTCCGGAATAGTAGACATGTTCTCCTTGCCCTTTTCAAGCACGGACTACTTTGATTTCGACCCACATCCTGTGCTTGGCGTGGCAGTCGCGACGCTGGCGTTTCCTGTCCTGATGTCAGCTCTAGTATACAGCTCGTCTGCTCTATCGGGCAGGCGCTTTGGCATGGTAACCGCTATCGGAGCCGCGTTCATTGCGACGAGCATGCTCACTTCGATTGTTCCGAATGACGCCCTGGTCCCGACGTTGCCGTTCTATGTCGTCAACATAGTGCCATTTGTGGCAGCCGATGCACTATTGTCGTTTTCCAGATCAAGGATATCGTTGTACGCCTCTGGCGCCATAGTAGGAATCGCGTTCTTTACGCTTTACTATCCTCTAATAACATATACCTACAATGAAGTGCTTGACCAAGAAAGGATCTGGCCGAGCATGATCGCATCGGCCTATTTTGAGATACTCGGCAAAGTAATGCCATTCGTAATTGTGCCTGCAGCTGCCATGGGGGTAATAGGCGCTCTAGGAGGCGATATATTGACGACCAAGAATAAAGATCTATAACATTGCCATCAGCTATAGAATCAGTACAACACTCCATGCTCTTTTAATATTGAAATGCACTTTGTGGATGATAATGGCATCTGTACTAGAGATTCGCGACAACGATTCTTTGCTAAGACTGTCGCGCCAGTTTCTTATATGCGATTTCTGCTTCTGGGCTGCTTCTGCCATCAGTATCCGCAGGCATGATGTTTTGGCCTGCCCACAGTGCAACGCAGAGGTATCTCGCATACCACTTGCCGACAATGAGACCTTTACCTTCAGCTACGACAACAGGCGCGGAGTAGAGCTGGACTTTGCGTCTGCACGGTAGTGCATCCTGCAAAAGCTTTTGGCGAATCAGGTATTTCTTAAATTCATTATTCGTGTTTATCTTCCCTAATCACGATAATTTGCGAGAATCTCTATATTCGTCCTCAAAGCGTTAAAAGCTTCGTTCATGCCATCATGGCATGAACGAAAAAATTATCGTCGCTCTAACAGGCGCAGTTCTATTAATTACAGCATCAGCGGTTAGCGTGAGCTTGAGCTTTCCATCCGCTCAGGCATAAAGTCAAAACAACCCCAGCACAAAGGGAAATGCCAGCCAAACTGGCAGCAACCAAACGATTACTACAAGCAACATTACGTTACGGCTGCATACACAGTTAGATGCTGCAATTGTAGCAGCTCAGAATAATGATACATTTGGTGTGTTGACAAGTCTGCTGTCGCAAATAATAGAAGGTCTCTGACTGCGATAAATGATCCTTCTAACGCTGCAGTCGAGATAGTCGCTACCTCAACTCCAGAAACAACATCGTCCAACTAGACATCTGGCAATCAGGCAACGAACAATCAGACGGCAACAAACAGCAATAATACAACGACTTCTGGCGGTGTTGGAACTGATAATCCTGCAAGTAGATCTGACAACCTATACAGCGGCTTTACGTGAAGCAATTTAAGTGGATTGAAAAAGGGGGAGGATCGTTTTCCATTCATCAAGGAATTTTTCTGAAAATATCCATCTATTCAATACTTAATCCTGCCCGTGTTCGTTTTGCCTATGAATGTCCATTTCTCTGAATGTATCAAATCGGCGCCTGCATACGGGACATGTCCTGTTCTTTTGTCCTTGCAGATAATCAGCCAGATGCATCAGGATTATAGTGGAACCAAACATTACACCTTCTTGGAATCGCATTGCTTTATACAGTTGACAATGCATTTACAGAATTGCCATTCCATCTTGTAGCATAACTGGTTACGATCTCTGCTTCAGCCACTTTACCACTCGTGGCCATAGTTCATTATGAACGGTAGAACTTACAGAGAGTTCTATGTGGCCTGTTGGAAACCTGACTAATTCCTTGTCTTTGCTAGTTGCAATGTCATTAATCGGAATTGAGGAAGGAGGCGTGCAGATATCATCTTGATCGCCTACAATATTCAACAAAGACATCGTTATCTCTGCTAGGTCGACTGTCTCTGGTCTACTACTATCTGAGGATAGTGTTACCTCCAGTTCCTTTTTTACAAGCTGGTTTTGTTGATAGAGCTTGCCGATAAAATCCCTGAAAAAACCTGCAGGGATCAATGGCGTATCACTTAACCATCCAATTATTCGGATCGCATCGGGCCAGAATTCGATAGAAGGCATATCTTTGTTCATGTCGCTTGCAAACCGAAATGCATCCAAAAAGTGTACAGCAGGATTTCTCATTAGCAGTGCCAAGTTGATAAAGCGGCAGTCAATAACATCAAACTCTTTCGTAATGTCGTCAATAGGTAATTTTCTGAACCAGTACGCAAGTGTGCTGGTGTCTCTGTGAAAATCAACATGAGCAGATTGGAGTATTAGGTTTTTTACATTCGCACCGCGCAACGAGGAATAAATCATTGAGAGAACGCCGCCCCAGCTATAGCCTAGAATGCTGACTTGATCAACGCCGGAAATTTTCTTGATATATTCTATTGACCTGTGTATATAGCCTACATAATCTGAGAGCGACGGTTTGTTGTTTAGCTGTTTGCCCCAATCCAGGAGATAAACGTCAAAGCCGGCCGACAGGAAGTGCTCTACAATACTTCTCCCTTTCCGAATGTCCATTATATGATAGCGGTTGACAGGAGCATATACAATCAACAAGGGTGTGCCATTTTTTCTAGCTGGCTGACTTCCAGAATAGCGTAACAGCCGGACATCTTCTATGCTGTGCGCAACATGGTGCGGAGTCTCTTGCATTTCCAGCATATTTCCTTGAACGCTGCTGATGTAGGTGTCGATAAGACTGAGACTAGATGTGATAGGATAAGACATGACCTTTGTAATGGAATACAGCCTGGCTACGGATCCCATGTACTCGTTAAGAGAATTAAGAAATGATTCTGACCGCAGGTACTTGTCGCACTCTATGTTGCTCTGGGTTAGCCATTGTTGGAAGTATGGCATGGCATAACCAGACCTATAAGATGTAGGTTTCATTGTTGTAGTAGCATATGCCAACCAGTAATGAAACATCATGCTCATATTAGATGCAATATTCTTTTGAAGATGACTGCCAAAATCAGCCGTTTGGAAATCATGAAACATCCTGTTCTCCATAATTTCTTGCTATGGGCTACAACGTACTTAACAGCTGGTACAATTAACAACGGTCCTTTTCTTCATCCATATGCGGCAGGTATCCAAAAGACGAGCCGCCAAGCGTCGTAAAATATGATGGGTTTGGCACCATGTCTCTCTTATAAAGAGTTAATTCGCTGCTCACCAAGTCAACGACATAATTCCCGCTGTGATGCTTTTTTAGCATTGAATGACCAAAGTAGTACCTAGTCGGGTTTATCGCCCCTTTCTTGATGACAACATTCTCTACGTTAAGTGCTTCGATTTTTCCAAGGTTAGATCATTAGAAGATGTAGCTGTTCTGCCTGCAGATCAACCTAAGACAATTTTTAGAACATTTGGGTTATTCCCATAGTATTTATGATCTGGCTTGTTGTTTGATTCTGCTGCATTTTTACTACGTTCTTTTAGCTCTCATCGTGTATGTTTTATTTATTACAATGGATGTGACCGTTTGATAGAAAACCGAAAAACAATTGCATTGAACAACCACTACCATCTTTTTTACTTTATCAAGCAATAAATGTGTGAACTACCACCCGATAAATTCGGTGGCTTCCTGCTTCAGCGACCGAGAGCTTCTGTCATCTCCACAGAGGCGTGTGCATTCCCCGCGTCCCGCAGGTGATAATAATGTGTGTCCGAGAACCCAATCCACTATCGTCGGCTTTACATGGCATGGCATGGCATGTGGTGGTAGTACAGGTTTGTATTACATGTGCCAAGACGTACGTTCCATCCATTTGTTTTTGGAACCACTTTGCCTAGCTCTGACACTCAAGAAGCGTTTCTCTCTCTCTCTCTCTCTCTCTCTGTACTTCTTGAATTTAACAGCTGGTGCACCTCTGGGAGAGAGGGAGGAGGTTGTTGGATGTAAAAGAGCGGCATATTCATCTCATCCACCAGTTAAAACTGGTGTGGTCTTCTGCCGTCTTTTCTATAAAAAAGACGACGAGAACAGGAACTCTTCTTATACCAAGAAGAATAATATGCTCCTGTATATTTGGAAAGTACAGATAGCCAGAGGACTAGTGATGATGCCTCTAAAGAGAAAGTAGGACACCATATTGATGATGTCAGTGATGATATTACCGTTGTCAATAATAAAGATAATCTAAGATCATTTATAGAAAGATCCCCACTTGGAATACAATTTGGAATTATTGTATTATTTTACTTGGCATCAGAATACATGAATAGCAACAAAAAACAACAACAACATCATCCATCTAGTCAATCTGATGCAAATACAACAGCAGTAATAGCGACAAAAGAGTTGTCATCATTTTCGTTTACTTCAAAAGAATTCCTTGACACGTACAGCCAGCTAGCCTTGGAAATGGGCTTGATAAAATATTTGGTGAGACATATTGCCTTTACAGAATTCATACTTACATTAGAATATCTTACTATTATACGAGAAGAAGAGTCAAGTGCAAGATATCAATTCAAAATCAATTTTGAAGATTTGAGGTGGATGGCTTCAACGGCGCTGCAGCAGATAGTAGGTGGCCGAAGCCTTTCTTCTCCAGAAATATTTTACCCTCCTCCTCCAAGCGAGACTTTGCCTCCACGCACTCTTCGACCTAGTAAAAAGACCATCAATCCGCCAACCCTGACCAATACAGAAAGAGTCACTAGTTTGGTAAAAGAATTGTCTCAAAATATCTTTTCTCTGGAGGAAAATGAACAGAACCGTGGAGGTGGAACCAGCAAAATCATTGACGACGCAGCGCGTCCAAGAAGCAGAGATTATGGACTATACAGACCATATTTTCAACACAGGGTTCCTCCTACACAATACAGCTTTAGGCCACCAAATGAAGACGAGGAGAAAAGGATCTATCATGAGTTTATTGAAAATACTGAATGCATCGTCTGTCGCGAGAAAATCCTCTTGGATTATTTCGATGTGTGGATCGGAGAGCCGCTAGAAGATACGGAGCAGAAAGTAAGTGACCAAAGGGTGACAGAAATCCTTGGCAACATGAATCCCGAAAGATCGGATACAACAATTCAGGAAATTATTAGTCATAATTACCATCCAACCGAAAGGGAGCTCTTGTCATTCAGCTATGGGATAATTCCAATGGATGGAAGAGACGCGTTTATTGTATTTGCAAAGCCTCGGCAATCATGCTCCAAATGTGGAACAGATCCTGCCAGTTCAGTATCGCTCATGCCAAAATACTAACTAGCCATCCTAATTATGATCTGTTATAAGAGAGGCCCCTGAGTAATTGAGTCGTTAAGTATCTCGTTCTCCATGGAAAAGATGGCAAAAGCAGGGGACACAGGGATAGAAATTTTGGACATTGGTGGATATGGCTGGCAGTGTCGCTTTTGCAGTTGCTATTGGCATAATTTACATTGTGCCGCTTGTTTTCTCGTCACAGCCAGAGGAAGAGCTCATTTCTCAACCGGCCTCAATAACAGAAATAGATCCCACTGCGAACGATACGTCAGGGCAACAACAAGAGCAGTCCGATATGCAGACCGAACAGCAAAATGCCAATAACAACGATAATGATTCTTCGATAGCTGAGGGTTCCCCATCAGGTGTGGCAGAAAGCGCAATTCCAAGACCACAATGACAAATATGTTGTTTGTTGTAAATCATATTTGTATAGCGAAAACACTTCAAGCAGTCGCTACAAGATTAATTACCGCTGACGATGAGCATATCTGACAGTAGCCGCTTGCAAATAGAAGGCCGCATTTTTGCGCGCTGCAACCATAAATGATGCCACACCTTTTACACTGGTGCAGACACTCTGATGTTTCAGGCATATTAGTATACAAGCTAATGGGCTGCCTTGCTTTTATTGAGAGCACCAGATTCTTACTGTATCAAAAAAGATAAGAAAATGCAAAGGATAAATGCCAGACTGCAAGCTTTTGATTGTTGCAGAATCAGGACGCGCCTTATAGGGTGGTGCAAAAGGGCGATTGCTCTGCCATTTTTTACTTGAAGGACTGCATAACAGGCCTGAATGAAAATGTCAGCGAAAAATCAGTCGATGTAATCGTCACGTCGCCTCCATACAACATTGGCATTGGCTATAGCTCTTACAACGATGCCTTGCCGCGGGAAAAGTATCTCGCATGGATAGAGGAGGTCGGTATCGCTGTAAGGCGCACCCTTGCAGACGACGGCTCATTCTTTCTCAACATAGGCAACAAGCCAAAGGACCAGTGGATAGCATGGGACGTTGCGTCGGTGTTGAGAAAGCATTTTGTGCTGCAAAACGTAATCCACTGGGTCAAGTCGATAGCGATAGCCAAGGCCGACGTCGGCAACTACCCGAACATTGCCGGCGATATTGCCGTTGGACATTTCAAGCCCATAGTAAGCAACAGGTTCCTGAACGACTGCCACGAATATATCTTCCACTTTACCAAGGCCGGTGATGTGCATCTTGACAAGCTGGCTGTAGGGATACCCTACCAAGACAAGACCAACATTGGCAGGTGGAAAGCTGCCAAGGAGGATAGACGCGACAGAGGGAACACTTGGTTCATACCATATGGAACAATACAGAGCAAGAGCGAACGGCCGCACCCTGCAACCTTTCCCATCAAGTTGCCAGAGATGTGCATAAAGCTGCATGGCAAAGCAAAGCTGGTTATCGATCCCTTTACAGGCATCGGCTCCACCGCCGTTGCTGCCATGCGACTCGGAGTCCCGTTTGTAGGTTTTGAAATAGACAAGGAATATCTGGATGCCGCAATCGCTAGGCTCTAGTTGCAGATATTATCATCACAGGGTTCCTAGCGAGCATCATTGTGCCTGTTGTGACCTTGCGCGCCTTTGCTATCGTCACCTGCGTGACGTCTACTTCTGCAAGCTTTAGATCGTTTATCGTAGTAAGAGCTTGGTACATCGTCTCGATAAGTATAGTGTCGATGACTATTCTGCCCCCCTTTTTCAGCCTGCCGACTGCGAGCTCGATCACTTGACGCGTGTCTCCCCAAGTGCCGCCAACCATTACCGCGTCCACATGCGGCAGCTTTGGCAAGACATCTTGCGCCTTTCCCAAAATGACCTCTGCATTTGCGCCGAACTTTTGCAAGTTTTTTTTGGTCAGCTCGACTGCGTTCTTGTCAAAGTCGATTGCATAGACTGTGCCTCTTGTCTGCATGCAGAGCTCGACAGTGATGCTCCCGCTGCCGCAGCCGACATCTATTGCCGAATGGCCTTCATTCAATCGGAGCTTGCTTATCGCTATCGCCCTGATGTCTTCCTTCGTTATGGGCACCTCTTCGGTCCGATCGAACAGCTCGTCAGGGATGCCGGGTGTGCGATAGTTCCACAATTTGCTGTATGTGAGCAGGCGCCGATATTTAACTTAGAACGAGCGACTGGTGCAGTGCCGTGTAGACGATTATCATAAATGTCAAGAGCAGGAATATGAAAGGCACAATGCCCTCTGTCGCGACCTTTCTGCGCTTGTCCCTTGGCACGTTCTTAGCGATTCCCCTTCCGATCCCAAGAGAGATGAAATAGAAAACGAATGCCATTGCGATGGCAATGCCTACCGACATACCTTGGTTTAGCTGCCCAGAGGGGTCAAACGGCACTAAAAAGCCTGTAATAGCGCCGGCGACTACACCTAGCAGAGCGCGCATGTAGTAAACACGTTCGAATATGTCCAAGTTGCCTTTTGTGGTTAAATTGTAGCCGGTAAAATGCCTTGCGGCTCTTTCAATTGTTTAATATTTGCGTCATACCTGTTCATCTAGTATGGAACTTTCCGGCGTCGAGCTGAGATACCTTGTCAACGAGATCAGAGCCAGGGTTACCTCGGGGTATTATGTTAGCGGCGTCAACGCTATTACCAAGAGCTCGCTTCTTCTCAAACTCCACCATCCGACGCAGGAGGACATTATGCTGGTAGTCTCTGCAAAGGGCGTGTGGATAACCCGGCTCAAGTTCAAGCCGGTAGAGGAAAACAAACTTGAGAACATTGCCCAGAAAGAGATCGAGCGCGCAAAGATGGAGTCGATAGAGCAGGCAGGAAGCGAGCGCATTGTCTCTATGAAGTTCAGGCATCCTGACGGCAAGGTAAGAGTCGTCGTCTGCGAGTTCTTTGGCGATGGCAATATTGCGATATGCAATGAGGACATGCAGATAATTGCGATCCTCAACCCGATCGAGGTCAGGCACAGGACTCTCAACGTTGGCCTGCGCTACGCATTCCCGCCGGCTAGAGGTATTGACGTTTTCGATGTCTCGCTGGAACAGATGATTTCACTAAGGGATGAAGCAAAGAACCTTGACGTCCTCAGGTGGATTGGCCGCAGCAT